>PHCU01000014.1 GCA_002842345.1 Betaproteobacteria bacterium HGW-Betaproteobacteria-12 | reverse complement strand
CCCCCGCCGTTACGACACCGAGGCCGTGCCACACGACACCATCGTCATCCACGGCTCGGACGATACCTTGGTGCCGCTCGGCAACGTCTTCGCCTGGGCCCAGCCGAACGATCTGCCGGTGGTGGTGGTGCCGGGTGCTGACCATTTCTTCCACCGCCGGCTGCACCTGATTCGCGACATCATCACCCGGGCATGGCGTCACTAGCCTCCGTCGCGGCAGCCGCGATCGCCGCCCCGGCAACTGAAACGGCGGCACTCAGCGTCAGCGACCTGCGCAAGACCTACGCCGGCACCGCCGTCGTCGCTGGGTTGTCGTTCGCCGTCGAGCCGGGCACCTGTTTCGGCCTGCTCGGCCCCAATGGCGCCGGCAAGACGACGACGCTGCGCCTCTGCCTCGGCCTGACGGCGCCCGACAGCGGGCGCATCGTCCTCAACGGCCACGCCATTCCCGCCGATGCCCAGCCGGCGCGGGCACGGGTCGGCGTCGTGCCGCAGTTCGACAATCTCGATCCGGATTTCACCTGCAGCGAGAACCTGCTGGTCTTCGGCCGCTATTTCGGCCTGGCCGATGCCGACATCCGCGCCCGCATCCCGTCGCTCCTGGATTTCGCCAGCCTCGGCAGCAAGGCCGATGCCCGTCTGTCGACGCTGTCCGGCGGCATGAAACGGCGCCTGACACTGGCCCGCGCCTTGATCAACGATCCGGACGTGGTCTTCCTCGACGAACCGACTACCGGCCTCGATCCGCAGGCCCGCCACCTGATCTGGGAACGCCTGAAGCAGCTCAAGTCGGCCGGCAAGACGCTGATCCTGACCACGCATTTCATGGACGAGGCGGAACGCCTGTGCGATACGCTGATCGTCATCGACCACGGGCGCAAGATTGCCGACGGCAGTCCGCGCCAGTTGATCGCCGAGCACATCGAACCGCAGGTCATCGAGGTCTATGACGAAGCCGGTGGCGATCTGCCGGCCTTTGTCGACGCCGCCCGGCCGCTGGCCGAACGCGTCGAGACCAGCGGCGAAACCGCCTTCTTCTACTGCCGCGAGCCGCACCCGCTGCTCGACCGGCTGGCCGGCGCCCACGGCCTGCGCTACGTGCACCGCGCCTCCAACCTGGAAGATGTCTTCATCAAGCTGACCGGGCGCGAGTTGCGCGACTAAGCAGCGGCACAAGCCTGCACGCCGCTTCGCAGTAGAATGCTTTCTCCCCACCGCCCATCCCCCGCATGCACCCGCTGCCGCCCTTCCTGCGCTTCCTCCCCGTCTGGCGCCGCAACTTCCTCGTCTGGCGCAAGCTGGCCTTGCCGTCCATCCTCGGCAACCTGGCCGACCCGCTGATCTACATGCTCGGCCTCGGCTACGGCCTGGGTGCCATGCTGCCGTCGATCGACGGCCAGCCCTACGTCGCCTTCCTCGCCGCCGGCACGGTCTGCGCCTCGACGATGAACGCGGCGACCTTCGAGGCGCTGTATTCGTCCTTCTCGCGCATGCATGTGCAGAAGACCTGGGACGCCATCCTCAACACGCCGCTCGGCCTGACCGACGTCGTCGCCGGCGAGCTGTTCTGGGCGGCGACCAAGTCCTTCTTCTCCGGCTGCGCCATCCTGATCGTCATCGCCGCACTCGGCCTGACCAACGGGCCGCTGCTGTTCTGGGTGCTGCCGGCCGTCGTCCTCACCGGCCTGGCCTTCGCCGCGCTGGGTCTGATCTGGAATGCGCTGGCCCCGTCCTACGACTTCTTCATGTACTACTTCACGCTGTTCATCACGCCGATGACGCTGATTTCCGGCGTCTTCTTCCCGACCGACCAGTTGCCCGGCTGGCTCGCCGTCATCGGCGCCTGGCTGCCGCTGGCCCAGGGAGTGGCGCTGGTCCGGCCGCTGCTCGCCGGCCAGGTGCCGGCCGATGCCCTGATCCACATCATGGCGCTGCTGCTCACCACCGGCGTAGCCTTCGCCATCGCCCTGCGCCTGACCCGCCGCCGCCTGCTCAAGTAGAATTCGCCGATGGAACCGCTGCTGCTCATCACCAACTGCCCCGACGAAGGAGTCGCCAACGCGCTGGCGCTGACGCTCGTCGAAGAGAAACTGGCCGCCTGCGTCAACATCCTGCCGCGCGTGCAGTCGCTCTATCGCTGGCAGGGTGCCGTCGAATCGGCCAGCGAAATCCCCTTGCTGATCAAGACCACCAGCGCTCGCTACGCCGCCCTCGAAAGCCGCATCAGCGAGCTGCATCCCTACGACGTACCGGAAATCATCGCCGTGCCGATCAGCCGCGGCCTGCCCGCCTATTTGAACTGGCTGGCCGAGGAAACGCTCCAATGACCATGCGCCTGCTGCTCCTGCTGTTCACCTGCCTCGTCTCCTTCGCCCACGCCGAGGAATTCCTCGATCCGGTGGTCGCCTTCAAGCCGTCCGCCCGGGCCCTCGATGGCCAGACGGTCGAGGTCGTCTACACGATCGCCAAGGATTACTACCTGTATCGCGACAAGTTCCGCTTCGCCGCCGAAGGCGACGCGGCGACGCTCGGCACGCCGCTCCTGCCCAAGGGCAAGGAGAAGGACGACGATACCTTCGGCAAGGTCGAGGTCTATTACAAGACGGTGGCCATTCGTCTGCCGGTCGAGCGCCTCAGTTCCGGCGAACTGCCGTTGCGCCTGGCCGTGACTTCGCAGGGCTGCGCCGATGCCGGTGTCTGCTATCCGCCGCAGACGCAGACCGTCAGCCTGACGCTGCCCGATCCGGCGACGACCCCCTCGGCCAGCCTGGTCGACGACGGCGCCGGCGACGAGAGCGGCCTGATTGCCGCCACCCTGCGCGACGCCGGCTTCTGGGCCATCCTCGCCTTCTTCTTCGTCGCCGGTCTCGGCCTGTCGCTGACGCCCTGTGTCTTTCCGATGATTCCCATCCTCTCCGGCATCATCGCCGGCCAGGGCCACCAGGCCTCGCATGCCCGCGGTTTCGCCTTGTCGCTGGCCTACGTGCTGGGCATGGCGCTGACCTACGCCGCCGCCGGGGTCGCCGCCGGCCTGAGCGGCACGCTGCTCTCGGCCGCGCTGCAAAATGCCTGGGTGCTCGGCAGCTTCGCCCTGGTCTTCGTCATCCTCTCCTTCTCGATGTTCGGTTTCTACGAACTGCAGCTGCCGACCGCGCTGCAAAGCAAGCTGTCCGAGGAATCCGGCCATCTGCAGGGCGGCCGCGGCCTCGGCGTCTTCCTGATGGGCGTCCTCTCGGCGCTGATCGTCGGCCCCTGCGTCGCCGCGCCGCTGGCCGGCGCGCTGCTCTACATCGGCCAGACCGGCGATGCCGTGCTCGGCGGCACGGCGCTGTTCATCATGGCGCTGGGCATGGGGGCACCGCTGATCGCCGTCGGCACCGCCGGCGGCTCGCTGCTGCCGAAGACCGGGCCGTGGATGGAAGGCGTCAAGAAGGCCTTCGGCGTGTTGCTACTGGCCACCGCCCTGTGGCTGGTTTCGCCGGTGTTGCCGACGGTCGTCGTGATGCTCGGCTGGGCGGCCCTGCTGATCATCCCGGCCATCTTCCTCCATGCCCTCGACCCACTGCCGCTACAGGCCAAGGGCTGGCAACGCTTCTGGAAGGGTATCGGCATCGTCATGCTACTGACCGGCGCGGCGCTGCTGATCGGCGCCCTGGCCGGTGGACGCGACCCCCTGCAGCCGCTGGCCGGCCTGCGCGGCTCGGCAGTGGCCGCCGAGGCGCCGAAGCTGCCCTTCGAACCGGTGCGCACGCTGGCCGAACTCGACGCCCGTGTCGCTGCCGCCGGCCGCCCGGTGATGCTCGACTTCTATGCCGACTGGTGCGTCTCGTGCAAGGAAATGGAGAAATTCACCTTCTCCGACCCGGCAGTGCAGGGCAAACTCGCCGGTTTCACGCTGCTCAAGGCCGACGTCACCGGCAACAGCGCCGACGACAAGGCACTGCTCGCCCGCTTCAAGCTGTACGGCCCGCCGGGCATCATCTTTTTCGACGCCAAAGGCCGCCAGATCGACGCTGTCCGCGTCGTCGGCTTCCAAGATGCGCCGACCTTCCTGCGCAGCCTGCAGCGGGTCATCTGAAGGACGGCGGAGCGCCGTGGCGTTTTTTGTAAACGGCCGGCCTTGGGCTAAAATGCGCCGGTTATGGATTCCCTCGGCCTGATTCGCGAATTTCTCCACGATCGTCTTGGCGTCGCCCCCGAGCAGGTCGTGCCCGAGGCTGCGCTGGCGGGGCTCGGCGTCGATTCGCTGATGATGCTCGAACTGATGTTCGAATTCGAGGACCGCTTCGGCATCACCCTCTCCAAGAGCCTGAAAAGCCCGAAAACCATCGGCGAGATGATCGCCCTGATGGACCGGCTGTACCGCGAACAAAGCGCCTCATGAGCCGGCGTCGCGTGGCCGTTACCGGGCTGGGCATGGTCAGCCCCTACGGCGCTGGCCCGGATGATTTCTTCGCCCGGCTGCTGGCCGGCGAATCGGCCGTGCGCCTGCTGCGCACCGACGATGTTCCCCGGCCACTGAATCTGCCTTTTGTCACCTGTCCCGCCTTCGACCCGGAAGCCGTGCTCGGCAAGCCACTGGCCGGCACCATGGACCGCTTCGCCCAGCTGGCCATGGCCGCCGCCTTCGCCGCCTGGGCCGATGCCGGCCTGAGCCGCACGGCCGCCGGCGACGAGGACCGCGACAGCTGGGGCGTCGCCTGGGGCACGGCGCTGGGCGGCACGCTGGCCTACGAAAAGGGCTACCGCGAACTGTGGCAGAAGGGCCGCGAACGCATTTCGCCGCTGTCGGTGGTGCTCGGCATGAACAACGCCGCCAACGCCCACATCTCGATCCAGTTCGGCCTCGGCGGCATCAGCATGAGCCATACGGTGGCCTGCGCCTCCTCGGCCATCGCCATCGGCGAGGCCTTCCGCCGGGTGCGTAGCGGCGAGGCGCCGGTGATGCTGACCGGCGGCTCCGACGCACCCCAGGCCTACGGCGTCGCCCGCGCCTGGGAAGCCCTGCGCGTCCTGGCCGGCGGCGACGAAACGACGGCGGCCAGCGCCTGCCGGCCGTTCCATGCCGAACGCAGCGGCCTGGTGCTGGGCGAGGGCGGGGCGGCCCTGGTGCTCGAAGACTGGGAGCGGGCCATCGCCCGCGGCGCCCGCATCCACGGCGAGATCGTCGGCTATGCCAGCACCTGCGATCACAGCAACCTGGTCCGTCCGGAAGTCGCTGGCCAGGTCCGTGCGCTCAAGGCGACGCTGGCCGACGCCGGCCTGACGCCGGCCGACATCGACTATGTCAATGCCCACGGCACCGCCACGGCGGAAGGCGATGGCGTCGAAGCCGCGGCCTTGCAGGAGGTTTTCGCCGAGCGGGCCGGGCGGCTGGCGGTCAGCGCCACCAAGTCGATGCATGGCCACCAGCTCGGCGCCGCCGGCGCCGTCGAGGCGCTGATCACGGTGCTCGCCCTGCGCGCCGGGGCGATTCCGCCGACCGCCCATCTCGATAACATCGACCCCGCCTGTGCTGGCCTCGATCATGTCACCGTCGCCCGCCACGACCAGCCGCTGCGCGCCGCCCTGTCCAATTCCTTCGCTTTCGGCGGCAGCAATGCGGTGCTTGCCTTCCGCGCCGTCCGCTAATTCATCCACGGAAATCCCGCCATGACCCAAACCCCCTCTCCGGAAGCCATCGCGGCGCTGTTGCCGGAAGTTGCCGAGCTGATCGTCTCGGCCCTCAACCTCGAGGTCGCCCCGGCCGAGATCGAGGCCGATGCGCCGCTGTTCGGCGACGGCCTCGGCCTCGACTCGATCGACGTGCTGGAAATCGCCCTGGTCATCTCCAAGCGCTACGGTTTCCAGTTGCGCTCGGACAACGACGACAACGTCCGCATCTTCTCGTCGCTGCGCGCCCTGGCCACCCACATCGCCGGTCAGCGCAGCAAATGAACCTGACCCCGGCCACCCTGCTGCGCAGCATCGTCCTCCTCGCCCTGATCGTCGGCTGGGCGGTACTCGCACATCAGGGCAGCGCCGGCGACGCCCATCCCGACTTTTCCGCCGCCCTGGCCACCGCACCGCTGATTGCCATCGCCGTCATGCTGCTCTGGCGGGCCGGCCATCCGCTGTGGATCATCGGTGGCGGCTGTGCGGTCTTCCTGCTGCTGGCCTGGACTTGGCCGATCCTGCGGCAGAATGTCGCGCTGGTTTATTACGTACAGCACCTGGGCACCAATCTGGCGCTGGCGACGCTGTTCGGCCGGACCCTGTTCGGCGGCCACGAGGCGCTGGTCAGCCAGTTCGCCCGCTTCGCCCACGGCGGCGTGCTGTCGCCGCTGAAGGCCCGCTACACCCGGCAGGTGACGAAGGCCTGGACCGCCTTCTTCCTGGCCTCGGCCCTGCTATCGACCCTGCTGTTCTGGCTGGCCCCGGCGGCTGCCTGGTCGGTGTTCGCCAACCTGCTGACGATGCCGCTGCTGCTGCTGATGTTCGCCGCCGAGCACCTGGCCCGCCAGCACCTGCTGCCACCGGAGGAGCGCTCGAGCATCGGCGACACCATCCGCGGCTACCGGGCGGCGATGCAGGCACGCCAGGCCGCGTCGAGACACCCATGACGGCGGTGCCGCTGCTCGGGCACGCCAGCCTCGATGCCATCGTCGCCTGGCGCCCGGACGGCCCGGTCAGCGTCCGCCAGTTCCTGGCCGATGTCCATGCGCTGCGCCCGTTGCTGCCGCCCGGCCGGCACCTGCTCAACGTCTGCCAGGACCGCTACCATTTCGCCGTCGGTTTCGCCGCCGGCCTGCTCGACGGCCGCATCAGCCTGCAGCCGGCCGCGCAGTCGGCAACGACGCTACGCGACATCCGCAGCCAGTCGCCCGACCTCTGTTGCCTGTGCGACGGTCCCTTCGCCAGCCTCGACCTGCCGCGCCTCGATTACCCGGCGCAACTGGCGGGCGACCCGGCGGCCATCCAGGCGATCCCGGCAATCGCCGCCGAACACGTCGCCGCCCGGCTATTCACCTCCGGCTCGACCGGCGCGCCGATGCCGCACGACAAGACCTGGGGCAAGCTGGTCCGCAACGGTCGCGTCGAAGCCGAGCGCCTCGGCCTGGCCGGCCGGCCGCACGTGATCGTCGGCACGGTGCCGGTGCAGCATTCCTACGGCTTCGAATCGACCTTGCTGATGGCGCTGCACGGTTCAGCGTTCTGGTCGGGCAAGCCCTTCTATCCGCAGGACATCGTCACCGCCCTCGCGGCGGTGCCGCTACCGCGCCTGCTGGTGACCACCCCTTTTCATCTTTCGTCGCTGCTCGCCGCCGAGATTCCGCTACCGCCGGTCGACCTGCTGCTGTCGGCGACGGCGCCGCTGTCGGCGGAGCTGGCGACGCGCGCCGAACAGCGTTTCACGGCGCCGCTGCTGGAAATCTTCGGCAGTACCGAGAGCAGCCAGATCGCCAGCCGGCGGCCGAGCGACGGCCCGGCCTGGCAGCTGTTTCCCGATGTCCGGCTGCGCCAGGACGGCGAATGGACGACGGTCAGCGGCGGCCACGTCGAAGGCGAGGTGACGCTGTCCGACCTGATCGAAATCCTGCCCGGCGATCGCTTCGTGCTGCACGGCCGCCATGCCGACCTGGTCAATATCGCTGGCAAGCGCACCTCGCTGGCCTATCTCAATCACCAGGTCATGGCCATTCCCGGCGTCGTCGATGCCGCCTTCTTCCTGCCCGAGGAAACGGCCGACGGCATCACCCGGCTATGCGCCTTCGTCGTCGCCCCGGGCCTCGATGCCCGGCAATTTCAGGCGGCCCTGCGCGAGCGCATCGACGCCATCTTCCTGCCGCGGCCGCTGGTCTTTGTCGACCGCCTGCCGCGCAACAGCACCGGCAAGCTGCCGCGCACCGACCTGCTGGCGCTCTATACCGACAAGGTAGCCGATGGCCGCCCGTGAATTCGCCTGGCGCGTGCCCGCCGATCACCCGGCGCTGCCCGGCCACTTTCCCGGCCGGCCGATCGTTCCCGGCGTCGTCCTGGTCGACCGCGCCATTCTTTACGCGACAACCCTGCTCGCCGGCCACGCTGGCCGCTGGCAGATCGGCAACGCCAAGTTCCTCAGTCCGGTTGGCCCGGGCGAAACCCTGATTTTCGCGCTGGAAACCAAAGCCAGCGGCAGCATCGCCTTCCGCGTCCGCGCCGGCGAACGCGACGTGGCCTCCGGCAGCCTGACGCCGGGGGACGCATGAGTACGGAGCCGCCGACCGGCACCGACTGGTTGCGCCAGCAGGAAAAGAGCAACCTCGCCATCCTCCGCCTGATGGTCTGGATCTCGCTGACCTTCGGCCGGCGCATCGGCCGCCTGGTGCTCTACGGCATCGCCGCCTACTATGTGCTGTTCGCCGCCCGCGCCCGGCGCGCCAGCCGCGCCTACCTGCAGCGGGCGCTCGGCCGCTGGGCCGAATGGGCGGACGGTTTCCGCCACGTGCTGGCCTTCGCCAGCACCATCCACGACCGCATCTACCTGCTCAACGACCGTTTCGACCTGTTCGACATCGAGGTGGTCGGCGCCGAGGCACTGCATGCCAGCCTCGAACGCCAGCCCGGCGCCCTGCTGATCGGCGCCCATCTCGGCAGTTTCGAGGTGTTGCGCGCCCTCGGCCGCCACCGGGCCGGACTCAAGGTGGCGATGCTGATGTACGAGGAAAACGCCCGCAAGATCAACGCCACGCTGGAAGCCATCAACCCGGCGGCGACCGAGGACATCATCGCGCTCGGCCGCATGGATTCGATGCTGCAGGCGCGCGACCGGCTCGACCAGGGCTACCTGGTCGGCCTGCTGGCCGACCGCCGGCTCGGCGACGACGCGACCGTCGACTGCAACTTCCTCGGCCAACCGGCGCCTTTCCCGACCGGCCCCTTCCGCATGGCGGCGATGCTGCAGCGCCCGGTCTTTTTCATGACCGGGCTGTATCTCGGCGGCAACCGCTACCGCATCCATTTCGAACCGCTGGCCGACTTCAGCCAGACGCCGCGCAGCGAACGGGCGGCGGCGATGCAGGCGGCGCAGCAGCGCTATGCCGACCGGCTGAGCCATTATTGCCGGCTGGCGCCCTACAATTGGTTCAATTTCTTCGACTTCTGGCAGAAAAAATGAACAAGCGCTTCCTTCTCGGCCTGCTGCTCGCGGCCCTCGCCCTGCCGGCCAGCGCCGCCTTCGACATCGGTCAGCTGATGGCCGGCCTGGCGGCGCACCAGGGCGGGCGGGCCAAATTCGTCGAGAAGAAGTACATCTCGCTGCTCGACAAACCCGTCGTATCGACCGGCGAGATGCGCTACATCGCCCCCGACCGCCTGGAAAAGCGCACGCTGACGCCGAAGCCGGAAACCCTGGTGCTCGACAAGGACAAGGTCAGCATCGAGCGCGAACAGCAAAAGCTGACCATCAGCCTGGCCAACCAGCCGGAAGCGCTGGCCTTCGTCGACAGCATCCGCGGCACGCTGAGCGGCAACCGGGCGGCGCTGGAGAAGAGCTACGCGCTGTTTCTCTCCGGCACTGCCGACAAGTGGGTATTGACGCTGCTGCCCTCCGACCAGCGGATCTCGGCGGTGATCCTGCGCATCGTCGTCAACGGCAGCCGCAACCAGGTGCTCGGCATCGAATACCTGCAGGCCGACGGCGACCGCTCGGTGCTGAGCATCGAACCGATCGCCGATAAATGAACGGTCGGGCCGCCCGCGTCTTCCTGCTCTGGCTGCTGGCCATGCTGGCCGGCGCGGCGATCGTCTGGAACAGCCGCTTTTCCGCCGACATGTCGTTCTTCCTGCCGGCCCGACCGACGGCCGAACAGCAGGTGCTGGTCGACCAGTTGAAGGAGGGCGCCGTGGCGCGCCTGCTGATGGTCGCCATCGGCGGCGGCGAGCCGGAACAGCGCGCCGCCCTGTCGCGCGACCTGCGCCGGCGCCTGGCCGCCGGCCCGGAATTTCTCTCGGTGCAGAACGGCGAGGCCGGCAGCGAAGAAGCCGACCGCGCGTTCCTGCTCCGCCACCGCTATCTGCTCAGCCCGGCGGTGACACCGGAACGCTTCACCGTCGCCGGCCTGCGCACCGCCATCGGCGACAGCATCGACCGCCTCGCCTCGCCGGCCGGAATGATGCTGAAGACCCTGCTACCACGCGATCCGACCGGCGAACTGGTGACCCTGCTCGGTACGCTGGCCGGCGGCAACCAGCCGGACAGCCAAGCCGGCGTCTGGGCTTCGCGCGACGGCGAGCGGGCCATGCTGCTGGTGCAGACGGCCGCTCTCGGCTCCGATACCGACGGCCAGCAGGCGGCGATCGAACGCATCCGCCGGGAATTCGCCGCCGGCACGGCGGCGGCCGGCACCACCGGATTCACGCTGCAGTTGTCCGGCCCCGGTCTGTTCGCCGTCAATTCGCGGGAAACGATCAAGAACGAAGTCGTCCGTCTGTCGGGCATCAGCAGCCTCGCCATCTTCCTGTTGCTGCTGTGCATCTACCGCTCCCTGCGCCTGCTCGGCCTGGGCCTGCTGCCGGTCCTCTCCGGCACCCTGGCCGCCATCGTCGCCGTCAGCCTGACTTACGGCACCGTCTTCGGCATCACCGTCGGCTTTGGCTCGGCGCTGATCGGCGAGGCCGTCGATTACTCCATCTACTATTTCGTGCAATCCGGACGCAGCGGCATCGACCACTGGAAACAGCGTTTCTGGCCAACCATCCGGCTCGGCGTAATGACCTCGATCGCCGGCTTCGGCGCGCTGCTGTTCTCCGGCTTCCCCGGTCTGGCCCAACTCGGCCTCTATGCACTGACCGGCATCCTGACCGCGGCGCTGACGACGCGCTTCCTGCTGCCGCCGCTCAGTCCGGCTACCTGGAAAATGCCCGACCTGACGCCGCTCGGCCGGCGCGCCGAACGCCTGATCGGCTACCTGCAGCACCTGCGCTGGCCGGCGCTGGGCCTGGCCATCGCCGCGGCGACCGTGCTCTTCGTCCAGCGCGGCGAACTGTGGAATCCCGAGCTATCGGCGCTCAGCCCGGTCAGCCTGGCCGACCAGCAGCGCGACATGGCCCTGCGTGCCGACATCGGGGCGCCGGATTCGCGCTACCTAGTGATCATCCAGGGCGCCGACCGCGAACGGGTGTTGCAACAGGCCGAAGCCACCGGCCAGCGCCTCGACCGCCTGGTCGCCGCCGGCCTGATCGGCGGCTACGACAGCCCGGCCCGCTTCCTGCCCAGCCAGGCGGTGCAGGAATCCCGTCGCGCCAGCCTGCCGGCCGCCGACGAGCTGCGCCAGCGCCTGCGGTTAGCTCAAGCCGACTCGCCGCTGGCCGCCGCCCGCCTCGAACCTTTCATCGCCGACATCGAGCAGGCCCGCCAGGCTCCCCCGCTCGACCGGGCAGCACTGGCCGGCACCAACCTGGCGCTGGCCGTCGATGCGCTGCTGCAGCCCCACGGCACTGGCTGGAGCGCGCTGTTGCCGCTGCGCCCGGGCGCCGGCGACATCGACGCGGCAGAGCTGCAGGCCGAACTGACCGGCTCCGGCGCGCTGTTCATCGACATGAAGCGCGAATTCAACAAGCTCTACAACGATTACCTGCACGAAGCCCTGCTGCTGTCGCTGGCCGGCTTCGCCGCCATCGTCGTGCTGCTCGCCGCCACCTTGCGCTCGCCGCGCCGCCTGGCCGCCGTGCTGCTGCCGCTGGTACTCGCCGTGCTGATCGTCATCGCCGGTCTGCACCTGCTCGGCGAAAGGCTGCACCTGATGCACCTGATCGGCATGCTGCTGATCATTGCCGTCGGCTCCAACTACGCGCTGTTCTTCGACCTGCCGCCCGGCCAGCCGCAACTCGATCCGGAAACCCTGGCCTCGATGCTGATCGCCTGTCTGACCACCGCCATCGGCTTCGGCACGCTGGCGTTGTCGCAGGTGCCGGTGCTGCACGCGGTCGGCATCACGGTCGGGCCGGGTGCCATCCTGGCGCTGTTGCTGTCGGCCATTTTTGTTCCACGTGAAACGGCCCGATGAACCTCGTTCCGCGCACCCTTCGCCACACCACGCCGAACGCCCGCGAGTTGCTGGTGCTGCTGCCCGGCGCCTACATGACGCCGGAAGACTTCGTCGCCGCCGGCTTCTTCGCCGCGGTGGCGCAGCGGCAGTTGCCGCTCGACGTCACCGCCGTCGCTTTCGACCTTGAAACCATTTCCGCCGGCCAGGCCCTGCCGGCGCTGCAGCAGGACATCCTGGAACCGGCACGCGGGCAGGGCTATCGCCGTATCCGGCTCGGCGGCATTTCGCTCGGCGGTCTGCTCAGCCTGTGCCATGTCGCCGACCATCCCGGTTGCGTCGACGGCCTGTGCCTGCTCGCCCCGTACCCGGGCAGCCGGCTGACCACCAATGCCATCGACCGGGCCGGCGGCCTTGAAGCCTGGATGCCGGAAGCAGGGCAGCTCGACGATCCGGAATTCCGCATGTGGCGCTGGCTACAACAGCCGCCAGCCGAGTTCCCGGTGTTCGTCGGCTATGGTCGCGAGGACCGCTTCGCCGCCGGCATGCGGCGCATCGCCGAACGCTTTCCCGAAACCGACCGGCTGGCCGTAGCCGGCGGTCATGACTGGCCGGCCTGGCAGCTTTTGTGGGAACATTTTCTCGACCGCGACGATCTCTGTCGCTGATTTCCCCATGCCGCCGCCCTGGAAACCCACCCCCTTCGTCAAGCTCTCCCTGGTCGCCCACGCCGCGGCCGCGGCCGGCCTGCTCGCCGCCCCCGCCGCCTGGCCATGGGCGCTCGGGGCCATCGCCGCCAATCAGGGCCTGCTGATCGCCGCCGGCCTGCTGCCGCGGACGACGCTGCTCGGCCCCAATGTAAGCCGCCTGCCGGCCGCCGCCGCCGCCCGCGGCGAGATCGCCCTGACCATCGACGACGGCCCCGATCCGGAAGTCACCCCGCACGTGCTCGACCAGCTCGATGCCGCCGGCGCCAAGGCCAGCTTCTTCTGCATCGGCCGAGCCGCCCGCCGCCATCCGGCGCTCTGTCGCGAGATCGTCGCCCGCGGCCATCACGTCGAAAATCATGGCGACTCGCACGCTTGGTGCTTCGCCGCCTTCAGTGCCCGGCGCATGGCTACCGACATCGCCGCCGCCCAGGCGACGCTTGCCGAAATCACCGGCCGGGCGCCGCGTTTCTTCCGCCCGACTGCCGGCCTGCGCAATCCGTTGCTCGACCCCGTGCTGGCCCGCCTCGGCCTGCAGCTGGCGTCGTGGACACGGCGCCCGTACGACACCCGTATCGGCAACCCGCAGATCGTCTACCAGCGCCTGGTCAAGCAGCTGGCCGCCGGCGACATCCTGCTGCTGCATGACGGCAACGCCGCCGCCACGCCGGCCGGCGAACCGGTCATCCTGGCGGTGCTGCCGCGCCTGCTGCAAACTCTGGCCGAACATCGCCTCACTCCTGTCACCCTCGCTTCCGCCCTGCCATGACCATCCACCGCTTCCTGCCGGCACTGCTTGACGAAGCCAGCCGTCCCTTCCGTTCCGGCGGCCATTTCGCCTATCACTACGCGCGCGGCAAGCTGTCCTCCGACTGCATCTTCCGCGAACTGCTGCGCCGCGGCCTGTTCGCCGGCGGCCGCCGCTTCCTCGATCTCGGCTGCGGTCAGGGCAGTCTGTTTGCCTGGCTGCTCGCCGCCGACAAGCTGCACGCCCAAGGCAACTGGCCGGCCGACTGGCCGGCACCGCCGCACCCGACAGCGCTGCGCGGCTTCGAACTGATGCAGAAGGACGTCGATCGCGCCGCCCGCGCCTTCGGCCCCGACCATCCGTTGGTCGCCATCCGCCAGGGCGACATGTGCGCGGTCGATTTCGGCCAGGCCGACGTCGTCAGCATCCTCGACGCCCTGCACTACATCGACCACCAGCGGCAGCAGGACGTCCTGGCGCGCATCCGCGCCGCGCTGCCGCCCGGCGGCATCTTCCTCACCCGCGTCGGCGACGCCGGCGCCGGCCTGCCTTATCACATCTGCAACTGGGTCGACCACGCCGTCACCTTCGTCCGCGGCCACCGCCTGCCGCAGCTCTACGGTCGCCGTCTGACGGAATGGGTGGACCTGCTACGGGCTCTTGGCTTCGTCGTGGACACCGTGCCGATGAGCGAGGGCAAGCCGTTCGCCAACATCATGCTGGTCTGCCGCGTTCCCGATGCCTGAAGCCTTGCGCCGCTGGCTGCCGGCACTGCTGCTGGTCACTGTCGCCGGCTGCTCCTTCCTCGACAGCGAACCGGAAGGCCCGGCCCTGCCGCCGGACATGGCCCGTGGCGCCAACGGCAAGACGGCCAGCGCCTGGCCACTGAGCCTGGCCAAGGACGACGCGCAACGCCGCATCGCCCGCCTGATCCCCAGCTATGCCAAGGATCGCGCCGGCTGGGCCGGCGACCTGTATGCGGCATTCAGCGCCCTGGAAGTCCCGCATGCGACGCAGACCTACTGCGCCGCCATCGCCATCATCGAGCAGGAAGCCAGCTTTCAGGCCGATCCGGCAGTGCCCGGCCTGCCGCGCATCGTGCGGCGCGAACTGGAGGAACGCGGCGAGCGCTACCGCATTCCCCGCCTGCTGCTCGATACCGCCCTGGAGAAAGATTCGCCGGACGGGCGCAGCTACGACCGACGCATCGCCGCGTTGCGCACCGAAGGCGAACTGAACGCCCTGTTCGAGGACATCATCGGCGAACTACCCTTTGGTCGCCAGCTGTTCGCCGGCTACAACCCGGTGCGCACCGGCGGCCCGATGCAGGTCAGCATCGCCTTCGCTGAGCAGCATGTGCAGGAGCGCGACTATCCCTATCCGGTCGCCCGCAAAGTGCGCGACGAGGTATTCACCCGCCGTGGCGGCGTCTACTTCGGCAGCGCCATCTTGCTCGACTATGCCGTGCCCTATGACCAGATCGTCTATCGCTTCGCCGATTTCAACGCCGGCCGCTACAGCAGCCGCAACGCCGCCTTCCAGGCCGCCCTCGGCCGCGTCGCCGGCAAACCGCTGGTGCTCGACGGCGACCTGCTGCGCTACGAAGACGGCCAGGTGTCGACCGTCGCCAGCAGCATCGAGGACGCGGCACTGGAACTCGCCGACCAGTTGCAGATGAGCCGACCGCAAATCCGCCGCGACCTGCTGCTGGAAAAGACCGCCGCTTTCGGCAGCAGCCCGCTGTTCCAGCGCGTCTTTGCCCTGGCCGAACAGTCAGCCGGCAAGCCCCTGCCACGCCAGGCCATGCCGCACATCGACCTGAAAAGCCCGAAAATCAGCCGCAAGCTGACCACCGAGTGGTTCGCCAGGCGGGTGGACAATCGTTATCGCGGCTGTTTGAAGCGCGCCGGGTAGTAATGGCGATTTCGGTATTTCAGTGCTCGCTTTGCCGCAACCTCGCCTCGGCCTCCCGTTGCTCGGGTGAGGTCAGAAGTTCGTCCATCAGGCGGCGGATCAGGTCGACGGGTCGGTCTTGGGGAGCCGAGGCGAGGCGTGAGCCAGCCCAGGCGGCTGGGCTGAGCAGAGCACCAGCCAGGAGCGAACGGCGCTTGGACTGAATACTCATCCGGCGGCCCCTGGACGCAGGCGGATGGAGTCAATGATCTCGTCCCACAGGGCGAGTGCCTCATCATCATCCCTGAATGAGGTCGGGCCGGCGGCCTCGGGATCCTGAATGCCGTCGGTCAGTTCAGCGATCAGATAAGGCTCGGCCAGCGAACTGGCCTTGCCGGGGGCTTCCCATTTGAACCCGTAGCTGCGCCGGCCGTTCTGGGTAGCAGCCATGAGGATTTCGTCGCCTTCGATCGGTCCGACCGATCGGACTCGGCTGCGCAAGGTCGATTTACCGGCCAATACACCGGCGAGAAAACCCTTGGCTCCCCCAGCACGCTCGCGCAAACCAGGTTTAACGACGCGCCGGGCAAAGCCGTACATGACGAAATTGACTTCCGGCTTGCCGGCAAACTGGGCGCTGAGAGACCAGTCTTCGAGGTTGAAGGCTTTATCGATCAAAATTACATCACCGGTGACGAAACCTACACCCTCCGGTATTTCGCCAGAATTGCGTTCGCGCCATTCTTGGCTGAGTTCGTTACGCAATTTCAAAGCGCTTGACTTCCTATCCTGCCCCACGTGTCCCGAATATTTAATCGCCTTAGTGCCCGCTAGAAAGTATGTATCAAAATAATAGCCATCCTCTGATGCAGAATCGGACCATGACACCAACGTAGCCGAACCGTTGGCATGCTTGACCCGCTCAATGAACATTGAGCCATGCTTGTCGTGCTCCGCCTTTTTGAGTTCTGCCTCCCGCATATTCACGATGTGATCGAAGTGCTGGCGGTTCTTGATAGGAAGTGGCTCTATCTTTACTTTGTTGAATGTGTAGGTTTCGTACAGCTTGGCGCTGGCAGGTAGATCGACTAGGTGGCGGCCGATAGTGCGGGTAATCCAGTCAGGTTTCATGCAGCCTCCTTCTTGTGCCAAGTGGCATTCTGGGCGATTTTGACGATGGCGTAGAGCGTCACGTACAACGCCCTCGGGTCGTTGTAGTTCCCTTGATGGTCATAACCGAACTCAGCGTTGTACTGGCCAGGGTGGCTTTGACCATGGCCGAAGGTCAGTTCGACCCCCGCTTTACCACCCGGAGCGGCACCCGATTGCCAGGGCACCGTGCCGTCACCCGGTGCATCGGGGCCGGCGATGCTGAGGCGGGTGCCATTGGACAGCCTTATTCCGCCATTCTGGTCGTCCTTCTCCAGAGTGACGCCTTCCTGCGGAACCAGCGAGCCGCCACTTCCCTCCCAGACCACCTGACCGTAGGAATAGTGGCTTTTATCAGCCATCAGGCCGCTGTTCAGGATGCCGCCGCGCTTGCTCTTTTCGCCCCGCATGCCCTGCTCACCGTAGTGGACATAGGTGGGGCTTTTGTATTTTCCCTGGATGGCTTCGTGAAATTTCTGAACAGAATTGATCACTCTATTGAGTGTATCCCGTGGAGTCTCATCATCTGACTTTGCGCCAGAACTCTCGCTCTTGCCGTCCCCTCCCGCCGGATTCATCAACACCTCATTCTCCGTGGGCACCAAACCGTACCAAGCCGGTGACTTGTAAATCTCGCCATAGGGATCGCCTCTCTGCGGCAGGGTTAGCCCGGAACCCGTATCCATCTCCTCGGGCGTGGCCTTGTCGCGCACCCGTAGCCAGGGCTTGCCGTCGTTGTAGTCGGCGGAAGGTAGGAGTTCCATGCCACCCTGGGCCTGGGTCAGAATGGCGGTCAGGTCGGCCGCGTTGCGCCCGAGGAAGAGTTGTTCGATGCCCTCCGCCCCGGCACGCATTCGCTTGTACGTATCCGGCGCACCGGTGGCCGGCTGAACACCGTGCGAAACACCCAGCACCTTGTCGCACTGGTGTATCTCGGTCAGCGAACGGCTGACCAGTCCACCCATCGAGTGGGTGACGACAATAACCTTCTCCGCCAATGGCCTGACTGGCTTTGTCCGCTGAATCCGGCAGGGCTGGTCATCTTTCGTTTCCACTATGACTTCCTCGCCTTCGTTGTAATACGGCAGGATGATCTTCTCGATGTAGTCCCGGATTGCCGCACCGGAATCGCAATTGCTTTCCAGCCAGTTGTAGCCACCACCCCAGACATCGAACTGGTAATTGGCGGCGTGCAGAATTTCCTCACGGCTCAGCGCTGTACCGCTTATGGCGCCCCATTCGGTGGGCGGCTCCTGCCCCTCATTGGCTGCCCAGGCGCGCAGTTCGGCCGCGCAAGTCGCCGTGTTGAATTTGGCGAGTTCGTTCAGATTGAACTGGAGCTTGGCCATGACCGGATGGTAACTGGCGCGCAGCACCGTCCCCCAGCCCCGGGCGCGGAGAACGTTTTCGGGGAGGCCACTGTCGCCGACGCTGATCGAACCCCGCGGGTCAACTTGGGCTTCGGCCGTATTGAGTTCCTTGACTCGTTGCTCGGTACCTTTGAACAGATACTCGAACAGCTGGCCGATGGCGTTGGCGGCACCGCGCGCATCCATGTTGGGGGGCCGCCAGGCGATGGTTTTGCTGCCTTTTTTCTTGAGATTCGTACCCATGATGCCGGGGATGAAAAGCACGGGGATGACGCAAGGCTTGCCAAGAATGACCTTGTCGCGTCGGTCATCCGTTGTTGTCAGCATGGCCTTGGCACGCTGGTCACCTTCCGGCGTAGTGACGGTCGAGTGATACTGCGTATCGGTCGAATTGCTCATGATGGACAGCTTCCTCGTTCCGTTCAGCCGATAATCCGGACGTCTATCATTTCGAGAAACTCGCTTTTCTGGACTGGCGTCTTGCCGCTTGCATCGGTCTTGATCTTAAGTTTGCTGCCATCCATCCGGGTGAGTTCAACCAAGCAATTGGCCAACGGCTCGCCAGTGGATTCGTTGCGCAAAATGTAGGAGTCATCGAAATTCGTGGTCGGCCAAGTATTCATCTCTCTGGAAAGCGAAGTCGGCCCGCTGAACTTCTTCTTGCTCGCATGCACGGTAATTGTCCCCGGGCACTGCACGATGATGCCGCCGTCGATGGTGATGGAGGCGCCGCCTTCCACCGCCAGGTGAATCTTCTTCGCCGCCGCGAAGTCGATATGGGCGTTGACGCTGACGAGTTTCACTTCCTGCTTGGCCTGGAACTTCATCTCGTCGCTCTGCGCCTGCAGGTCTATGTCGTCCTTGGCGGCGATCAGCTTGAGGCCGGTGTTGCCATCGCCGGGTGTGGTGGCACCGGCCAGCAGGCCGATGGCCTGGCCGCTGTGGATGCGGGTTTTGCCGGCGATGGCGAAGTTGCTGTCGGCGCCGCTGGCCAAGGTGATCGTCTCGTCGTTGGCGACTTGCAGGTGCTGCCCGGCGACTTGGCCGAAGTCGCCGCGGGCGGCCTGGATGATGGCCGGGTCGGTGAGGTGCGGGACTTTGCTCTGGCCGGTGGCGGTGTGCTTTTGCTCGGCATCGCTTTGGGCGGTGTCCTGATCCTTGCCGTCGACCATGCCGCTAGCGATCTTGTGCAGGGCCTTGAGCGGGGCTGCCTGGTCGTCGATGGTGCTTTGGTTCGGGCCGAGACTGCCGATGGCGGCGGCGAGCTTGACCGTCTGATGCGTGCCGGCGGCTTGGGAGAGGGTCTGCGCCAGGCTGTCGGCCTGCTGCAGCAGGGCCATGGCCGGGGCCATGTCGCCGGCCGGGGCGCCCGGGGTGCCGTGGGGCCAGGTGCTCATAATCAGACCACGGCCGGCGCGCAGCGCGCCCCAGGCGTCGGTCCTGAGTTCAAGGCCGGTGCCGCGGAAACTGCCGCGGTAGTTGTTGGCCTGGTGGATCAGGTAGCCGAGGTTGAGTTCGCTGCTGTGCTGGGTGGATTTGAGCTGGAGGCGCTGCTGACCGTCGCTGTCGTCCATGACCAGCTGGTTGTAGCCCGGGCCGCCGAATTCCTTGCTCTTGAAGCCGCTCAGCGCCGCCGGGTGGCGATGGCTGGCGGCGGCTCCGCCATGCCAGGCCGGGCTGTTGCCGGCGGCCAGGTTGCCCTGGCCGGCGGGGCGGTGGTCGCTGGCCGGGTCGAAGACGGAGTCGTCGGTTGCGCCGGATTGGCCGCCCGGGGTGGCGGGGACGCCGCCTTCGCCCTTGCCGTTGTAGAGGCTGCCCATCACATAGGGGCGGTCGATGTCGCCGTTCAGGAAGTCGACCAGGACTTCCTGGCCGATGCGCGGCAGCCATTGCCAGCCCATCCCGGGGCCGGCTTGGCGCTGCATGACGCGCACCCAGCAGGAGTCCTGGTCGTCCGGTGTCTCGCCCTGCTGCCAGTGGAAGCGGATCTTGATCCGGCCAAGACGGTCGCACCAGATTTCGTCGGCTCCGTTCGGACTGGCGTCGCCTTCGGGGCCGACGACGGTGGCGCTCATCGGACCGGGGGCGGTCGGCCGCGGATTGAGGCGGGAGCCGGTGTCGTCGACCAGTTGCGGGCGCCACGGTGTGTCGGCGTGCAGGGCTTCGAAGCGGTTGGCGTAGCCGCGGGCGGCGGCGAGCTTGAGAAGTTCGCCGGGGATCTCGCCGGCGAGCGCGACGGACATGATCATTTCGCCGTCCGTTTCGGGCTCGGCGAAGGGCTGAGGGCGGCTCAGGCGGCTGGCGATGGCGGCGATGACCTCACCGGTGAGATTGTTGATGCCGACGTGGACGACTTCGCGGATGGCGAAACGGTGATCGGCGCTCTGACCCGGGTCCTGCGGCAGGTCCACGAGGTCGAGGCGGGTGCCGGGGCGTAGGCTGCGCACGGTGCTGCGGCCGAGCCAGGTCTGGTAGCGGGCCTCGATGGCTTCCATGGCCAGCCGGCCGTAGCGTTCGGCTTCGTCGGCGGTGGCAAAGGCATAGGGGCCGGCGTCGTCGTAGGACTCCAGGCGGGGGGCGTGGTCGCTGGCGAAGCGCTGTGCCGTCGGCACGCTGGCGGCGACGACCTTCTTGGCTTTGTAGTCGTAGGCGAGATGGGTGCTCCGGGCCGCGAGCAGGCGGCGCTGTTCGCCGAAGGCGAGCACGGCGTCCTGGTCTTCCTGGGAGTCGGCCCGGTGAAAGCGGATGCCACGCCCGCCGTTGGCCGATTGCGACAGGCAGTCTTCGGGAAAGCTGTGGCTGTCGGCAAAGACCGTGATGCGGTGCCGGCCGGGGGCCTCGGCATCTTCGTCGACCTTCCAGCCGAGACCTTCCTCGGCCAGCAGGCGCGAAACGAAGGCATAGTCGGATTCGTTGTATTGCACGCAGTAGCTGCGCGGCCGGGTGTCGGCCATGAACCCGGCGACTTCCTCGCTCCATTGCCAGGCGGCGACGTCGGCGTAATCGGCAAAGACGGTTTCGATGATGGCGATGACCGTCTTCTCCTGAAAGACCCGGTGGTGGCGGCCGCGGCTGAGCAGCCAGAGCCAGGAGACGACGAACAGCCGGTAACGGGCAAAGCCGCCGTCGGCGCCGAGCTTCAGGGCGCTGCGCACGTAGCCGCTGCGCGGGAACGAACTGCCGTCGGAGAGACGGGTGGTGAGGGTGAGGGCGCGGCCAAGAAAGGTCTTGAGTTCGAGATGAACGTCAGTCGACAGCAGGTCGATGGCGTATTCGAAGCCGCCGGAGAGTTCTTCCTTCCCCCACCAGGCTTCCACCGGCAGATCGGGGCCGCCTTCATCGCCCCAGGTCACGGCGTAGAGGCGCGTGTCGCTGGTGAACAGGGTGCTGATGGAATGCAGCATGGAGATGTGCTCCGTGGCAGGAAGGCAAGCGCGCGATTATCCATTATGCATTTGTTGATGACAATGGAACATTGCTTGCCGGACTTCTTGCACCGTTGGCAACAGCCTCAGCTTTTGCCGGCCGGCGCGCCGTCTAAGCCCTCTGCTAAAATGCGCCGGACATCGTTCCGGGCCCCAACGTGACTCCGCTGCTGCTTTCCCACTACACCGCCACCACCTGCCTCGGGCGCGGCCTCGACGCCATGCGCGCGGCACTGCGTAGCGGCGGCAGCGGTCTGGCGCCCTGCGCCTTCGAGACGGTTCGCCTGGATACCTGGGTCGGCGAAGTCGCCGGCGTGGATGCCATTCACCTGCCCGAAGCGCTGGCCCGCTACAACTGCCGCAACAACCGCCTGACCCTGATGGGCCTGGAAACCGACGGCTTCGCCGAGCGCGTCCGCCTGGCCAGCGAGCGCTACGGCCGCGACCGCGTCGGCGTCTTCCTCGGCACCAGCACCGCCGGCATCCTGCAGACCGAACTGGCCTATCGCCGCCGCGACCCGGCCAGCGGTGCGCTGCCCGCCGACTTCAATTACCGGACGACGCACAACTCCTTCTCGCTGGCCGAATTCACCCGCGCCTACTTCGGCCTTGAAGGCATCACCATGGCCATTTCGACAGCCTGCTCGTCGAGCGCCAAAGTCTTTGCCGCCGCCGCCCGCCAACTGGCGCTCGGCACCATCGACGCGGCCATCGTCGGCGGCGTCGATACGCTGTGCCTGACCACGCTTTATGGCTTCTCCTCGCTAGAACTGACCTCGGCGCAGCCGTGCCGGCCCTACGACCCGGCGCGCAACGGCATCTCGGTCGGCGAAGGCGCCGCCTTCGCGCTGCTCGAACGGCCCGCCGGCATCCTGCCCGGTGCCGTGCTGCTGCTTGGTACCGGCGAGTCGAGCGATGCCTACCACATGTCCTCGCCGCATCCGGACGGCCTCGGCGCGCGCTTGGCGATGAGCGCGGCGCTGCGCTCGGCCGGCCTGTCGGCGGCCGACATCGACTACATCAACCTGCACGGCACGGCGACGCCGGCCAACGACGCCGCCGAGGGCAAGGCCATCGCTGGCCTGTTCGGCGAACGCGTGCCCTGCAGCTCGACCAAGGGTGCCACCGGCCATACGCTCGGTGCCGCCGGTGCCGTCGAAGCGGTGATCTGCGCCCTGGCGCTGACCGACAAGCGGCTGCCCGGCAGCCCGGGCACCATCAGCCTCGATCCGGCGATTCCCATCCAGTACGTGCTGAGCAACCGGCCGGCCACGATCCGCCACGCGCTATCCAATTCCTTCGGTTTCGGCGGCAGCAATTGCAGCCTGGTCTTCGGAGCCGCCGCATGAACGCCCCGCTGAACACGACCTTGAGCGCCTGGATTTCCGGCATCGGCTTCCTCGCTCCGGGCCTGCCCGACTGGCCGGCCGCCCGCGCCGTGCTGCGTGGCGAGGCGCCGTATCAACCAGCGCCAACCTTGCTGCCGGCGCCATCCATCCTGCCGCCAGCCGAACGCCGGCGGGCCAGCCGGGTCGTCAAGCTGACCCTGGCCATCGGCCTGGAAGCCGCCGCCCACGCTCAGGCCGATGTGGCGACGCTAGCCACGGTGTTCTCCGCCTCCGGCGCCGATGGTCACACCTGCCATGCGCTGTGCGAGCAGCTGGCAACCGACGACCGGCAGATCTCGCCGACCCGCTTCACCAATTCGGTACACAACGCCGCCGCCGGCTATTGGGGCATCGCCACCCGCGCCATGGCCCCCTGCCAGGTGATCTGCGCCTACGACGCCACGTTCGGTGCCGGCCTGATCGATGCCCTCGGCCAGGTGGCACTGGACCAGCAGCCGACCCTGTTGATCAGCTACGACAGCGAATACCCGGAACCGCTGCACGTCACGCGGCCCATTCCCGATGTCGCCGGTGTCGGGCTGCTGCTGACGCCGGAGCGCAGCGAGCACTCACTTGCCAGGATCACCCTGACGGCCAGCGCAGCACCGGCCGCAAGGCTCGCTGATCCCGTGCTGGAAGCCCAGCGGCTGGCCATTCCGGCCCTGCGCGCCTTGCCGCTGCTGCAACTGCTGGCGCGTAACGAAGGTGGCACCGTGGTCCTCGACTACCTGTCGCCGATGCAGCTGCAGATCGAGGTCACGCCGTGCTAGGGTCGGCCGCTGCTGGTGTGATCCTCGATCACGCCGGCATCGCCGCCCGCATTCCGCATCAGGGCGAGATGTGCCTGCTCGCTGCCGTCGTCGCCTGTTCGGATAGCGCCATCGACTGCATCGCCGACAGCCACCGCGACCCGGCCAATCCGCTGCGCGCCGATGGCCGCCTCGGCGCCGCCACCGGCATCGAGTACGCCGCCCAGGCGATGGCCGTGCATGGCGCGCTGCTCGCCGGCCAGGCGGATGCGCCGCGCCAGGGCTACCTGACCAGCGTGCGCAGCGTCCGCCTGCTGGTCGAACGCCTCGACGATCTGCCGCAGATGCTCGAGATCCACGCCGAACGCCTGTCTGGCGACGCCAATCACATCCTCTACCAGTTCGCGCTCAGCCACGCCGGCCAGTTGCTGCTCGACGGCCGCGCCGCCGTCGTCCTCGACGCCGAGGCCCTGCCGGAGACCCGCCCATGAAACGCGCCCTCGTCACCGGTGGTAGCGGCGGCATCGGTGCCGCCATCTGCCGGCGCCTCGCCGCCGACGGCCATCACGTCATCGTCCATGCCAACCGCAGCCGTGACAAGGCCGAAACCATCGTCGGCGAAATCCTCACCGCCGGCGGCAGCGCCGAAGCGGTGGTCTTCGATGTCACGGAACGGGCAGCCACCGCCGCCGCACTGGAGGGGCTACTGGAAAGCGGGCCGATCCAGATCGTCGTCAACAATGCTGGCATCCATGCCGATGCGGTTTTCCCCGGCATGAGCGCCGAGCAGTGGCACTCGGTGATCGACGTCTCGCTGCACGGCTTCTTCAACGTCACCCAACCGCTCAGCCTGCCGATGATCCGCACCCGCTGGGGCCGCATCATCAACATTTCCTCGGTCGCGGCCATTGCCGGCAACCGCGGCCAGGTCAATTACTCGGCGGCCAAGGGCGCCCTGCATGCGGCGACCAAGTCGCTGGCGCTGGAACTGGCCAGCCGCGGCATCACGGTCAATGCCGTGGCCCCCGGCGTGATCGCCACCGAGATGAGCGATGGCGCCTTCGACGCCGAGACGATCAAGAAGCTGGTGCCGATGCAGCGCGCCGGCCGCCCGGAGGAGGTCGCCGACCTGGTCGCCTTCCTGGCCTCCGACAAGGCCGCCTACATTTCCGGGCAGATCATTTCGATCAACGGGGCTTTGATCTGAAACCCGGTACCCAGCCAGGATTTGTTATTGATATAGAATATGGCACTTGCAAATTCGGCCGGGTGAAAAGGAATTTACTGCCGACCCGGTCATCATTCCTGCAGGAAATGCCATGGCCAACACCCTCTACGACATCCTCGAACTGAGTCCGACTGCTTCTGCTGACACGATCACAGCCAATTTCAAGCGCCTCCATGCGGCGTATGCCGCAACCGCAGCAGGGGGAGATGAAGATGCCGCCAATCGGATGATCGCCGCAAAGGAAGCCTATGCAACGCTTTCCGACCCGGTGCGGCGCCAGAAGTACGACGATGCATTGGCGCTTCGCATGGCCCGAGCCGATGTAGCTCCGCCCACCTCGGGCGGGGCACTCAAATGGATCATGCTGCTGCTCGTCCTCGGCATTGGCGGTTTCGTAGTCCAGAAACATTTCGCCGAGCAGGAGCGTGTCCGCCTGCAGGCCGAGCAGACCGCCGCAGCACTACGAATGGCCGAAATAGAAGCGGAGCGCGAACGCGAGCGCGACGCGCAAGCGACAGCTAAACAGGAGGAACAGCAGCGGCGTCAGGCCGAGGCACTTGAACGCTTCGAGCGGGAACGGGCGATGGATTACGGGCGGCAGGTTTCCCGCGATCTCGAACGGGCCGAGGAGCGCGATCGGCAACAGCGCGCGCAGGCCGAACGCCAGCGGCAGAGCGAAGCAGAGCGCCAGTTGGCCCGCGAAAAAGCCTACCTGCGTCAGCTGGAAGCGGAAAACCGGCGCCGGACCTATTACTGATCGGCGCCGCCGGCTCAGGCCGAGCGGAAGATCAGTTCCTTCAGCCGCGCCAGTTTCGGCGCCACCAGCGGCACCGTCAGCATGGTGCTGGCCACCGCCATCAGCAGCAGCGCGGTGAAGGCTTCGCTGGTGATGATCTGACGGTCGAGCAGGATGTTGGCGAAGATGATCATGATCAACGCCTTGGTCTGCAGCAGCCAGCCGATGATGCTGGCTTCGCCCGGCGCCCAGTTGAGGATGCGGCCGGCCAGGCGGACGCCGAGCAGCTTGCCGGCGACCGAGGCGACCAGCAGCAGCGCCGCGGCGACGAACACCGCCTCGCCGCCAACCGCCCAGTTGGTGCGCAGCCCGGTGCTGAGGAAAAATACCGGCATGAAGGCCAGCAGCACGTGGTGGCGTAGCTGGTCCATTTTTTCCTGATCGAACCAGTCGGCATCGATGGTGGCGCCGGCGAGGAAGGCGCCGACCATGAAATGCAGCCCGGCCCAGTCGGCACCGAAAGCGCAAACGGCCAGCCAGATCAGCGCCACGTACCAGCGGTCGCGCTCGGCCAGCGCCTGCATCAGGCGGCGGAAACCCCAGGCGATGAAGACGAAGGCGATCAGGAAGACGAGCTGCTTGCCGACCCGCTGCCAGTCCATCAGGATCAGCGCCAGCACGCCCCAGATGGCGATGTCATCGAGGCTGGCGTAGCGCAGGATGCGCTGGCCGATCGGCTGGCGCAGGATGTCGAGCTTTTCCATCAGCAGGATCAGGATCGGCAGCGCGGTCACCGCGCAGGCCATGCCGACGCCGAGCACGAACTGCCAGATCAGCGCCTGTGGCCCGATCCAGCCGGCGAAGCCTAGCAGGAGGGCGGCGGCCAGGCAGCCGAACAGCAGCGGCATGCCGAGCGCCAGGCCGGCAGTGATGCCGCTCTCGCGGCGGTGCGCCCAGGCCTTCTTCAGATCGAGCTCGATGCCAGCGATCATCACGAACAGCATCACCGCCCACCAGGCAATGCCGTTCAGCGACTGGATCACCGCCGGGTTGAAGACGAACTGGTAATACTCGGGAAAGGCGGCACCGAGGATGCCCGGGCCGAGCAGGATGCCGGTCAGGATCTGGACGACGACCAGCGGCGCGTAATAATCGGTCTTGCCGACACGCCAGATCAACCAGGGCACGGTGAAGATGATCGTCATCGCGATCAGGAAGATTTCCGTGGTGTTCATGTCGTCAGCCGGCGCCAGAGCAGCAGCGGCAGCCGCAGCAGGAAGCCCAGGAACAGCCGGGTGTGCATCCAGGTCAGCAGCGTGTTGTCGCGCAGATAGTTGAAGTGGGAGACGCCGCCCTCGTCGGCGCGGAAATAGCGCACCGGGGCGTCGATGTTGAGCGGCCGGACCCCCTCCCAGCACAGGCGCACCACCGCCTCGGGATCGAAGTCGAAGCGGCGCATGAAGCGGTTGCGCTGCATGATGCGGCGCAAGGGCGCCACCGGATAGACGCGAAAGCCGTACAGCGAATCACCGATTCCCATCCACAGCGTTTCCAGGTTGGCCCAGCCGTTCGACACCTTGCGTCCATTGACACGCAGCGCCGGGGCATCGGCAGCAAACACCGGTTTGCCCAGCACCATCACCGCCGGATCGGCCTGCGAGGCGGCCATGAAGGCTGGGATCAGCTCGGCTGGATGCTGGCCGTCGGAATCCATGGTCAGCGCGTGCGTATATCCGGCGGCTTCGGCCCGTTCCAAGCCTTCGAGCACTGCGGCGCCCTTGCCGCGGTTCACCGGCAGCACGATGACCGTCAGCTGCTCGACCTCGGCCGCCAGCGCCCGCAGCTGCTCGGCGCTGCCGTCGTTGCTGCCATCGACCACCACCCACACCGGCGCCCAGTGGGTGAGGGCGGCGCGCACGGTAGCGAGCACCTTGGCGCCGGGGTTGTAGCTGGGAATCAAGACGAGATGGGTGGACGAGGGAATCGGCATGAGTCAGGCGGTGGCGGGCGAAGCCAACTGCTGGCGGAAATAGGTTTCAAGTTCGGCGGTAAAGGCCGTTACATCGGTCGGCGGCGGAAAGCGTCGGCCCAGACGCACCCGGCAAGTCAGCGGCAGTTGCGGCGGCCGGAACAACGGCCAGGCCTTGCCCAGGTAGGGCGTCGAAAACTCGATCAGCAGCGCCTGCACCGGCGCCCCACTGCGGCTGGCGATCAGCCCGGTGCTCGGCGTGCACGGATCGATGGGAAAGCTCACGGTGCGCGTGCCTTCCGGGAAGATCAGCAGCTGCGCCCCGGCGCGCAATTCCTCGCGTGCCCCGAGAATCACCTCGAGCGGCGCGTTGTTGCGGATGTAGCGGGCCAGGCGGGCGGCGGCGCCGAACAGCAGGTTGTCCAGCAGCGCTGCCTTCATCACGCAGACGGCATTGGGCAGGCGCGAGACGATCAGCACTGCGTCGAGCAACGACGGATGGTTGGCGGCGATGACCAATGCTCCTTCACCGCGCAAGCGATCGAGGTCGCCCAGGTCGAAACGGCAGGCGCAGAAAATTTCCAGCAGACGCAGGTAAACGCGGAAGCCGGCCATGATCATCCAGCGGCCGAGACGCTGGCCGTGCGCCGCCGGCAACAGCCGGGTCAGCAGCAGCGCGAAGGGCAGCCAGGCCAGGCAGAGCCCGGCCAGCAAGCCGAGGCCGAGGCCCATCGCCAGCATTTCATAGGCCCGCCACAGCGGATTGCCGGCGGGCCGGCGATCAGTCATTCACCTGCACGCGCGTCGCCGATTCACCGAGCACCCAGGTCACCGCGATGCCGGCCGCGAAATAGTCCTTCTGGCGGACCAGCGGGCTATTGGCGAAGGTGGCGCCGGACAGGTTGTCGTAGCGGATGAAACTGCCCACCCAGTATTTCGGAAAACGCTTCGACAAGGCCACCAGGCACTGCATGCCGGCATAGCCAGCATCGGCCTCGTAGGCCGGCCGCAGCGCCGTCGCATGACGCGGCGCGACGCTGTAGTAATAGGCGTGCTGGCGCTTGTCGCCCCAGATCGGCCCGGCCAGCGTCCCGAGATTCCAGCCGGGCAGGCCGGGCAGGTCGGTGATGTCCATGTTCAGCTTGGGATGGAAGACCCAGCCGATACTCTGCGGCGAACTTTCGACGGTGACGGCGGCGCGCAATGGCAGCAGCAGCTTGACGAAGCGGGCCCGGTTCTCCGAGCGCCACAGCGTCAGGTCCAGTTGCGGGCCGATCTCGAAGGTCGCTTCGAGATCCGGCATGCCGGCGCGGGCCCGGATGTCGTCGCTCGGTGCCGGCGGCGACAGGGCCAGGCTGACGGTCAGGTCGACGCGGTCGGAATCGAACAGGCTGCCGCGGATACCCTGGCGGTCAGCTTTGAAGAAATCGCCGTTGTAGGTGAAATGCGGCACCGGCATCAGAAAATTGTTGGTCTGGTCGGAACCGCGGTAGGCGGGAAAACTCAGCGCCGCGGCGCCGACGCCGATTTCCCAGAGCGGCTTCTCTTCCGCCACGGCGCTGCCCGAGACGGCCAGGCAACCGGCCAGCACGATGCTTGTCAGGATGGATTTCATGGCGATTGGCGCCCCCCCAGTACATGCGAGGCGGTCGCCTCGATTTCGATCAACAGGTCGCGACGGCAGATATCGGCCGCGACATAGACGATATCGGCCGCCGCCCCGAGCCGCGGCGCCAGCGTCGCGGCAACCAGCGGCTGGCTGGCGGCGTCGCGGAGATAGACGCGATAGGCCAGCTCGCCCAGCGTATAGGGCCCGGTCCGGCCGAGGCGGCCGGCTTCGCCGATGACCGCTTCGACATTGGCCAACGACTCCCGGCACTGGGCGGCGATATCGCCCGGATGCACGGTCCGGTGGCCGACGATGCTGGCCGTACCGGAGACAAACAGGATTTCCCGGTCGGGCGGATAGACCAGTGCCGCCCGCGAGAAGGTCGGGCTGCGCGGCCCGTACTCGGCCGGGTAGTGGTAGGCGCTGATCTGGCGCGGGTTCTCCACCGCCACCGCCGGCGTGGCGCCGGCCATGAAGGCGATCGACAGCGGCCCGCCGGCCAGGCCGAGGGCGCAGGCGGCCGGCACATTGCCGGTAGCGCCGCGGCTAAATTCGAGGAAGGCGTCCTGGCGGCCGATGTTGAACTGGCGATAACGCTCCAGGCCGTGGCTCTCGCCATTGATGTCGGCCAGGTAGTTCCAGACCCGCCACAGTTGCGGCAATTCCTGCGCTTCCAGCAGGCGGAACAGGCGCAGGTAAGCTTCCTCACTGGCCGCCTGCAGCGGCGTCCGGCCGGTCTCGCCGGCGAACAGTGCCTCGTCGAGTTCGAGCACGCCGTAGAGCACATCGCCGCTGCGCCGCCAGACGATGCCTTCGCTCTCGCCGCCGCTGACCGGCAGGGTGCTCAGCCAGCGTTCGCCGAGCAGGGATGCGCCAGCGCCGAGCAGGGGCGCGGCCAGGCGCTGTTCCGGCCATGCGGTAATGCTGCTGGCGGCGGCCGCGCCAAGCAGGGCGCCACCAAGCACCGCGCCGGTTTCACGTGGAACCGGCGCAGCTCCGGAAAGCGCGCAGCGGGTGATCAGTTGCAGGGACACTAGGCGCCATTCATGGCCGGGTCATCGACCCGACGGATGTTGAAGCGCCGCCGTTTCCAGCCCATGTAGGCACGCCGCGGCTGAACGATGTTGGCGATGTAGTAGAGCAGCTTGAACATCTTGATCGAGCGCCAGATCGGCGTCTGGCCGAAGATGTCGCCGGCGAGCACCGAGAGCAGCGCTTCCTTGACCCGGAAAATGTTCTTCGGATACATGAAGAAGTCGCGCATGATCGGATTGGTCACCCGGTAGATGAACCAGGAGAATTCCTTCGGCCCATGCTGCATCAACTGGTCGAAGCGCTTCAGCGCCGCCGGCGCCCGCGCCGGGTCGCGCAGGCAGGTGTCGATGGCCTCGGCGCCGATGACGCCGCTATTCATCGCCAGCAGCACGCCGGAGGAGAACACCGGGTCGATGAAGGCATAGGCGTCGCCGAGCAGCAGGTAGTTGGCGCCGTGGTTGCGCTCGGAGACGTAGGAAAAGTTGCCGGTGGCTTCGATCTCGTTGACCAGGGTCGCCGACTTCAGCCGCTCGGCCAGCCCCGGGCAGCGGGCGATGCCGTCCATCAGGAACTGCTGCAGGCTGCGCTCGCCCTTGGTCTTCATGAAGTAGGGCCAGGTCACCATGCCGATGCTGGTGACGTCGTTCATCATCGGGATAAACCAGAACCAGCCGTGCTCGAACCAGAAGATGGTGATGTTGCCCTCGGCCTGGCCGTCGTGGCGGCGGGCGCCGGCGAAGTGGCCATAGACTGCCGAGCTGTTGTGCTTCGGATTGCGGTGCTTGATCTGGAAACGGTTGGCCAGAAAGGTATCGCGACCCGAGGCATCGACGACGAAACGGGCCTTGTATTCGGTCTGCCGGCCATCATCGTGCTCGGCGCGGACCACGGCCGTGTTGTCCGGCTGGAAATCGACGGCCCTGGCCTTGCAGCCTTCATGCACCTCGACGCCCTTGGCTGCGGCGTTGCGGATCAGGATGGTGTCGAACTCGGCGCGCCGCACCTGGTAGGCGTAGGGCATGTCCTTCTGCCACGCCTCGGCAAAGTGAAAGACCTGCGACATCTCGTGCTGCGGCGAAACGAACTCGGCGCCCCATTTCTCCATGCCGATAGCCCGCACCTCGTCGGCCACGCCGAGTCGCTCGAACAGCGGCAAGTTGGCCGGCAGCAGCGATTCACCGATGTGGAAACGCGGGTGGTGGGCCTTTTCCAGCAGCACCACGCGATAGCCCTTCTCGGCCAGCAACGGGGCGACCGTCGTTCCGGCCGGCCCGCCGCCGATGACCAGGACATCGCACTCCCTTTGCTCCGTCCGCACTTGCTGTTCCATGGGTTCAACCCTCTTGTTTCTCTCTGTGGCAGCGAAGAATTATTTGCCTTTGTAAGTCATGTAGCCGACGGTTTCCGAATGGCCGTCGATCTTGCTGACCGTGCCGTTCTTTGCCCAATAGACGTAATACGGTCCGAAACTCGACCACCAATAGCGCCAGTAAGGGCCTTTGAGGTTCGGATTTTCATTGGTCTGCGGATGACCGACCGCCATGATCACCTGTTCCTTGGTCATGCCGCGCAGCAGCTGGCCTTTGGCGATGGCATTGCGCACGTTCGGGGCAAAGCGGGCGATCTTCGCCTGCGGGTCGTCGAGGACGACGATCTTGTTCACCCACTGCTCGGTATTTTCCTGCTCGCGGCCGTAGTCGTGACCGAGGCGCATCGGCTTGCCATCGACCTCGACATAGGCGCGGTAGCCGTCGATCTTCTTGAGCTTGATCGGCGTGCCGACCGGCACGAAGGGCAGCTGGGCCAGGTTGGAATCGCTGATCCAGTCGCCGGAGTAATGCAGATTGCAGCAGGCATAGCCGACGCGCAGATAACTGTCGCGACTCTTTTCCACGGCCGGGGCGGGGCTGCCGTCGGCCGGCTTGGTGTCGCTGGTCTTGCAGGCGCCCAGCGCCAGCACGGCGACGGCCGCTGCCAGCAAGGGCCAATGCCTGTATTTGCCTTGAAAATTCATCTGCCTACCCCCCCGGAACCGGTGGATTATACCGCCGCCCGCAAGGCCGGCGGCGGGCAACAAGCCGTGGCTCCCTCAACCACTGGGATCAGCAGTTTCTTGGCGTCGCGCCGGGTCAGCTTGACCGGCGAATTGGAGACGATGTTGTCGATCAGCAGGTCGGGACTGAGGAAGGGCTTGAGGCCGAGCGGCTGGCGCGGGTGCAGCTTGAATTCGCGCTTGGCCTTGTCCAGCTGTTCCTTGTTGGAACTGAAATAGCGGGCGGCGGCGATGGTTTCCGGCAGGTGCTTCACAACGTGCCAGAGACTCCAGCGGTGCTGCCACAGCCGCTTGGCGAAACGCCGGCGATAGCCCTTGCTGTCGTAGAAGCGCTTGACGTGCCAGTTGTACAGCGCGTCCATCTCTTCGCGCGACGAGAAGCCTTCCGGCAGATAGACGAAGTTCAGGCAGTTCATCAGGCGCCAGTCCTCGACGAAATCGCCGGTCGGGTCGTTGATGCATTCGTCCCAGATCGGCGCCCCGTGCAGCGGGCTGAACTTGGTCATGTTCATCTCGTCGAGTTCGAGCGAGAGGATGAAATCGCTGGTGGTGCGCACCGTTTCCGGCGTCTCGCCGGGCATGCCGAAGATGAACAGGCCCTTGGCGCGCAGCCCGGCGGCGTGGATCGAGCGCACCGTCTCGCGCACCGCGTCGAGCGTCACGCCGGCCTTGTGCCGTTCCATCATCGCCGGGTCGGCCGATTCGATGCCGATCGAGACCATCAGCGCCCCGGCCTTCTTCAACTGCGTCAGCATTTCGTCCGAGGTGTGGCCGGCGCGGATGGCGCAGTTGAACTGCATGCCGAGGGGTTTATCAATGAGCAGCTGGCACAGGTCGAAGACGCGCTGCTTCTTGGCGGTGAACAGGTCGTCGTACATGTTGATGTGATAGACGCCGAACTGGTCGCGCAAATACTTCATGTGGTCGTAGATGTACTGCGGCGAATTGGTCTTGTACTGGCGCTCGAACACCGTCCGGTCACAGAAGGAGCAGGTGTAGGGACAGCCGCGCGAGGTGATCATCGTCGCCCCGTGGTGCATCTCGTAGGCGAACAACGGCAGGTGGTAGGCGTGCGGGAAGCCGGCCAGCTTCTCGTAGGCCGGGAAGGGCAGGTCGTCGAGATCGAGGATGCGGTCGCGCCGCGGGTTGATGTGAATCTTGCCGGTCTCGTCGCGGTAGATCAGGTTGCCGATTTCGCGCAGCGGCTTGCCGTCGGCCAGTTCGCGCATCGCCCCTTCGCCTTCGCCGATGACCAGATAGTCGATTTCCGGGAAATGTTCGAGGATCGGTGCGCCGAGCGAGGAGACATGGACGTTGCCGAAAACGATGCGGATTTCCGGCCGGCGTTCACGGATGTAGGTGGCGATCTCGACGGCATCCATGAAGCCGGAGGTGGTGGCCGAGAAACCAACCATTTCCGGGTCGGTGGCCAGCACGATCTCGGCATTCTCGGCGATGCTCGGCGGCGCATAGGGACCGAGGCAGTCGTGCAAAGCGACGCTGTGGCCGAACTTTTCCAGCCAGGAAGCCAGTTGCATGATGCCGATCGGCGGCATGCGGTTGGCCAGGACCGAGAAATCCGGCTGTCCGGGAACGAAGTTGAAGCCGGCGGGGTGGACGAGCGTGACGCGCATGAACGGATCCTCGGAGAAGTGGCTGAATTTTATTTGAAAAAGCCGGCCGCATTGAGTTCCGGAAAAAGCATTACGGCAGCGTAAAAGTATCCCAGGCAAATTTGACGATCAGCACCCCGACCACCAGCAGGAAGACCTGGCGCACGAAAGCGCTGCCATGGCGCAGGGCCAGCCAAGTACCAGCCATCGAGCCGGCGACGTTGGCCACGGCCATGCATACCGCCAGCACAGCCATGATGTAGCCGTTGGGGAGGAAATAGGCGAGGGCGGCGAGATTGGTGGCGACATTGACCACCTTGGCACCGGCCGAGGCATGCAGGAAATCGAAGCCGAAGAAGCGAACGAAGAGGAAGATCAGGAAACTGCCGGTGCCGGGCCCGAAGAAACCGTCATAGAAGCCGATCACGCCACCGAGCAGCACCGCATAGAGCAGTTCGCGATGGCCGCTGTGGGCCGGCCGGTGCACCTGGCCGAAATCCTTGCGACACAGCGTGTAGGCCGCCGCGCCGATGAGCAGCACCAGGATCAACGGGCGTACCGCGTCCTTCGGCAGCCAGGCCACCGCCGCCGCCCCGGCGTAGGAGAGCAGGAAGGCGGCGATGGCTGCCGGCAGAATGGTGCGCCAGGGCATCCGGACCCGGCGGGCGTAGCGCCAGGTGGCGTTGGCCGTGCCGAAGACGCTGGCGAACTTGTTCGTGCCGAACAGCGTCGCCGGCGCGCTATGGGGATAGGCGGCGAACAGGGCCGGAATCTGGATCAGGCCGCCACCACCGACGACGGCATCGATGGCACCGGCGATGAAGGCGGCGAAGACCAGGGCGAACAGGAGACTGTCGGGCATGCGGCGGGGGCCAGGCAAGGGATGCCGGCGGCTTCCCGCCCGGCAAAAGCGTGTCAATATACCGGCTTGGTACGACCTGCGGACCCGGGCATGGATATTTTCTTCATTGCATTGCTACTGGCCGCCGCTCTCGGCGGCGCCGTACTGCTGGCCCGCCGCCGGCCCCCGCCGCTGAGCGAGTTCTCCCGCCTGCCGGCACGGCCGGTTGCCCGACCGGCTGCCCGACCGGCCTGGCAGCAGGAGCAACTGCCGCTCGATCCGCCAACCCGCTTCGTCGAAACACCCCAGCGCAAGGTCTATCGGCTGCTCGATGAGGCCGAACAGGAGTTGTTTCAGCGTTTGCAGGAAGCCATGCCCAATATGCGGGTCTTCGCCCAGGTCGGGGTCGCCCAGCTGGCGCTGATCCGTGGTCGGCACGAGGCCCGGCGCCTGCATCGGCTGGCCGGCCGGGGTATCGATTTCGTCGTCTGCAACCCGGATTTCGCCATCGTCGCCGCCATCGAACTGAATTGGCCGGGCGCCGACGAAGCGGCCCGTGCGGCGGCCGATGAAAAGCGCGAGGCTCTGCACAGCCTGGGCATACCGCTCATTCAGTTCCGTCCGAATGCCCTGCCCGACGCCGAGGCGATCAGTCGCGAAATCGCCGATGCCATCGTCCGCCGCAACCGTCTCGAGGGCGATCGGCGCTAAAGCGCCGGCAGCGGCTTCGCCATGGCCAATCCAGCCCTTGCCGCCAGTTCCTTGCGCGCCCGCAGTCGGCGCTGGCTGAAACGCCAGGGCCGGCTGGCCGGTTTTTCCGCGCTGACTGTCGTCGCCGCACTGTCTCCCGGCTGCTATGACCGGCGGACCGGCCGCAACCTGGCCAGCATGATCTGTCTCGGCGCCTGGCAGATGCTGCCCGGCTACCTGCTGGCCAGCATCCTGTTCAGCACCGTGCTCACCCGTATCGTCGCCGTCACCGCCGAAAGCTACGGCCTGTCACACCTGGCGCTGGAAGCCATCGTCCGCGTCCTGGTCATCGAACTGATCCCGCTGGCCGCGGCACTGTTCGTCGCCCTGCGCGTCGCCCCGGTCACCATGCAAAACCTCGGCCGGCCGAGCGGCGAATTGCCGGCCAGCCATCGCGAACTGATTCCCTATGCCGTCGGCAGTGCCGTCGCCGTGTTCATCTTGGCCATTCTCGGCGGCATTGCCTCGCTCGCCGTCGCCTATCTGGTGGTCCATGGGGTCAGTCAATGGGCGCTGGCCGACTACGCCCGCCTGATCGGCCAGGTTTTCGATCCGACCATGGCCGCGGTTTTTTCCCTCAAGCTGTCGCTGTTCGCCATCACCGTTGGCATCGCGCCAACGACAGTCGCCCTCGACGCCGGTCCGGCCGACCCGGTGGCGCGGCAGATGCGCGTCATGGCCCGCCTGTTGCTGCTGCTCATCCTGATCGAGGCAGCCCTGCTGATCCTCCCGCGTCTTTAGGGAAACACCATGCCACCCTCCGAAAACCAGGTTCCGCCACCGGATATCCCCCACGCCCCGCTCAAGGCCGCCGGGCTGTTGCTGGTCACCTTGCTCGCGGTCATCGCTTTCGTGCTCTTCGTCATGCAGGCGCGCGGCGTCTTCCAGCAAACCCAGCGCTTGTTGCTGGTCGCCGAAAGTGCCGAAGGGATCGCCGTCGGCACCCGGCTGACCTTCTCCGGCTTTGCCATCGGCCGGGTCGTACGCATCGAACTGGGTGAAGACGGCAAGGCCCTGTTCCATATCGAGGTACCGCTGACCGATGCGCGCTGGTTGCGCACTTCCTCGGTATTCACGCTGGAACGCGGCGTGGTCGGCGGCGCCAGTCTGCGTGCCTTCAGCGGCCTGCTTGACGATCCGCCCTTGCCTGACGGGGCCCGCCGCGACGTCCTGAGCGGCGATGCCTCGGCCGGCGTGCCGCAACTGGTGGCCAATATCCAGCAACTGGTGCTCAATCTGGAAAAGCTGACCAACCAGCAGTCGGCGCTGGCCGGCAGCCTGGACAACCTGCAGAAATTCACCGATGCCCTCAACGGCAAACATGGCGCCTTGGGTGCCATCCTCGGCGGAGAAAGCAATGCCCGCCAGGTTATCGAGGCGCTGGCAAGAGCCAACAGCTTGCTGGCCAAGGCCGATGCCCGACTGTTTGCCAGCGACGGCCTGATGGACAAAGCCCAGTTGTCGGCCAGCGAACTCGCCCAACTGCTCGGCGAAGCCCGCACGAGCCTGAAAAAGGTCGACGACATTCTCGGCAACGTCCGCGGCGCCAGCCAGGATCTCGACAGCTTGCGCAACGAAGTCGAAGCCACCCTGCGCCGCGTCACGACACTGACCGAGCAATTGAACCAGAAATGGCCATTTGCCAAAGAGCGGGAGCTGAAACTGCCATGAGGCCCTACCTTGCCCTGTTAGCGGCGGTCCTTGTCGCCGCCTGTGCCGGTACTTCGTCGCCTGGCTGGCTACTGGAAACCGATGCGGCACTGAGTGCCCATCAGACCGCTTACCTGAACGGCAACGGGCGCGTGGCCGCACGCGAACTGGCGCTGGCCCGGCGCGAAGTCGGGCGCACCGGCGATGCGGTGCTGATGGCCCGCGTCGAGCTCGCCGTCTGTGCCGCACAAACCGCCAGCCTGGCCGGCGACGGTTGTCCGGCCTTCGCCCTGCTGGCAGCCGACGCCGGCAGCGCCGAACGAGCCTATGCCGCCTACCTGGCCGGCGAGTCAGTTGTGCTCGAACAGTTGCCAGCCAGTCAGCGCCAGGCGTGGACGAGTGGTCAAACCAGCGATCTGGCGGCCATTGCCGATCCGCTGTCGCGCCTGGTCGCCGCCGGCGTGTTATGGCGGCACGGCCGGCTAGCCGCCGACGGTTACGCGCTGGCCACGGAAACGGCCGCCGGCCAGGGCTGGCGCCGGGCCTTGCTGGCCTGGCTGGCCGCCGACCGGGAACGTTTGCTGGCTGCCGGCGATAGCGTCGCGGCTGCAGCCAGACAACGGCGGATCGAACGCATCGTCGCTGCCGGTAGCGGCTGATTTTTGTTTTTACCCGCTGTTGGCGGCGATCATTGGTGGTGCCGGAAGCTGCTGCCTTGGTTCTTTAATAAGAACTATAAATAAAAGGACTATGAAGACTATATCGACAACAGTTCTGTGGATAAGTCGAATTAACAGTTATTGTTCAAGTGTTTAGGTTGACTATTCACAGTCCTGAAAGGCACTGAATGTCCTGTGGAGCAAATGTGCATGGTTTTGGCCGAGTGAACGAATAGGCAATTGCCCCACAAAGCACGGACAGCTTGTGCACAGACTTGCCAACAGGCAACAGGCGGCTTACTTGCCGATACAGAAACGGCTGAAAATGACGCCGAGCAGGTCGTCGGCAGTGAATTCGCCGGTGATTTCGCCGAGCGCCTGCTGGGCCAGGCGCAGTTCCTCGGCAAACAGTTCGAGGGCCGGCAATCGACCTTCGACCACGGCACGGGCGGCCGCGATGTGTTCCTGGGCGCTGGCCAGGGCGCGCAGGTGGCGTTCGCGGGCGATGAACACATCTTCGGTCTGGTGCCAGCCGGCGATGCGCAGCAGCTCGTTGCGCAACAGCTCGATCCCCAGGTTGGCCTTGGCCGACAGCGAGATGGCGACGGCGTCGCCGTGGGCATCATGTTCGTCGTGGCGTTCCGGCGTCCGGCCGGCGAGGTCGATCTTGTTGTAAACCGTGATGCGCTGCAGACGGGCCGGCAGGCGTGACAGGATGGCGCGGTCGGCGTCGCCGATGCCTTCACGCGCATCGACCAGTAGCAGCACTACGTCGGCGCGCTCGATTTCCTGCCAGCTACGTTCGATGCCGATTTTCTCGACGAGGTCTTCGGTCGCACGCAGGCCGGCCGTGTCGATGATGTGCAGCGGAATGCCCTCGATCTGGATGGTCGAGCGCAGGGCGTCGCGCGTGGTGCCGGCGATCGGCGTGACGATGGCCAGGTCATCGCCGGTCAGGCGGTTGAGCAGCGAGGACTTGCCGACATTGGGCTGGCCGGCCAGGACGACGTGCAGGCCGGACTGCAGCAGCTTGCCTTGGCCAGCGCGGTCGAAAATCTCGGCCAGCTTCAGTTGCAGGCGCTCCAGCCGGCCGAAGGCGTTGGCGGCCTGCAGGAAGTCGATGTCTTCCTCGGGAAAATCCAGCGTTGCCTCGACCAGCATGCGCAGATTGATCAGTTCGTCGGTCAGGCCGTGGATGGCCTTCGAGAACTCGCCCTGCAGCGAACGCACGGCTGAGCGGGCGGCGCTGGTGGTAGCGGCGTCGATCAGGTCGGCGACGGCTTCGGCCTGGGCCAGGTCGAGCTTGCCGTTGAGGAAGGCGCGCCGGCTGAATTCGCCGGGTTCGGCCAGGCGGGTGCCGAGGTCGAGGCAGCGGGCGAGCAGCAGCTGCATGACCACCGGGCCGCCATGGCCCTGCAGTTCGAGCACGTCTTCGCCGGTGAAGGAGTGCGGATTGGGGAAATAGAGCAGCAGGCCGCTGTCGATGGCGCTGCCGTCGGCCGCCCTGAACTCGGCCAGGGTGGCGTAGCGCGGCTTGGGGTTCTTACCGCTCAGCGCCAAAGCAAAGGGCAGCAAATTGCTGCCCGAGATGCGGATGACGCCGACACCACCACGGCCGGGGGCCGTGGCGATGGCGGCGATGGTATCGGCGCTTGCTACACCGCCCACACCTTAGGCCTTGGCGTCGTTGGCCGCCTTGCCGCCGGCTTCGATCATGCGCGTGATCTGCCACTGCTGGGCGATCGACAGCACGTTGTTGACCACCCAGTAGAGGACCAGACCGGCCGGGAACCAGAGGAACATGACGCCGAAGATGAAGGGCATGGCCATCATCACCTTGGCCTGGATCGGATCCGGCGGCGTCGGGTTGAGCCGCATCTGGATGATCATCGAGATGATCATGATCACCGGCAGGATGAAGTACGGATCAGGCGAAGCCATGTCCTTGATCCACAGGATCCACGGGGCATCGCGCATTTCGACGGCGCCGAGCAGCACCCAGTAGAGGGCGATGAAGACCGGAATCTGGATCAGGATCGGCAGGCAACCACCGAGCGGATTGACCTTCTCGGTCTGGTACAGCTTCATCATTTCCTGGTTCAGGCGCTGCTTGTCGTCGCCGTAACGTTCCTTCAGCTGCATCAGGCGCGGCGTCAGCAGGCGCATCTTGGCCATCGAGCGATAGGAGGCGGCCGACAGCGGGAAGAAGATGCCCTTGATGATCACCGTCAGGACGACGATGGCCCAGCCCCAGTTGCCGACCAGCTTGTAGATCGCCTGCAGGGCCCAGAAGATCGGGGCGGCGACGACGGTCAGCCAGCCGTAGTCGACGACCAGGTCGAGACCGGTCGCCACCTGCTTCAGTGCCGCCTGTTCCTGCGGACCGGCAAACAGCTTGACGGCGCTGGTGGCGCTGGCGCCCGGGGCGATTTCCGCCACCGGCACGATGACGCCGGCCTGGTAGGCGTTGGCGTTGTCGAGCTTGCGCATGTAGAACTCGCGCGGCGTCTTTTCCGGCGGCACCAGGGCGGCGACGAAGTAATGCTGGACCATCGAGACCCAACCATTGTCGGCTGTCTTGACGAACTTGGCGCTGTTCGAGGCGACATCGGAGAAGGCGAGCTTCTGGTACTTGCCTTCCTCGGTATAAACCGTCGGCCCGGTATAGGTCATCATCATTTTCGACTCGCCGGCCGGCGTTTCGCCGTCACGCTGAATCTGGAAGTAGGCATGCGGAGCGATCGGCTGGGCACTGCCGTTGGTGATTTCCCAGGCAATGTCGACCACATAGGAATTGCGCCGGAAGGTCAGGATCTTGGCAACCTTGCCGCCATTGGCCGCGTCGGCTTCGAGACGGATCTGCAATTCGTCGCTGCCGTCGGCCAGTTCGCTCGGGCCGGCGACGCGGCGGAAGGTCGAGCGGTGGGTCGGCAGGCCTTCGCCGATCAGGCCGCTCTGGGCGAAATACTGATGCTTGACGTCGAAGAGGACGAAATTCTTCTCCTTGTCGTCCTGTTCCTTGTACTTGAACAGTTCGAGCCGGACGATGTCGCCGCCCTGGGCGGAGATGGTCGCCTGCACCAGGTCGGTGGTGATGGTGAAGGTTTCGGCAGCCGTTACCGCCGGGGCGGCGGTCGCCGACGGCGGCGTAACGCTGCCCGGCTGCAGGCTGACCGAGGGACGCGGGGCGTCGCTGCCGGCGGCAGCGGCTGGAGCACCGGCGGCGGCGACTTCGGCAGCCGGCTTCGGCTGGTTGTATTTCTGCCAGTTTTCCCACAGCAGGAAGCTGGAGAAGGTGAAGATCATAACCAGGATCAGGCGACGAGTGTCCATGAACGGCCCATGCAATCAATCATTTGTCGAATCAGGGTACCGGATCGTACCCACCCGGATGCCAGGGATGGCAGCGGCAGATGCGCTTCGCACCCAGCCAGCCACCCTTGATGGCACCGTGTTTCTGTACAGCCTCCGCCGTATATTCCGAACAGGTCGGCACATAACGGCAGCTTCGCCCCATGAGCGGGCTGATCGCGTACTGATAGACGCGGATCAGACCGATCAACAGGCTTTTCATGATGCTTCCCGCGGCGGCGCGAACCGCTGCAGTTTCGCCAGCAGGGCGACAAAATCGTCTACCAGGACGCCAGCGTCAAGCGGAACCGGCTTCACCGCCAGGCGAACGACCAGGTCACAGGCCGGCAAACCGGCACGGCGCAGACGAAACTGCTCGCGCAGTACCCGCTTGAAACGATTGCGGTCGACGGCCCGTTTCAGCAACTTCTTGCCGACCACCAGGCCGAGACGTGCATCGTCGGCGACGGAAGCCCGTGGCTGGTAGTGCAGCATCAGCAGCTTGCCGCGAATGGCCTTCCTGAAACCAAAAACGGATGAGAACTCATCCGTTTTTGTCAGGCGATAGCGTCTGGCGAAGGTTTGTTCCACCCCGCCGGACGTCCGGGTCAAACGCCCAGACGCTTGCGACCCTTGGCGCGGCGAGCAGCGATCACTGCACGGCCACCCTTGGTGCGCATAC
>PHCU01000013.1 GCA_002842345.1 Betaproteobacteria bacterium HGW-Betaproteobacteria-12 | reverse complement strand
CGGCAAGATCGTTGCGCCGCAGCTCTACATCGCCGTCGGCATTTCCGGTGCCATCCAGCATCTGGCGGGGATGAAGGAATCGAAGGTCATCGTCGCCATTAACAAGGATCCGGATGCGCCGATTTTCCAGGTCGCCGACTACGGTCTGGTCGGCGACTTGTTCGAGGTTGTGCCGCAGCTGGGCGCGGCTATCGCCTGATCACGAATCACCTCTGCGGACTACGGTCCGTCTTTAACCGGTTCGGTGGAAATTCCGCCGAACCGGCTTTTTTTGAGCGACTCAGCACTTGAGAAACTAGTGAGCGCGTCAAAAAAGTACCCGTAAGGAGAGCAGCGGAAATGCAGCGCGAAGCCATGGAATTCGACGTCGTCATCGTGGGCGGCGGCCCGGCCGGGCTGGCCTCGGCCATCCGCCTGAAGCAGCTGGCGGCGGAAAAGGGCGTCGAAATTGGCGTCTGCCTGATCGAGAAGGGGGCTGAAATCGGCGCCCACATTCTCTCCGGCGCCGTCATGGACCCGCGTGCGCTCAGCGAACTGCTGCCCAATTGGCAGGCAGATGGCGCGCCGCTCAATGCCCCGGTCTGTGAAGACCGCTTCTTCATCCTTTCCGAAACCGGTGCCACCAAGGTGCCGAACAGACTGCTGCCGCAGTGTTTCCATAACGAAGGCAACTACGTCATCTCGCTCGGCAATGTCTGCCGCTGGCTCGGTGAACAGGCTGAAGCCCTCGGCATCGAAATCTACCCGGGCTTTGCCGGCGCCGAAGTGCTGTTCGACGAGCATGGCGCCGTGATGGGCGTCGCGACCGGCGACATGGGCCGCCAGTGCGACGGTTCCGCAGGCGCCAACTTCCAGCCGGGCATGGAACTGCATGCCAAGTACACCTTCTTCGCCGAAGGCTGCCGCGGCCATCTCGGCAAGCAGTTGCAGGCCCATTTCAAGCTGAACGACGGCGTCGATCCGCAAACCTACGGCATCGGCCTCAAGGAACTCTGGGAAATCCCGGCCGAGCAGCACCAGCTCGGTCTCGTCGTGCATAGCGGCGGCTGGCCGATGGACCCGGCCACCTACGGCGGCGGCTTTCTCTATCACCTGGAGAACAACCAGGTCGCCGTCGGCTTCGTCGTCGGCCTCGGTTACCAGAATCCGCAGCTCTCGCCCTACGAGGAATTCCAGCGCTACAAGACGCATCCGGAAATCCGCCAGTTCCTCGCCGGTGGCAAGCGCATCGCCTACGGCGCCCGTGCCCTGACCGCCGGCGGCCTGCAGTCCCTGCCCAAGCTGACCTTCCCGGGCGGCGTGCTGGTCGGCGACGATGCCGGCTTCCTGAACGCGGCGCGGATCAAGGGTTCGCATTGCGCCATCAAATCCGGCGCCTTGGCCGCCGAGGCCTGTTTCGCTGCCCTGAGTGGCGAACGCCAGCGCGACGAGCTGACCGCCTATCCGGCAGCCTTCAAGCAGAGTTGGCTGTATCAGGAACTGCATCAGGCGCGCAATTTCAAGCCGTGGATGAGCAAGGGCCTGAAACTCGGCTCGCTGATGTTCGGCATCGACCAGCTGGTGTTCCGCGGCAAGGCGCCGTGGACCCTGCACACCCGCACGCCCGACCACGCCAAGCTGCAGCCGGCCGCCGATTGCCCGAAGATCGACTACCCGAAGCCGGATGGCGTGCTGAGCTTCGACCGCCTGTCCTCGGTTTTCCTGTCATCGACCAATCACGAGGAAGACCAACCCTGCCACTTGCAACTCAAGGATGCCGGCGTGCCGATCAACATCAACCTGGCGACCTACGATGCCCCGGAGCAGCGCTATTGTCCGGCCGGTGTCTATGAAATCGTCCGCGACGAGAGCGGCGCCAAGCCGCGCCTGCAGATCAACGCCCAGAACTGCGTGCATTGCAAGACCTGCGACATCAAGGATCCGACCCAGAACATCATCTGGGTCGTGCCGCAGGGGGGCGAAGGGCCGACTTATCCGAACATGTGAGTGGCACGCCAGCCGGAGCTCATCGATGCGTGTAACGAATCCGCGACCGAATGCCGAAAGCGATCAGTACGGTAGGTGCGCTCGTCTGAGCGGGCTGGATAAATTGGCACACGACATCTGCCTCGAACTGAAGCATGAAACTTGTCTGATGCTTTACGGAGAGATATCGGCGGAGCAGTTCCGTGCCAAGCGTAACGCCTTGGTGAAGGCTTTCCGGGAACTCCGCGTCGGGCTGTAGCCCACCATCCTTGTGCCTCTGGAACCGAGTATTGGCGGACCACCGCGCGGTCGTGAGCGGGCTCGACCGGGCGTCAACAGGCCGCATTTTGCGCGCCTGTTTTCAGTCGATTGAGCCGTGCGAAAAATTACGAAATATTCAACAAATTAACTATTGCGTTTTCTTTTGCGTGGTGTACTATCGTTTTCAATATCAGGTAGCCTGATATTGAAATGATCTTTCTCATGGGGTGTTTGCACCGCCAGGAGGGGTCGCCATCAATCGATAAACAGGCCGATCCACACCGCATGGCATCGGCGCGGAGACAAATCATGGAAAACCAAAAGCAGTTTTACGGCTGGCGAGTGCTCGGGGTCGTCTGGCTCGTCTATTTCCTCAACATGGGCTTTGGCCTCTACGGCGGGACCGTACTGAATCCGGCGATGATGAAAGACATTCCCATGGACCGCGCAACCTACGGTCTGGGTTTCACCCTGCTCAATTTCTTCATTGGTTTTCCTTCGCTGCTGCATGCCGCCTCGATCAGTCGCTGGGGCATCAAGGGAACCTTCACGATCGGCTCTGCCTTCATCATCCTGGGTAGTCTCTGGCTGTCCTACGTCGCCACCGAGCCCTGGCATTACCTGTTGGGCTTTGGCGTGATGATCGGCATGGGCGTTGGCTTCGGTTCGATTATCGGCCTGTCTACGGCGGTCACCCGGTGGTTTGTGCGTTTCCGCGGGCGGGCCATGGCCATCGGATTCACGGCTGCCGGCGTCGCCGGATTCGTGGTGGCGCCGATGATGAACTCGATCATTGCGGCGGACGGCGCCACCTGGCGCCGGGGTTGGCTGGTGGTCGCGGTGGCAGCTGCGGTTTCTGCCCTGATCGCCCATTTCTTCGTCAAGGAGCGCCCGGAAGAATTCGGGCAATTGCCCGATGGCGGCGAAGCGCCTGGCCAGACGGTTGAACTGAAGGCAAGGCTGGTTACCAAGTTTGACTGGACGCTCGGTGATGCCGTCCGTTCCCGCGTCTTCTGGCTGATTTTCGCGGGCTCCTGTGCCACGCATTTCCCGTTCTGGATGTTTACCGCGCACTGGATTCCGGTACTCAAGGGGCTTGGCTATCCGCCGGCTACCTATGCCTTCGCCATGGGGCTTTTTGTGCTCGGTAGCCTGTTTGGGCGGCTGATCGGCGGCTGGCTAATGGATTGGATGAGTGCGCGCTATGCCTTCGCGCTGGGCCTGTGCTTCTACCTGGTCGGTTCGATGATGGCCATCAACCTGACCCCGGACGCGCTCAATCTCGCCTACCTGGCCGGCATGTCGTATGGCTGCGCGTTTGGTTGGGCTTTCGTCTGCCTCAACACCACGACCGGCAATTTCTTCGGCGTCCGCTCGTTTGCCAGAATCAATGGCGTAATCATGATGGCTTCCGCGGCGGTCTGTTCTCCGGCGGCGATCGTGGCCGGAAAAATGTTCGACGTTTATCGAAGCTATGTGCCGGCCTTCGAGCTGAACATGGTGCTCGCTGTGCTCGGCATCTGCGCGCTGCTTTTTGCCCGCATGCCGCAACTGCGGCGCCCGGAATTGGCCGGCGCCTGATAAACAGGCCTTGCTGAGCGCTTTGGCGGGGAGGGTAGGGCTCGCTCCGAACATGACGAGCCCGCCCATTCCCATAACGAAATCGTATAGCTGATAGTTCCCGGGTTTCCTTCTCGGGATAAAGGCCAAGGCACAGAATCGGCAGCATGCAAACACCCATCAAAACCCTCTTCATGCGCGGCGGCACGTCGCGTGGCCCGTTCTTCAATGCGGCCGACCTGCCGTCCGAGATTGCCACCCGCGACCGCGTGCTGCTTGCCGTCATGGGCTCGCCCGACAAGCGCCAGATCGACGGACTGGGCGGTGCCAATCCGTTGACCAGCAAGGTCGGAATCGTGCGCCAGAGCACCACGGCTGGGGTCGATCTCGACTTTCTTTTCGCCCAGTTGCAGCCCGACCGGGATACGGTCGATACGACGCCGAACTGCGGCAACATGCTGGCGGCAGTGGTGCCATTTGCCCTGGAAACCGGCATGGTCCGGGCGCAGGGTGATAAAACGACGCTGCGCGTGCTGACGCTGAATACCGACATGCAGTGCGACATCACCGTCGAAACCCCGGGCGGTTGCGTCAATTACCAAGGTGATGCCCATATCGACGGGGTGCCCGGCCGTTCGGCGCCGATCACCATCAATTTCCTCGATACCGCCGGCTCGGTGTGCTGCGGCCTGCTGCCGACCGGCAAGGTGCGCGACACGATCGACGGCGTCGAGGTCACCTGTATCGACAACGGCATGCCACTGGTGATCCTGCGCGCCGCCGATGTCGAGCGCAGCGGCTACGAGAGCGTCGCCGAACTCAATGCCGATGCGGCGCTGAAGTCACGCCTCGAGCGCTTGCGCCTGGCCTGCGGCCAGGCGATGGGGCTGGGCGACGTGAGCACGAAAAACTATCCGAAGATGACCCTGGTCGCCCCGCCGCAGGCCGGCGGCAGCATCGCGACCAGGAGCTTCATCCCGCATGTCTGCCACGACGCGATCGGCGTGCTGGCGGCGGTGACCGTCGGCACCGCCTGCGTCCTTGAGGGTTCGGTGAGCGCAGGCATCGCCGTGGTGCCCGCCGGTAAAAACAAGAAGATTTCGGTTGAGCATCCGACCGGCGAATTCAGCGTCGAGCTCGAGCTCGATCCGGATGACCCGCAGAGCGTCCGCCGGGCGGCGCTGTTGCGCACGGCGAGGCTGATCATGCGCGGTGAGGTGATGGTGCCGGCCGAAGTCTGGCAAGGAAAGTAATAGCAGTTTTAGTGACAAATCAAACCGCCTTCAAAGGCGGAGGAGACAATTCATGACAAATCGCAACCACACGGTCGATGTCCAGAAGTTCATCGACGACAACAAGTTTTCGCGCTTCCAGTGGCTGGTTTTTGCCGTCAGCTTCCTGGTGATCTTGCTCGACGGTTTCGATACTGCGGCTATCGGCTATATCGCGCCCTCGCTGCTACTGGAATGGGGAGTCGCCAAGCCCCAGCTGGCGCCGGTGCTCAGCGCCGCCCTGGCCGGCCTGGCCATGGGGGCGGTGATGATTGGCCCGCTGGCCGACCGCCTCGGCCGCAAGTACCTGCTGACCGCTTCGGTCTGCCTGTTCGGCGTCGCCAGCCTGATCTCGGCGACGGCCGCCAGCCTCGACGAACTGGTGACCTGGCGCTTCATTACCGGTCTCGGGTTGGGCGCGGCGATGCCGCTGGCGGTGACGCTGGCCAGCGAATTCGCCCCGAGCCGCCGGCGTGCCTTGCTGACCAGCGCGATGTTCACAGGCTTCCCGCTGGGCGCCGCGCTGGGCGGCTTCCTGTCGGCCTGGATGATCCCGCAATGGGGTTGGCGCAGCGTGCTGCAACTCGGCGGCGTGCTGCCGATCGCGCTGGCGCTCGTCATGCTCGTCGTGCTGCCGGAATCGGTGCGCTATCTGGTGGCACGCGGCGCTACAGCCGAACGTATCCGCGCCGTGCTGATGCGGATCTCGGCGAGCATCGGCGATGCCGGCACCTTCGTGCTCGGCGAAACCCTACGCGGCAAGTTCTCCGCCGATCACGGCAAGGTGGGCGTGGCGCTGATCCTGTCGCGTTCCTATGTGGTCGGCTCGGTCATGCTCTGGCTGACCTACGGCATGGGCATCGTGATTTTCTACGCGCTGATCAACTGGATGCCGATCCTGCTGAAGGATTCAGGGCTCGATCCGAAGACGGCGATGCTGGTCACCTCATTGTTCCCATTGGGTGGGGTCGGGGCGATCGCCTTCGGCTTGCTGATGGACAAGTTCAATGCCAACCGGGTGATCATGGTCGGTTACCTGCTTACCGCCGTCTGCATCTACGCGATCGGCCAGGCCGCCGGCAATCTTGGCTGGCTGGTGGTCCTGGTCTTCGTCGGCGGCGCCGTGATGAACACCACGCAGACCAGCATGCCGGCGCTGGCGGCGGCCTTCTACCCGACCGCCGGGCGGGCGACCGGGGTCGCCTGGATGATGGCGATCGGGCGCGTCGGTGCCGTCGCCGCGCCCTTCCTGGTCGCCGAATTGCAGCGCCGCCAGTTCGACTTCGCCCAGATTTTCGCGGTGCTGGCGATTCCGGGCGTGATCGCGGCGATCGCGCTGTTCATCAAGAACGCCTCCCACCCCGAGGTGGAGCCCGAGTTGCGGCCGGCCGAGGGCTGAAACCGCCAAGTAAAGATCTGCCGGCGCCTGGTTGCGTCGGCAGGCAGCAATCCATAGCGGCAGGGCATAGCTGTTAGTCGGCGGCGTGGGTAGCGATGGCCCCTGCCAATGCCGAGAATTCACGAGAACGGCAAGGACCGATTGCCCGGCCATGGCGGGGTGTGCCGGACAAGGACAGTTTTTTCATGGTTATCAACACCACAAGGAGGAGTACCCAAGTGCATAAAAAAATCATTGCGTTGGCAGTTGCGTCGATGGCGTCCACGACGGCTTTCGCCCAGTCGAACGTTCAGGTGTACGGCATCGCCGACGTCGGCGCCGCCCACATCAGTCCTGGAGGCGCCGATTCAATCAACAAGATCGATAGCGGCCTGTTCCGGACCTCCCGTCTCGGCTTCAAGGGGACGGAAGATCTCGGCAACGGCATGAAGGTGATCTTCGTACTCGAATATCGCCTGAACATCGATGTCAACCAAGGTCTCGGCGGCGGCTTCATCAGCGATGCGGCTGGCGTCCAGGGCAGCACTTCCGGTTCGGCCCGCGAACAGTACGTCGGTCTCGCCGGCGATTTCGGCACTTTGAAGGGCGGCCGGATGAACACCACCGCCTTCAAGTGGGGGATCAAGTACGTGACGCTGGGGGCCTCGATTTTCGACGTCACCGGCGACAACGCGATGTGGGCCGGCAGCCGCAACAACCCGCTCGGCGATATCCGTTTGTCCAATGCCGTCGCCTACCACTCGCCGACGTGGGCTGGTTTCAGCCTCGACGTCAATTACGCCCGGCCGATCGAGGCTGCGGCGACGGGTAACGGCCATTTCGATATTGCCCAGCTTGGCCTCTATTACGACAAGGGGCCGCTCTCCATCGGCGCCGTATACGACCACGGGAAGGGCAGCGGCGATGCGACATTGGCCCTCGGTTCCCTGGCCTTTGCCCGTGGCGCCGGCTTCCCGCCGGGCGCTACCGTTTTCCCCTATGAGGATATTGACTTCAAGAGCAGCAATCTGGGGGCATCCTACGATTTCGGTATCTTCAAGCTCAAGGCGACCTATCAGAGCGACAAGTTTATGAACCAGGATCGCAATACGGTCTGGGGCATCGGTGCCGAGATACCGGTCTTCAGCAAGGGTACGGTTCACGCGGTGTACTCCGCGGCCAATGTCAAGACGCTGGACGATGCGGACAGCCAAGGCCTTTCCCTCGCCTATACCCATGCATTGAGCAAGCGCACCATCGCTTACGCCGGCTACACCTGGCGGGGTAACGACAATGCCGCCCGCTCCGGGATCTGGGCCGTCGCCCCGGCGGCTGGCGGGTCAGTCAAGCTCTTCGCTGCCGGTCTGACGCACATGTTCTGATCCGCTTCGACGGATCGCAGACCGGGCGGCAGGCCAATGGCCACTGCCCGGTTTTTTTTGTGTGTCGAGGGGCGACTTGCCATGCCGGAAATGCATAACTGATAGCCGGTTAGATGACTTTTCTGACGCGGTGGCGTTATCGAGAATAGCTCCAGGCTCGAATGCTTCGGGCAAGCGCTTCAAATCTCCAAGACCTCAAGGAAAACAGCATGATCATCGACATCCACGGCCACTACACGACGGCCCCCAAGGCGCTGGAAGAATGGCGCAACCGCCAGATCGCCAGTCTCAAGGAGCCGGCGCTGGCACCCTTGGTCAGCGAGCTGAAAATCTCCGACGACGAGCTGCGTGAGACCATCGAACAGAACCAGTTGCGCCTGATGAAGGAACGCGGCGCCGACCTGACGATCTTCAGCCCGCGCGCCAGCTTCATGGCCCACCACATCGGCAACTTCGAGACCTCGGCGACCTGGGCGGCGATCTGCAACGAGCTGTGTTTCCGCGTCGCCCAGCTGTTCCCCGACCACTTCATCGGCGCCGCCATGCTGCCGCAGTCGCCGGGCGTCGATCCGAAGAGCTGCATCGCCGAACTGGAAAAGTGCGTCAAGGAATACGGCTTCGTCGGCATCAACCTCAATCCTGACCCGTCCGGCGGCCACTGGACCAGCCCGGCGCTGACCGACCGCCACTGGTATCCGATCTACGAAAAGATGGTCGAGTACGACATCCCGGCGATGATCCACGTGTCGACCAGCTGCAACGCCTGCTTCCACACCACCGGCGCGCATTACATCAACGCCGACACCACCGCTTTCATGCAGCTTCTCGCCGGCGACCTGTTCAAGGACTTCCCGACGCTGAAGTTCGTCATCCCGCACGGCGGCGGCGCCGCGCCCTACCACTGGGGGCGTTACCGCGGCCTGGCCCAGGAGCTGAAAAAGCCGCTGCTCGAGGAGCACCTGCTGAACAACATCTTCTTCGACACCTGCGTCTATCACCAGCCGGGCATCGACCTGCTGACCGACGTGATCCCGGTCCGCAACGTGCTGTTCGCCTCCGAGATGATCGGCGCCGTACGCGGCATCGATCCCCAGACAGGTCACTACTACGACGACACCAAGCGCTACATCGAGGCGGCCGAACTGAGCGCCGAAGAGCGCCACCTGATCTACGAAGGCAACGCCCGCCGCGTCTATTCGCGGCTCGATGCCGCACTGACGGCCCAGGGCCGCTAAGGAGAATGACCATGAGTTTGAACAACCTCGGCATCGTCAAACGCAACATCGAGCGCGCCAACCGCGCCGCCGTCGACAAACTGTCGCGTTTCGGCGTCGCCACCATCCACGAGGCGATGGGCCGGGTCGGCCTGATGAAGCCGAACATCCGCCCGGTCTATGCCGGCGCCCATCTCTGCGGCACCGCCGTCACCGTGCTGCTGCAGCCCGGCGACAACTGGATGCTGCACGTCGCCGCCGAGCAGCTGCAGCCGGGCGACGTCTGCGTCGCCGCCTGCACCGCCGACAGCACCGACGGCTTCTTCGGCGACCTCCTGGCGACTTCCTACCAGTCGCGCGGCGCCGCCGGCCTGGTCATCGACGGCGGGGTGCGCGATGTGAAAGACCTGACCGCGATGGGCTTCCCGGTGTTCAGCCGGGCGATCCACGCCAAGGGCTGTACCCGCGCCACGCTGGGTTCGGTGAACATTCCGGTGGTCTGCGCCGGCGCGATCGTCAATCCCGGCGACGTGGTGATCGCCGACGACGACGGCGTTGTCGTCGTGCCGGCCGCGCTCGCCCAACAGGTCGCCGATGCCGCCGAAGCCCGCGAGAACAACGAGATCGCCAAGCGCGCCCGCTTCGCCGCCGGCGAACTCGGTCTCGACATGTACAGCTTGCGCGAGCCGCTGGCCAAGGCCGGCCTCAAGTACATCGACTGACCATGAACGCCCCGACCCCCAGAGAAACCATGGAATTCACCAAGACACCCGGCTGGCTCGACTGGTACGCCGGTCCGAGCATGCCGCAATTCAAGCTGCCGGCCGGTGCCGTCGATGCCCACTGCCACGTCTTCGGCCCGGGCAGCGAGTTCCCCTACGCGCCGGAACGCAAATACACGCCTTGCGACGCCTCCAAGCAGCAGCTCTACGCCTTGCGCGACCACCTCGGCTTCGCCCGCAACGTCGTCGTCCAGGCTACCTGCCACGGTGCCGACAACCGGGCCATGATTGATGCGCTGGTCCATAGCGAGAGCAAGGCCCGCGGCGTCGCCACCGTGCGCCGCAGCGTTAGCGACGAGGAATTGCAGTACATGCACGATGCCGGCGTCCGCGGCGTTCGCTTCAATTTCGTCAAGCGCCTGGTCGATTTCACGCCCAAGGACGAACTCATGGAGATCGCCGGCCGCATCGCCAAGTGGGGCTGGCATGTGGTGATCTACTTCGAGGCGGTCGACCTGCCGGAGCTGTGGGATTTCTTCACGGCACTGCCGACCACCGTCGTCGTCGACCATATGGGCCGGCCGGACGTTTCCAAGCCGGTCGACGGCCCCGAGTTCGAACTGTTCCTGAAGTTCATGCGCCAGCACCCGAACGTCTGGTCCAAGGTCAGCTGCCCGGAACGGCTGTCGGTCTCCGGCCCGAAAGCCCTGAACGGCGAGCGGAACGCCTATGCCGATGTAGTGCCCTTCGCCCGCCGCGTCGTCGAGGAATTCCCCGACCGCGTGCTGTGGGGAACCGACTGGCCGCACCCGAATCTCAAGGACCACATGCCCGACGACGGCCTCTTGGTCGATTTCATCCCCCACATCGCGTCGACCGCAGCCTTGCAGCAAAAGCTCCTGGTTGATAATCCGATGCGCCTGTACTGGCCCGAGGAACGCTGAAATGGCCCTCGACAAACCCTACCAGGACATTCCGGGCACGATCATTTTCGATGCCGAGCAGTCGCGCAAGGGCTACTGGCTGAACCAGTTCTGCATGTCGTTGATGTCGGCCGAGAACCGTGCCCGCTTCAAGGCCGACGAACGCCGCTATCTCGACGAGTGGCCGATGAGCGAGGAGCAGAAGCGGGCCGTGCTCGCCCGCAATCTGAACTGGTGCATGCTGACCGGCGGCAACATTTATTTCCTGGCCAAGATCGGCGCCACCGACGGCAAGAGCTTCCAGCAGATGGCCGGCTCGATGACCGGCATGACGGAAGCGGAATATCGCGACATGATGATCGCCGGTGGCCGCTCGGCCGACGGCAACCGCTATCTCGGCGAAGATGGCGACGCGCAGCCGCAACACCAGCCGCAAGGCGCCGCCGGCAAGAAAGGAAACGCATAAATGGCACGCATCACCGCCTCGGTTTATACCTCGCACGTGCCGGCCATTGGCGCCGCGCTTGATCTCGGCAAGACTGGCGAGGACTACTGGCAGCCGGTGTTTGCCGGCTATGATTTTTCGAAAGAGTGGATCAAGGCGCAGAAGCCGGACGTGATTTTTCTCGTCTATAACGACCACGCAACGGCCTTCTCGCTGGACCTGATTCCGACCTTCGCGCTCGGTACCGGCGCCGAATTCAAGCCGGCCGACGAAGGCTGGGGGCCGCGGCCGGTGCCGGTCGTCCATGGCCATCCCGAACTGGCGGCGCACATCGCCCAGTCGGTGATCCAGGACGATTTCGACCTGACCCTGGTCAACAAGATGGACGTCGACCACGGCCTGACCGTGCCGCTCTCGTTGATGTTCGGCCAGCCGGAAGCCTGGCCGTGCCAGATCATCCCGTTCGCGGTCAATGTCGTGCAGTACCCGGTGCCGTCCGGCCGTCGCTGCTTCCAGATCGGCCAGGCAATCCGCCGCGCCGTCGAGTCCTTCGACGAGGACCTGAACGTGCAGATCTGGGGCACCGGCGGCATGAGCCACCAGCTGCAGGGGGCGCGCGCCGGGCTGATCAACAAGGAGTGGGACAATCGCTTCCTCGACCGGCTGATCGCCGATCCCGAGGCCTTGTCCCGCGAACCGCACATCGACTACGTGCGCGAAGCCGGCTCCGAGGGCATCGAGCTGGTGATGTGGCTGATCGCCCGCGGCGCCATGGCCGATGTCGCCGGCGGCGCCAAGCCTGTCGTCAAGCACCGTTTTTATCACGTCCCGGCGTCCAACACCGCGGTCGGTCATCTGATTCTGGAGAACAACTGATATGAGCAAAACCATCAAGGTCGCCCTGGCCGGTCCCGGCGCTTTCGGCATCAAGCATCTCGATGCGATCAAGAACATCCCCGGCGTCGAAGTCGTCTCGGTGATCGGCCGCGACCGCGAGGCCGCCGCCAAGGTCGCCGCCCAGTACGGCATCCCGCACGTCGCGACCGATCTGGCGGAGTCGCTGGCATTGCCCGAAGTCGACGCGGTGATCCTGTGCACGCCGACCCAGGTTCATGCCGAGCAGGCGATCGCCTGCCTCAAGGCCGGCAAGCACGTCCAGGTCGAGATCCCGATGGCCGATTCCTGGGCCGACGCCCAGGCGCTGATCGAGGCCCAGAAGGCCAGCGGCAAGGTGGCGATGGTCGGCCACACCCGCCGCTTCAACCCCAGCCACCAGTGGGTGCACAAGAAGATCAAGGCCGGCGAGTTCAATGTCCAGCAGATGGACGTCCAGACCTACTTCTTCCGTCGCCAGAACATCAACGCGCTGGGCCAGCCGCGCTCGTGGACCGACCACCTGCTGTGGCACCACGCCGCCCACACCGTCGACCTGTTCGCCTACCAGGCCGGCTCGCCGATCGTCAAAGCCAACGCCATCCAGGGGCCGATCCATCCCGAGCTGGGCATCTCCATGGACATGTCGATCCAGCTCAAGGCCGCCAACGGCGCGATCTGCACGCTGTCGCTGTCGTTCAACAACGACGGTCCGCTCGGCACCTATTTCCGCTATATCGGCGACACCGGCACCTACCTCGCCCGCTACGACGACCTCTACAACGGCAAGGAAGAAAAGATCGACGTCTCGCAAGTCGATGTGTCGATGAATGGCATCGAACTGCAGGACCGCGAGTTCTTCGCGGCGATCCGCGAAGGCCGCGAGCCGAACGCCTCGGTGGCCAAGGTTTTCGACTGCTACCGGGTGCTCGGCGAGCTCGAAAAGCAGCTGGCTTGACGGGTTAGACGATGCACAAGCGGCGAATTGGCCAATTCGAGGTAGCGCCCATCGGGTTGGGCTGCATGAACCTCAGCCATGCCTACGGCCAACCGCCGTCGCGCGAAAACGCGGCGGCGCTGCTCCGTCAGGCGCTGGACAGCGGCGTCGATTTCTTCGATACCGCCGCGCTCTACGGCTTCGGCGCCAACGAAAGCCTGCTCGGCGAAGTGCTGGCGCCGTATCGCCAGCGCTTCGTGCTGGCCAGCAAGTGCGGCATGGCCGGGGTCGATGGCAAGCGGGTCATCGACGGCCGCCCGGAGACGATCAAGGCGACTTGCGAAGCGGCGTTGCAGCGCCTGCGCACCGAGGTCATCGACCTCTACTACCTGCATCGCCGCGATTTCAACGTGCCCATCGCGGACAGCGTCGGTGCCCTGGCCGACCTGGTGGCAGCCGGCAATATCCGGGCGATCGGTTTGTCCGAGGTATCGGCCGAGACCATCCGCCAGGCGCATGCCGTACACCCGGTCAGCGCGGTGCAGAGCGAATATTCGCTGTGGTCGCGTGAAGCCGAGATTGCGGTGATCGATACCTGCCGCCAGATCGGCGCGGCTTTCGTCGCCTTCAGTCCGCTCGCCCGTGGTTTCCTGTGCGGCGAACTGACCGACCCGGCAGCGCAATTGCAGGCGGGCGACATCCGGCTGGCCATGCCGCGTTTCTCCCCGGACAACTATGCCCGCAACCTGGCGCTGCTGCCGGAATACCAGGCGATGGCCGGCGAGGTCGGTTGCTCGCCCGCCCAGCTGGCGCTGGCCTGGATATTGGCCCGGCAGCCGGAGATGGTGGTGATTCCCGGAACCCGCTCGCTGGCCCACCTGGAAGACAATCTCGGGGCGGGCAGGGTGGTGCTCGGGGCCGATCTTGTGGCTCGCCTGGATGCCCTGATCAACGAGAAAACCGTCAGTGGCCCGCGCTACAACGCCGCCACGTTCAAGGAAATCGACACCGAGCAGTTCCCGGCATGATGACTGGCGGGTGGTCGTCCCATCTCGGTGAGGCCATCGTCGGGCGGGCGCCGGCCCTGGGGCAGCGCAACTTTCGCCGCTATTTCTACGGCCAGATCTGTTCGGTGCTCGGTACCTTCATCCAGGCCGTCGCACTGTCCTGGCTGGTGTACCGGCTCACCGGCTCGCCGGCCCTGCTCGGCCTGACGGCCTTCCTGTCGCAGGCGCCGCAACTGGTCGTCGCACCGCTGGCCGGGGTGATGATCGACCGTTTCGACCGGCGCCGGCTGATGATCGGCCTGCAGTGCATCTTCGCCGCCCAGGCGCTGACCCTCGCGGCGCTGGTGTTTTTCGATGCCGTCGAGGTCTGGCACTTGCTGGCGTTGGCCGCCTTGCTCGGGGTGCTGAACAGTTTCGACCTGCCGACCCGGCAGAGCCTCCTGCTCTATCTCGTGGACGACAAGTCGACGCTGGCCAACGCCGTCGCGCTCAATGCCGCCGTCGTGCACAGCGGGCGGCTGCTCGGGCCGCCGATCGCCGGGCTGCTGCTCGCCTTTGTGCCGGAAAGCGTCTGCTTTCTGATCAACGCCCTGTCTTACCTGGGGCCGATCTCGGCGGTGCTGGCGATCCGCGCCGAGATTCCCCGGCAGCGCAACCTGAAGACGGGCTCGGCCTTGCTCGAAGTGCTGGCTTTCATCCGGGGCAATCCCAGTGCCCGCGGCGCCCTGCTCGCAGTGGCGATGGTCAACGTCACGGCATCGTCGTACGTGGTGCTGATGCCGGTCTTCGCCAAGGATGTCTTCGCCGGCAGCGCGCAGGCGCTGGGCTGGCTACTGGGGATGGGCGGGGCCGGAGCGCTGACCGCTTCGCTCTATTTATCGACCCGGGCCCGTGCCGAGCTGAACCAGAACTTCATGATCGGCAGTTGCGCCGTGGCCGCCGTTGGGATGATCGGGTTTTCGCTGGCCGGCTATTGCGGCAGCCTGGGGCTGGGCATGCCCATGGTCGGCCTGATCGGCGCCGGAATAGGCGCGACCAATATCGTCGGCAATACGCGCTTGCAGCATCTCGCCCCGGAAGGCTTGCGCGGGCGGGTGATTTCGATTTTCGGCTCGACCCGCTTCGGTTTTGATGCCCTCGGCGGCTTGTTCGCCGGGGCGCTGGCGGCTGGCATCGGTGTGCTGCCGGTAACCGCCGGCCTGGGCCTGCTGCTGCTTCCCGCCTGCCTCGGCCTGTCGCGGACGCTCAAACCTTGTACCCAGCCGCGCTAATCCGCGCCTTGTTCGAGCGCCGCGCTGACCTGGTACAGCTTGTCGAGCAGCCAGCGCATCATCGGATCGTGCTGATAGCGCTGGTGCCAGATCGCATACATCGGCATCTCCGGGCAGGCGAAGGGCGTCTCGGCCTGGGAAAAACCGGCGAGCTGGTGGGCGCCCAGGCGGTGCGGCAGCGTTGCCAGATAGTTCGAGCCTTTGAGGAAGGAGCGGATGCCGGCAAAGCCGGCGACGCAAACGGCGAAGTGCCGGGCGATGCCTCTGCCCTTCAGGTGGTCGTCGATGTCGAGGTTGCGCTGCGGTTCGTAGACCACCGTGATGTGCTCGGCGGCCAGATAGTCCTCGAGATTGGCGGGGGAAGGGCGGACTTCCGGGTCGAAGAAGACCACGTAGCGGTCCGTGAACAGGCGGCGCTGCAGGATGTCGCCACCCTCCGGCGGGCGGGGCGAGATGGCCAGCTGGCAGCGATCTGTCCGCAACATCTCGGTACTCGGGATGTTGGACGGGATGACGCGCAGGCGAATTCCCGGCGCCCCCGCCTTCAGCGCCGCAAACAGTGCCGGCAACAGCAGGTCGCGCTGCAAGTCGTTGGCGGCAATGGTCAGGGTCGTTTCCAGACCGGCCGGGCTAAAGCTGGCCTTGCTGCCGAACAGGCGCAACTGGTCGAGCAGCAGGCGGGCCTGCTCCACCAATTCGCCGGCTTGGGCCGTCGCCACCACCGAGCGTCCCGACTTGACGAACAGCGGATCGCCGACGATTTCCCGGAGCTTGTCGAGCATGTGGCTGACGGCCGATTGCGTGACCCCCAGCCGTTGGGCGGCACGGGTCACCGAGCCTTCTTCGTAGACGGCAATCAGCAGCCGGAGCAGCCGGCCATCCAGGTCGAAATGATCGAAATTATTCATGGATTTCATTATAAACAATCTATTTATTTTATTGCTTCACTGGCAGAGAATCCCTTTGTGGTTCAGGGTTATTGATAAACCATGATCACGGCAGGATTCAAAACACTTACAGGAGACGCAATATGACTGCTCGTCCGCAGAAGCGAACGATTCCCGGGGCACCCATTTTCGACAGCGAAGCAGCTCGCCGCGGCTATGCGCTGAACAAGATGTGCTACTCGTTCAACAGCAAGGCCAATCGCGACGAATTCGTCCGCGACGAGGTCGCCTACTGCCGGAAATTCGGACTCAACGGCGCCCAGATCGAAGCCATCGTCACGCGTGATGTACTGGGGCTGATCCGGGTCGGCGGCGGGGTTTACTTCCTCGGCAAGCTGGCCGGCGGCGTGCTCGGCCTCGACATGCAGGACATCGGTGCCTTGCAGACGGGCGTCAGCAAGGAAGAATTCAAGGCAAAACTCGTGGCGGCGGGGCACTAAATCATGGCAAAAATCGTAGGCATCATGACCACTTCGCATGTCCCGGCTTTGGGCAAGGCGATTCATCTCAACCTGCAGCAGGATCCTTACTGGAAGCCGTTCTTCGACGGCTTCCCGCCGATCCGCGAGTGGCTCGACCGGGTCAAGCCGGACATCGTGGTTTCCTGTTTCAACGATCACGGCCTGAATTTCTTCCTCGACAAGCAGCCGACCTTCGCCATCGGCACCGCCCCGGAGTACATCAGCGAGGACGAAGGCTGGGGCATTCCGACCATGCCGAGCTTCCCAGGGGCCGAAGACCTCTCCTGGCATATCCGCGACAGCCTGATCCGCGATGATTTCGACATGGTCACCTGCCAGGAAATGCTGGTCGATCATGCCTTCACGCTGCCGATGGCGCTGATGTGGCCGGAGCAGAAATGGCCGGTCAAGAGTGTGCCGATCTGCGTCAATACCGTGCTCTTCCCGCTGCCGTCGGCCCGCCGCTGCTTCAAATTGGGTGAAGCGATCGGCCGCGCCATCGCCGCCTTCCCGGAAGACGCCAAGGTCCTGGTGATCGGCTCGGGCGGCTTGTCGCACCAGCTGGAGGGCGAGCGCGCCGGCTTCATCAACAAGGAATTCGACCTCAAGTTCATGGACAGCATGGTCAATGATCCCCAGTGGGCGACGCAGTTCTCGGACATCGATCTCGTCGAGCAGACCGGTAACGAGGGCGTCGAACTGCTCAACTGGATGGTCGCCCGCGGTACGGTGCCGGGGCCGGTGAAAGTGGTTCATTCCAATTTCCACATCCCGATTTCCAATACTGCAGCGGCGACGATGCTGTTCGAGCCGATCTGATCGTCAGAGTGAGCCCAAGACCTCGGCTTGCGCCGGGGCCTTGGCCGCTATTCCCCGGGGGTTCCCCACCCAAACCCTTGATTGCCTAGTCCGCCAGCGGGCTTTCCTGTTACAGGAAAGCCGCAATTGCGTGGTTTTGGCGGCCATTCGGGTAAATGCACCGGATGGTGCGTTTGTTGCTCGGCAAGCGGAAGTCCTTTTGCTCCCGGGAGACAAATCATGATCCACTGGTTTGGCAGATTGCCAAGTTTCGAGACCTCGCCAGCCGGCTTGGAACGTACGGTCCTGTGGCTCGTGCCGCGCCTTTTCCTGTACGGCACATTGATGGTGATCTCGCCTTCGCTTTTCCCCCGCATTTACGCCGTACTGGTTTCGACGGACGAAATCGGCGGGCGCTGGCTCGCTTCGCTCGACATGGGCTGCATCAGCATGTTGATCCTGCTATGGGGAAGCTTGCTACTGGCCGCGCTGTCCGCGTTCATCGTCATGGTCATGAAAGGACCGGCCTATGTTGCCGATGCCTACTATCTGACCGACAAGGCGGTGTCGTGCGCCTGCTGCGGTTGCGCTGCGGGAAGCTCCAGGGGTCGCAAACCCAATGAACAACGTAGCGCAGAGGGCTTTGCATGAGAACAGGTCGCGTAATTGTGCGTTCGGCGGTTCCGGGCGAGCGGCGGGAAAGCTGTAGCTCACACCGCCTTGCCGACGCGCAGCGCGGCGAAGATGGCCAAACCTTGCAGGATGGCGATGCCGACCAGCACGTCGGCGAAGCGCCGGCCGTCCATCAGGGCGCCGAAGAACAGCGGTGCCAGCGCCAGGCCGAGGTCGAGCCCGGAATAGACGAAGCCATACACTCGCCCGAAGGCCGCCTGGCCGAAGCGGGCGGTGGCGGCGCGGCGCACCAGCAGGTCGCGCGAAGGGCCGGCGATGCCGGTCGAGAAGCCGATGGCGGCCATCAGCGGCAGCACGCACCAGGCCGGCAGGACGTTGGCGGCCAGCAGCAGGGCGAGCAGGGCGCCAAGGCCGAGGGCGCCGCCAATCAGGCGTTCGTGGTCTTCCTTTTGGGCGAGGAAGCCGCCGAGCACGATGCCGGCGGCGCCGCCGAGCAGGTAGGTGGACAGCGCCGCCGCTGCGCTGGTGATGGTCAGGCCGTACAGGGCCTGCAGGATCGGCGCCGAGAAATTCTGGATGGCGCCAAAGGCTGAGGTGATCAGCAGGAAGAACAGGAAGCACAACCAGACGGCGCGCGAGCCGAGGAAGGCGAAGGCCGGCACGGCTTCCTTTGAGGTTTTCTCGGGTTGCCAGCCGGCCGGATCGGCGACTGCCTGGCGGCGCCAGATGAGCAGGGCCAGCGCCAGCAGCGCGACCAGCGCGGCGCCGAGGGCGGCAGTGCGCCAGCCGGCGGTGGTCGCCAGCGCCGTCAGGAACAGCGGCGCGGCGGCCCAGCCGAGGTTGCCGGACAGGCCATGCACGGAAAAGGCATGACCGAGGCGCTCGTGGGCGACATGGCGGTTGAGCACGGTGAAGTCGGCCGGATGGAAGACGCTGTTGCCGAGTCCGGCCAGGGCGGCGACCAGGATCAGCATCGGGTAGCCGGTGGCGAAATGTAGGGTCAGCGCCGCCAGTGCGAAGCAGCCGATGCCGCCGGCCAGCACGCGCGCCGCGCCGAAACGGTCGACGAGAAAGCCGGCCAGCGCCTGGCCGATGCCGGAGACGACGAAGAAGACCGTCATGGTCACCCCGATACCGGTGAAACTCAGGCCGAAGTCGGCCATCAGCCACGGAAACAGCGGCGGCAGCAGGAGGTGGAAGAAATGCGAGACGCCATGGACGAAGCCGATCACCGAGATGGTTTCGATATCGCGGCGGGCGGCGGGCGGCAGTACGGCAGCAGTCATCGGCGGGGTTTCAGGAATTGTCCAGTTCGAGCTTCAGCGACGCCGAGTTGATGCAGTAGCGCAGGCCGGTCGGCGCCGGGCCGTCGGGAAAGACGTGGCCGAGGTGGGCGCCGCAGTCGTGGCAGGTGACTTCGGTGCGCTGCATGCCGAAGCTTTGGTCGGCGTGCTCGTCGATCAGCCCGGCCTCGTTGGGGGTGTGGAAGCTCGGCCAGCCGCAGCCGGAATCGAACTTGCTCTCGGAGCGGAACAGCGGGGCGCCGCAGCAGATACAGCGGTAGGTGCCGTCCTCATGGCAATCCCAGTAGCGGCCGCTGAAGGCGGGTTCGGTGCCTTTCTGGCGGGCGATCCGGTATTCCTCGGGGTTCAGCGCGGCACGCCATTCGGCGTCGGATTTCTCGATTTTCGGCATGGCAAGGCAATCTACGGGTTGGCGACGCGGTGTCGGACACCTATACTCGGCAAAGATTCATCAAGCCCCACAGGATAACCCGACATGAACCCGACCCCCCTTACCGACAGCGAACTCGACCGTCTGGAGGAATTGCTCGAAGCGGAAGTCTTCGGCGGCGAGGCGATGCGCCTCGACGAAATCCAGGCCATGCTGTGCGCCGTGGTCAGCGGACCGGAGCCGGTCTCGCCGGGCGTCTGGCTGCCGGAAGCCCTGGGCAAGGGACTGGAAGGTACCAGCGACCCGGTTGTCGCCGAAGCCCTGGAACTGCTGATGCGCCTGAACAATGACATCGCCGCCGCGCTGCTGGCCGACGACACCGTCGCCCCGGTGCTCTATCCGATGGATGAGACCTGCGAGGAATACGACTACGCCGCCTGGGCCGATTCCTACGTCTTCGGCGCCGGTCTGGCCGGCGACTGGTACGACCTGGCCGGCAAGCACGCCGACGACCTGTCGGAACTGCTCGAGCCGCTGTTCATGCTCAACGGCATGCTCAAGGAAGACGTCGAAAAGAGCGGCGAACGCTGGTTCCCTCCGGCCGAGGAGGCCCGCCTGCTGGCCGACATCCAGGACAACCTGCCGGTCATCGTGCAGACGCTGTACAACTTCTGGCGCAACAAGCGCGCCGGCGCCGATGCGCCCATGCGCCGCGAAGAGCCGAAAACCGGCCGTAACGACCCGTGCCCCTGCGGCAGCGGGCGCAAGTACAAGCAGTGCTGCGGTCACCCGGACAAGCTGAATTGAGTTGATTCGGCCGTTCGGGCCGAATCGGGCTTGCCAAATGCCGATGGCTGTATAAAAATACAGTTATCGGTTCTTGGTGGAGCACCACATGAAACTCACGCCGCGTCAGCAGGAAATCCTCGATTTCATCAAAAATTCGCTGGAGATGCTCGGTGCGCCGCCGACGCGCATGGAAATCTCCCATGCCTTCGGCTTTGCCTCGCCCAATGCCGCCGAGGATCACCTCAAGGCCCTGGCCAAGAAGGGTGCCATCGTCCTTGAGCCCGGCTCGGCGCGCGGCATCCGCCTCGTCGAACAACTCGGCCTGCCGCTGATCGGCAGCGTCGCCGCCGGTTCGCCGATCCTCGCCGTCGAGAACGTCCAGGGGCGCTACAACTTCGATGCCGGGCTGTTCAGCCCGCGCGCCGATTTTCTGCTCAAGGTGCGCGGCCTGTCGATGATCGACGCCGGCATTTTCGATGGCGACCTGCTCGCCGTGCATAAAACCAACCAGGCGCGCGACGGCCAGATCGTCGTCGCCCGGCTCGACGAGGAAGTCACCGTCAAGCGCCTGGAAAGCGGCAAGGGACAGATCCGCCTGATCGCCGAGAATCCCGATTTCGCGCCCATCGTCGTCGATCCGGAAGCGGTCGAGTTCGCCATCGAGGGTATCGCCGTCGGCCTGATTCGCGGAGCCGTCTCAAAACTGTGAGTCATCCCAAGATGAAGCCTTGGGCTTCCTCGCCACAAGTTTGGGGCACCTTCGGCGCCAGTAGGTCTTGTCTCGCTCACCCCGCCATGAAGGCGGGGCTTACGCTCGAACCGTGGTCATGAACGCCATGCCGTCGCCGCTGGCGCTGGCGGACGTACTCGCCCGCGGCGACATCTGGCGCGGCGACGCGCTGGCCGAGCTACCGGCGGCCAGCATTCCCAGCGGCCATGCCGAACTCGATGCCGAACTGCCAGGCGGCGGCTGGCCGCAGGGCGCGTTGACCGAACTGCTGGTCGAGCGCGACGGCATCGGCGAAATGAGCCTGCTGCTGCCGGCGCTGGCCCGGCTCTCGGCCGCCGGCGGCTGGCTGGCGCTGGTGGCGCCGCCCTGGCTGCCCTACGGACCGGCCTGCGTTGCCGCCGGACTGCGCCCGGAACGCCTGGTCGTCGTCCGCGCCTCTCGGCAGATCGCCTGGTGCTGCGAACAACTGCTGGCCAGCGGCGGCTTTGCCGGCGTGCTCGCGTGGCCGGAGCGCAGCATCGATGCCCGCGCGCTGCGCCGCCTGCAGGTCGCCGCCGAAGGGCGGCCGGTATTCGCCGCGCTGTGGCGGCCGGCCGGCGCCGCACAGACGCCGTCGCCGGCGCCCCTGCGCATCGCTCTCGAAACTGCCGCTGACAGCCTGTCGCTGCGCATCCTCAAACGACGCGGCCGGCCGGCCTCGCGGCCGCTGCTGCTGGCCGTGCCCCGGCCGGGAAGGAACTCGCGTGTTATGGCTGGCCCTGCATTTTCCCCTGTTCGCGCTGGAAGCCCTGCCGCTGCGGCAGTCGCCTAGCGCCGTCGTCGGTCGCGGACGCATCCTGGCCGGCGATCCGGGCGCGACGGCGGCCGGCGTCGTCAGCGGCCAGAAGCTGTCCACGGCCCTTGGTCTGGCGCCGGGGCTGCGCGTCTTCGAGCGCGATCCGGCGCGGGAGGCGCGGGCGCTGGCCGATCTCGCCTGTGCCGCCGGCCGCTTCACGCCGAGCGTCAGCCTAGCGCCGCCGGATGGCCTGCTGCTCGAAATCGGCGGCTGTCTGCGCCTGTTCGGTGGTGTGGCGGCTATCGTCGAGGCGGTGCTGGCCGCCTGCGGCGGGCAGGGCTGGTCGGCCGAGTGGGCGGTGGCACCGACGCCACTGGGCGCGCGCTGGCTGGCGCGGGCCGGCGCGCGGCAAAGCGTCGCCACGGCGGCGGCACTGCCGGCGGCGCTCGCCCCGTTGTCCTGCGCCGTGCCCGGCTGGCCGGCGGAGAGCGTTGCCCGGCTGCAGTCCTTCGGCTGTGCGCGCCTCGGCGAGTTGATGCAAATGCCGGCGGCCGGCCTGCGCCAGCGTCTCGGCCACGGCCCGGTGGACGACCTGCTGCGCGCCCGCGGCGAAGTCCCCGACCCGCAACGCTATTTCGTCTTTCCCGAGCAGTTCGCCGCCGCACTTGAACTGCCGTCCCGCGTCGAGCACGCCGAAGGCCTGGCCTTCGCCGGCCAGCGCCTGTTTGCCGCCCTGGCCGGCTGGCTGAACATCCGCCAGTCGCTGGTCCGCGCCTGCAGCCTGCAGCTGACCCACGACGACGGCAGCACCAGCACGCTGCCGCTACGCCTCGGCGAACCCTGTGCCGACGAGGCACGGCTGCTGCGCCTGTTGCGCGAGCATCTCGGCCGACTGACGCTGCCGGCCCCGGTCGAGGCTTTGCGCCTGAGCGCCGACGAAGTGATCGCCCGGCCCGGCGACAGCGGCCAGTTGTTCGCCGAGGCGGTGGCCGGCGAGGGCACGGCGGCCTGCCTGGAACGCCTGCGCGCGCGGCTTGGCGAAGCGGCGGTGCAGGTGCTCGGCCTGCGCGCCGACTACCGGCCGGAATGCGCCACGGTCGCCGGCGATCCGCTGGCCGCCGGGGCCGCACGGGATGCACTGGCGACCGAGACAACATTCACCGCGCCGCGCCCGCTGTGGCTGCTGCCGGCGCCGCAGCCGTTGGCCGAACGGGCCGACGGACCGCACTGGCACGGCCCGCTGCAATTGCTGACCCGTGGCGAACGCCTGGAAAGCGGCTGGTGGGACAGTGGCGAAGCAGCCGCCGCCGGCGACATCCGTCGCGACTACTTCGTCGCTCGCAATGCCCAGGGGCAGTGGGCCTGGATTTTCCGCGACGGGCAGGGCTGGTTCCTGCACGGCCTGTTCGCCTGAAGCGGATGGCGCCGCGATGTCCCTGCCGGCCTACGCCGAACTGCATTGCCTGTCCAATTTCAGCTTCCTGCGCGGCGCCTCGCACCCGGACGAACTGGTCGAGCAGGCGGCGGCGCAGGGTTACAGCGCGCTGGCGCTGACTGATGAATGCTCGCTGGCCGGCGTCGTGCGGGCGCATCAGGCGGCGAAGAAGGTCGGGCTGCAACTGCTGGTCGGCAGCGAAATCTCCACCGCCGATGGCCTGAAGCTGGTGTTCCTGGCCAAGAACCGCGAGGGCTACGGCAATCTCTCAGCGCTAATCACGCTGGCCCGGCGGCGGGCGGCGAAGGGCGCCTACACGCTGCAGCGCCACGACCTCAACGCCGTCTCGCCGAACGGCGCGGTGCCCGACTGCCTGGTGCTGTGGGTGCCGGGCGAAAACCCCTCGGCCGAGGACGGCCGCTGGCTGGCCGAACGTTTTCCCGGCCGGGCCTGGCTGACCGTCGAACTGCACGCCGGGCCGGACGATGCCGCCCGACTGGCCGAGCTGCAGGCCCTGGGCGCCGCCTGCGGCCTGCCGTTGGTCGCCGCCGGCGATGTGCACATGCACGTCAGGGCGCGCCGTCCGGTGCAGGACGTGCTGACCGCGCTGCGCCTGAAAACCAGCGTTTTCGCCGCCGGCTACGCACTGTTCCCCAACGGCGAGCGGCACCTGCGCGCGCGCCTGCGCCTGGCCCGGCTCTACCCGCCGGAACTGCTGGCCGCGACGCTGGCCATCGCCGGACAATGCTGCTTCAGCATCGACGAATTGCGCTACGAATACCCGGAGGAAATCGTCTCCGCCGGCCACACGCCGACCTCCTGGCTGCGCCACGAAACCGAGGCTGGCCTGCAGCGCCGCTATCCGCAGGGCGAGCCGCCGGCCGTGCGCGAGCGTATCGAGCATGAGTTGCGATTGATCGCCGAACTGCAGTACGAAGCCTATTTCCTGACCGTCCACGACATCGTCTGCTTCGCCCGCCGCCAGCGCATCCTCTGTCAGGGCCGCGGCTCGGCGGCCAATTCGACAGTCTGCTTCGCACTCGGCGTCACCGAAGTCGATCCGGCGCGTTCGGCGATGCTGTTCGAGCGCTTCGTCTCGAAGGAGCGCGGCGAGCCGCCGGACATCGACGTCGATTTCGAGCACGAGCGACGCGACGAGGTCATCGCCTACATCTACGGCAAATACGGCCGCGAGCGCACGGCGCTGGCTGCCGCCGTGATCACCTACCGGACCAAGGGCGCCTTGCGCGATGCCGGCCGGGCGCTCGGCTTCGACGTCGCCCGCATCGACGCGCTGACCGCCTCGCTGGCCTGGTGGGACAAGCGCGAGCAACTGCCGGAACGCTTCGCCGAACAGGGGCTCGATCCGGCGTCGCCGCGCGTCGAGAAATGGCTGTGGATCGCCGAACAGCTGCGCGGCTTTCCCCGCCACCTGACCCAGCACGTCGGCGGCTTCGTCATGTCGCGCGGGCCGCTGGCCCGGCTAGTGCCGGTCGAGAACACGGCGATGGCGGAGCGCACGGTGATCCAGTGGGATAAGGACGATCTCGACGCAGTCGGCCTGATGAAGGTCGATGTGCTGGCGCTCGGCATGCTGTCCGCCTTGCGCCGGATGCTGGCGATCGTCGGCGAGCGCCGTGGTGAGCCGCTGCAGCTGCACGAAATCCCGGAAGGCGACGTGGCGACCTACGACATGCTGTGCCGGGCCGACAGCATGGGTGTCTTCCAGGTCGAATCGCGCGCCCAGATGGCCATGCTGCCGCGCCTGAAGCCGCGCTGCTACTACGATCTGGTGGTCGAAGTGGCGCTGGTCCGGCCCGGGCCGATCCAGGGCGACATGGTGCATCCCTACCTGAAGCGGCGCCAGGGCCGGGAGCGTATCGAGCAGATCTCGCCGGCCGTCGACAAAGTGCTGGAGCGCACCTGCGGCGTGCCCATCTTCCAGGAACAGGTCATGCAACTGGCCATCGTCGCCGCCGACTTTACCCCCGGCGAGGCCGACGAGCTGCGCCGGGCAATGGCCGCCTGGCGGCGCAAGGGCAACCTGCAGCGCTACCAGGACAAGCTGCGCGCCGGCATGGCCAAAAACGGCCTGCCGGCCGCCTTCGCCGAGCGCATCGTCGCCCAGATCCAGGGCTTCGGCGAATACGGCTTTCCCGAGTCGCACGCCGCCAGCTTCGCGCTGCTGGTCTATGCCTCGGCCTGGCTCAAGCGCCACCATCCGGCCGCCTTCCTGTGCGGCCTGCTGAACAGTCAGCCGATGGGTTTCTATGCGCCGTCGATGCTGCTCCAGGATGCCCGCCGTCATGGCGTCGTCGTCCATCCCGCCGACGTCGTGGCCAGCGATTGGGACAGCCGGGTCGATGAAGACGGCGCGCTGCACCTCGGCCTGCGCGAGATCAAGGGGCTGACGGTGGCGGCCGGCGAACGCATCGCCCAGGCCCGCTGCAACGGGCCGTTTGCCGACGTCGCCGAGCTGGCGGCGCGCAGCGGCCTTGCTCGCCGTGACCTCGACCAGTTGGCCGCCGCCGACGCACTAAAAAGTCTCGCCGGCCACCGCCGCCAGGCGGCCTGGGCGGCCAGCGTCGCCGCCCCGCGCCAGGGTGACCTGTTCGCCGGCATCGCGGCGCCGGAAACGCCGGCCGTGCTGGCCGCTCCCAGCGAAGGCGAAAACCTGGTCGCCGACTACCAGCGTCTCGGCCACACGCTGCGCCGCCATCCGCTGACGCTACTGCGCAGTCAGCTCGCCGAACGCCGCTTCGCCAGCGCCGCCGAGCTGGCCGCCAGCGGCGACCGCGCCCTGGTCCGCGCCGCCGGCATCGTCGTCGGCCGGCAGCGACCGGGCACCGCCACCGGCATTCTCTTCGTCACGCTGGAAGACGAAACCGGCTGGATCAACGTCGTCGTCCAGCCGTGGCTGGTCGACAAACAGCGCAAGGAACTGCTCGGCGCCACGCTGCTCGGCGTCTATGGCCAGCTACAGAAGGAAGGGCAGGTGGTGCATCTGGTCGCCAAACGGCTGGTCGACCTGTCGGCCTGGCTGGGGCGGCTGGTAACGACGAGTCGGGATTTTCATTGAGCCTTGCCGGCCGGTGACCTGGCCCCATGGCAGCGCGCTGCGTTGTTAGGTGCGCTGGCGCACCGAGTGTCCCGACGGCAAGGCATACGATAAAAATTCCCGGGCAATGGCCAGTATCAGCCGTGAGCCAGCTATCCCGCCCCGCGAAAGGTTATCGTCATGAACAGCATCATCTATATCGTCGGTCTGGTGGTTATCGTCATCGCCGTGCTGTCGTTCTTCGGGCTGCGCTGAGGCAGTTGCCAGGCCGCACCACCGCGACACACCTATCGCGAACGCAGGCGCTCGACGATCACCCGTCCCATCTCATCAACGCTGCCGCGGACCTGAACGTAACTGCCGGGCGCCGGATTCTTGTCGCTCCGCGCCCGCCGTCCGAATACCAGATCGAGACCGTCGAGGCGGCTGTCCGGATTGAGTGTGCCGTGCAGGCGCACCCGTGCCCCGACGGGCAGCGGCGCGACCGTCCCTTCGGCGTTGCGCGCGCCCTGGTCGACCCATTGCTCGATCAGGCTGATTTCCTCGGCGCTCAGCCAGGGCGGGCCGTCGAAGGGCATGCGCGGCCGCGCCTGGCCGCGCACGCGGCGAACCAGTTCGCTGGCCTCGGCATGGCCCGGAACGACGCGCGCCCGATCGAAGGCGGCCAGCGTCGCTTCGTAGGAAGTCAGGCGCAAGCCTTCCGGCGGCGGCCCCATCAGGCCGTTGTCGGTGTGGCATTTGGCGCAGCGTCGGGCAAAGATCGGCGCCACGTGCAGATAGGTGACCGGCTCGCCGGCCCGCGGTCGCACTGCTTCGACGACTGACGGCGGGGTCTTGGCGGCAGTGCCTGCCTGCAGACCGCCGCCGATCCAGCGCTCGATCAGGGCGATTTCCTGGTCGGCCAGGAAGGGGGGGCCGGTCATCGGCATGCGCGGCTGGCTGCTCCCCTTGAGCCGCCGGATCAGTTCGCTGCCGGCCGGATCGCCGGCCTTGACCACAGGGCCTTTGCTGCTGCCCTTGAGTATGGCGGCCAGGCTGTCGAGGCCAAGGCCGAGGGGCGGGGTGCTGCCCGAATGGCACATCACGCAGCGTTCCTGCAGGATCGGCGCGACTTCGGCATAGGATGCCGCGTTCTGTCCCTGGACCGGTGCCACCGCCAGCAGGCAGACGAGCAGGGGCAGGGTATGGCGATCCGGGTATTTCCCGGCGGTCGACGTAGGTCTGGCTGGCATGGCACCTCCTGAGTCGGGTCTGGATGCAGTGTCACAGTCGGCACCGGCTAGCCCGAGCCACCTGGCGCATGATACCGCCGGCCTGATCGCGATTGGCCGAAAGACGGCCGGCGGCGTCCGCTCAGCCGCGGCCGCGACAGAAGCGGATCTGGTTGCCGCCCGAACTCTTGGCCTGATACATCGCCGAATCGGCGCGCTTGAGGACTCTCGGCTGGCTGGTGTCGCGCTGATTGAACAGGGCGACGCCGATACTGGCCGTACAGCTATAGTCGATACGCGTCACGCCGCCCGCCGAATGGGCGATGCTCAGCCGGTACGGCTCCGCCAGGACCTGGCGCAGCTTTTCGGCGATGGCGCGGGCCTGGGTCAGCGAACTCCTTCTGGCCGTATCGAGCATGCCGAGCATGACGACGAACTCGTCGCCGCCGAAGCGCGCTACCGTATCGGTTTCGCGAACGCAACGCTTCAGGCGGCTGGCCACCTCGACCAGCAGGTGGTCGCCGGCGTTGTGGCCATGGCTGTCGTTGAGTCGCTTGAAGTCGTCCAGATCGATGAAGATCAGCGCGCCGAAATCGTTGCTGCGAGAGGTCGTCGCCAGCGCCTGATTGAAACGGTCATCGAACAGGCGACGGTTGGGCAGCCCGGTCAGCGGATCGTGGAAGGCCATCTGGCGAACCTGCTCCTGCAGGCGCTTGCGCTCGGTGATGTCCTGCGAAACGACGACGACGCGGACGACGCGACCGTGCTCGTCCTTGATCACGCTGCCGCGCGACTCCATGTCGCGAATTTCGCCCTCGGCGGTCATGAAGCGGTATTCGATGCACTGTCCCTGGCCGGTGTGCACCGTCTCGCGGAACACCTGGTGGACGTAGTCGCGGTCATCGGGGTGGATTTCGGCGAAGGAATCGCTGTCGTGCACATCCCGGTCGGTGCCGAACAGCTGCAGGTAGGAAGGGCTGTTGTAGAGCCGCCGCCCTTCCAGGTCGAGGACGGCGATGAAGTCGGACAGGTTTTCGGCGATCAGGTGGAAGAAATCCTTTTGTTCCTGCAACGCCTGTTCGGCCTGCTTGCTCGCCGTGATGTCGCCGAGGGTGACCAGGCAGAGCGCCTCGTCGTCGCCGGGCGCCTTGCCGGTGCAGCACAACTGGGCCCAGAACACCGTCCGGTCGGCCTTTTCCATGCGCAGTTCGCAATGGCGGGGTGTCGCAGCGCCGGGCGGCTCGGCGAAATGTCGACGAAAGAGCGCCCGGTCGTCCTCGTGGATGAAATGCTCCAACAGTTGTCCGGCCAGTTCGCCGACCGCCCGGCCGAACAGTGCGGCAGCCGTGCGATTGGCCTGCAGGATGGCCCCGCTGTCCGCGAGCGTCAGATAGCCGACCGGCGCCTGTTCGAAGAGCCGGGCATAGTGCCGCCGCGCTGCGTCCTGGTCGACCAGGGCCAGGCGCAGCTTGTTGTTCTGCAGCAGCAAGTCGTCCCGGTCGGGCGGGTCTATTTGCCGGCCCATGCGGCTCTCCGGCCGATGGCTGAGCGCGTCGGCGCGCCCGGTACGGATGGCCTGCGACACCGCGCGGCGCCGGTCAAGGATGGATCAGCCGGGCTGACATCGGCGGACGATTTCGCACATGTCATCCCGGCACCGGGCGAGCATCGCGTCGGTGATCGAGGCGTAGCTGTGCTCATGGATCAAGTGACCCATCAGGTGGTTGAACACGGCGCGCTCGATACGCGACCAGTTGCGGACGCGCTCTACAGGAAAAATACCGCTGGCGCGACGGACGAATTGTTCATGTGTTTCATCGGGAAGCAGGTTCGCTGTCTCGGAGTGCATGAAATCCTCCTTTGGTTTGCCGATAGGTTTGTCTCGTATCTGTATTTATAGTTCTCTGTCGGGATTGGGGTGCGCCCTTTTTTTTAGGCTTTGACCTTGCGGGCGACGGCAGTGGCCTTGGTCGTACGCACGCTGCCGCCGAGGCTCTGGTCGACGATGGCGAACTGCTCGGTGATGGCCGCGGTCAGCGACTTCTGGATTTCGGATGCCTGGTTGTGCAGCAGGCGCAGGGCATCGATCTGGTAATCCGTCGCCGCCAGGGTGGTATCGCGCGCCAGATTGATGGCGACGTGGATGCCCTGCTGCATGGCATCGGGCCATTGCGCGGCCTCGACGATCATGGCCGGATCCGCAAGGGTGCCTTTCAACTGCTGGCTGCTGCGGCCGACGAAATCCTGGGTGTGGTCGATGCTCAGGGCAAACAGTTGTTCCATGCCGGAGAGGGACTGTTCCAACAGGTTGCGGGAAATGTCGAGGTGACGCGAAAACGGATCGATTTGCGGGCTCATGTTTGTTCTCTCACTGGGACTGGAAAAAGCTGCCGGTCCCGAAAAACGTCCAGGGACCGGCAGATTTTTCAGTCTCCCACTGGTGATGCCCGATGAATATCGGAAGATGCGCGTCGGCATGTCGGAAAACGGCGGAACCGATGTAGGAATACGCCTACATCGCGCCGACATCAAACGCCTGTTCCTCCTCGCACGGCCGTGTCAGCCGAGCTTCTGCTCCAGCACGTAGCGCGTCAGTTCGGCATTCGACTCCATGCCGAATTTTTCCAGGATGCGCGCCCGATAGGTGCTGACGGTCTTGACGCTGAGTTGCAGACTTTCGCCGATGCGGGTCAGCGCGACCCCTTTGCTGAGGAGTAGCAGGACTTCCATTTCCCGTTTCGACAGCGCCTCGTGCGGCGGCCGCTGGCTACTCCGGGTGACGCCGGACAGCAGTTGCTCGGTCAGCGTCGGGCTGACGTAGCGGGCGCCGGCGATGACGGTGCGAATGGCCGTCAGGATCTGCTGCGGCGGGCTGTCCTTGTTGAGGTAGCCGGCGGCCCCGGCATCGATGGCCGGCAGGGCGAACTCGGTCTCGGCGAACATGCTGAAGATCAGCACCGGCAGTTCGGGGCGGCTGCGTTTGATGCGCTTGAGCGCTTCCATGCCGTTGAGGTCGGGCAGCGACATGTCGAGCAGCACCAGATCCCAGGGGCCCTGGTTGACCTGGGCCAGTGCCTCCATACCGGACGCCGCCTCACCGGCGATCTCCAGATCCGCGGTATTGGCCAGGAACTGGCGCAGGCCGCAACGCACCACGGCGTGGTCATCGACGATCAATATTCGCTTCATGTTGGGCTTTCTCCATGCTCGCCATGGTCCCCGAGTGGAATGCGCAAAGCCAGGCGCGTGCCGGCGCCAGGCATCCCGGCGATGCTCAGTTGGCCGCCCAGGTCCTGGGCTCGTTCGAGCATGCCGATCAGGCCGAAGGAATCCGGCTTGGCCTGGCTGGCGTCGCTCAGGCCGATGCCGTCGTCCTCGATGGCGATGGCCAGTTGTTGCCGGTCGTGTTCGACGGCGATGACGACGCGGCTGGCCTGGGCATGCTTGGCGACGTTGGTCAGGGCTTCCTGGACGATGCGGAAGGCGGTCGTGGCGACGCTGCGCGACAGGCCGACGTAGTCCGGCAGATGCAATTCGGTGGCGATGCCGGTCATCTGCGAGAACTGCGCGGCATACCATTTGACCGTGGCGATGAAACCGAGGGTATCGAGCGTCGCCGGGCGCAGGTTGGTCGAGATGCGCTTGACCGTCTGCAGTGCGGCGCTGACCTGGTCGAGCACGCTGTTCAGCGCCGCGTGCTGCGGCGCCGCGTGGTCCATGCCGTCGCCGATCATCGCCAGGCTGAGCTTGACCATGGTCAGCGTGCCGCCGAGTTCATCGTGCACTTCGCGGGCGATGCTCGCACTTTGCTCCTCGCGTACGGTTGCCAGGTGCGCCGCCAGACGCTTGATGCGTCGGGCGCTGGCCAGGCGCTCCTCTTCGGCCAGTTTGCGGGCGCTGATTTCTTCGTGCTTGATCACCAGGCGCAGCGGCCCGTCGCTGGGGAAGGCCGACAAGTGCATGACGAACCAGCGCCGCTCTTCCGGCGCATGGCATTCGTATTCGACCGAGAAACTCTGGCGGCCACCGGCGATGGCGGTACGCACCGCATCGGCCACCCGGCCGGCGACGGGGCAGGCCGGTCCGGCGGCGGCGCTGCATACGGCGAGATAGTCGGCGCCTTCGCCGAGCAGCTTCTCGTCGCCGCCATTGGCCTGGGCGAATTCGCGCCAGACGCGATTGACGGCGATGATGTGGCCGCGCTCGTCGAGGACGCACAGGGCGAAGTCGAGGGCATCGATGGTGGCGCGGGCGAAGCGCTCCGATTCCTGCAGGGCGACCGTCCGTGCCTCGGCCTCGGCGGTCCGCCGGGCGACCAGCAGTTCGAGCGAATCGTTGATCCGCCGGAGTTCGGCTTCCGCCTCTTTGCGGGCACTGATGTCGGTCAGGCTGCCGACGACGCGTTCAAGACGGCCGTTGGCATCGCGGACGATACGGGCGCAATCGGCGACGTGCAGCCAGTGGCCGCAGCCATGGCGCATGCGGTATTCCATCTGCAGCTGGTCGTGGCCGGCCTTGTGTGCCTGCAGTATCTCGGCACGGACGCGCGGCCGGTCTTCGGGATGGACGTTGGCGCGCCACCAGACGCGACTGTCTTCGGCATCCAGGTCGCTGACGCCGAAAATGCGGGCAAGACCGCTCGACCAGTAGGTGGCGCCGCTACGCCGGTGCCACTCATAGACAACGCCGGCGACCGCCTCCATGGCCAGGCGGAAGCGCGCGTCGCCGGCGGCCAGCGCGGCCGCGGCGCATTTCAGCTCGGTGATGTCCTGGGTGCTGCCGAAGCCGCCGAGCAGATTGCCTTGGGCATCGAATTCGAGTTCGGCCCGCTCGCGCACCCAGCGGGTTTCGCCAGCGACGACGATGCGGTGCTCGATGTCGTAGGGGGCGCCGAGCAGGGCGGCCTGCCAGGCGCAGTCGACGTAGTCGCGGTCCTCGGGATGGGCGATGGCGAGGAAGCTCTCGTAGCTCAGAGGGATGCCGCGGGGAATGCCGAAGATGCGATGGTTCTCGTCTGACCACAGCAGTTCGTTGTTGTGCACGTTCAGTTGCCAGCTGCCGGTCTGCGCCACCGACTGGGCGCGGCGCAGATCGGCCTCGCGCTGTCGCAATGCCTGTTCCATCGCCTTGCGGGTGGTGATGTCGGACAGGTAGCCGTGCCACAGCACACTGCCGTCGGCTTCGCGCTGGGGCACCGAATGCCCATCCACCCACAGTTCGCCCTTGTCCGGATGGATGACGCGAAATTCGGCGCGCCACGGCGTCATCGCCTCGTAGGAGAGGGCAATCGATTGCCTGACTGTCGCGATGTCCTCCGGGTGGATGCGTTCCATCAATGAAGACGCGTCGTCACGCACGGCCTCCGGTGCGACGCCGAACAGTTGCACCAGGGCGGCGCTGGCGTAGGGCATGCAGATGCTGCCATCGGGCCGCAATTGGTAGGAGTAGATGACGCCGGGCACGGTGGCCATGATGTTGTTAAGCAGGGCCTGCATCTCGAGCTGCTGGCGCAGCGCCGCCTCGGCCTGTTTCTGCAGCGTGATGTCCTGGATCAGCGCCACCGTCCTCAGGGCGACGCCTTGGGCATCGCGCAGCGGGGCGGACTGCACGCGCACCCAGACGATGCCCCCGTCCTTGCGCACATAGCGTTTCTCGACGACATAGAGGCCGCTGCTGCCGGTCATCGTCCGGCGAAATCCCTCCCAGTCCCTGTCCCGGTCATCCGGATGGGTGAGCTCGCGGAAGCTCATCGTCTGCAGTTCGGCGGCCGAATAGCCGGTGATCTCGCTCATCTTGCCGTTGACGGTCAGCAAGCGGCCGGTGGCGGGATCGGCCTCGGCGCTACCGACCAGCGACAGCCCGAACAGCGTGCGAAAGGCGGTTTCGCTGCCTTGCCGGGCCGCCTCAGATGCCGGGTTCGGGGTCGAGGTGCGATGCACCAGGAGGCTTCCGGCCGGGATGCCATCGGTGCCGCTCAGCGGGGTGATCGCCCGGGTGGCGAAGAAAATTCTGCCGTCGCGGTGCCGACAGCGGATGTCGGTGCAGACGGCCGGTGCCGGGCCGGCAGGCGGCGGCGCTGCGCGGGCGCCGGCGTGCCCGTTGTCGGCGTAGAGAAAATCAATGTGCCGTCCATGCACTTCGTCAGCGCTATAGCCGAAGATCCGGTCGAAGGCGGCATTGGTTTGGACGATGCATTGCTGCGGGTCGAGGACGACGATGGCATCGCCCATCAGCTCGCCGATCTGCTTCGCCAGGGCCAGGGGCGCGCCGGCAAGCCCGGTGTCGGGGACGGGCATCGAGCCTCCACTGGCGGGGAGCATGGCTTCTTGGTTCATCAGCAATCGCTCCTTTTGGGCAACCGGCAAGGGCATCGAGGCGCTGTGCCGCTCACGTGTGGTGTGCGGGGATTTGGCCGCAGCTTGCGCTGTCGTGTCAAGTGCCCTGTACGCCGGCGGCATGGGCAGGCATGCCAAAGAGATCGATGCTGCCCTTGCGGGTCATGACGGTTTGGCGGCGGCGCTCAATATGAAATTCGGGATGGCGGGTAGCGGACGCTCGGCGCAATGCTCGGCCGCTTGCGCGCTACCCGCCACCGTATGGATCGGCACAACGCCCGCCCAAACCGGCAACCCGAGGTCGTCCGGGTCGTCCTCGACGCCCCAGTTGCGTATTTTGGCCGCCGCTTCGGCAAGACTCAGGCGCAGTACGCGGGTGCCCGACAGTTCGCCGGCATTCGCTGGACGTACCTGCGCCGAACGCCCGGGGCTGACGTGCTCGACGAAGGCGGTGAGGGCGGCCTGCTTTTCTGCCACTTGGTCGACGGCGGTGAAGCGGCCGTAGATGACCACCGAACGGAAGTTCATCGAATGGTGAAAGGCTGAGCGGGCGAGCACCAGCCCATCGACATGGGCGATACAAACAGCGGATTCGACCTCCAGCAGTGTCCGGGTCAGCCGCGAATTGTTCGCCCCATGGATATACAGATCATCGCCGATGCGCCAGCAGGCCGTCGGCAGGCAATGCACGCTGTCGCCGTCGTGGAAGGCGATCTGGCAGATCAGGGTGGCATCGACGATGGCGGCGATGCTGGCAGTGTCGTAATGGCCGCGCTGCGGCATGCGGCGCAGGGTCGTGCGGGCGCTGGGGGGGGACTGTTTCATGTTTCCTCCGTGAAAGTCAGGCCAGCATAAGGCCACTGTGGCACCATCAATGGAGCCACATAATTGCAAAAGTATGGAGCCAGATGGCGCTCGATCTCATTCTCGCCGCCCTGCATCACCCCCTGCTGCCCGGCGAGGCCCGCCAGCAGCGCCTGTATCGCCTGCTGCGCAGCGCCATCCTCGACGGGCGGCTGAGTGCCGGCTGGCGCCTGCCCGGCTCGCGGCAACTGGCGAAGGATTGCCGGATGGCCCGCAATGGCGTGCTGTTCGCCTACCAGCAACTGCTCAGCGAAGGTTTCCTGGTGGCCGATCGCGGCGGCACGCACGTCGCCAGCCTGCCTTCGCCTGCTGCTGCGGCGCCAGTGACGGCCGTGCCCGGAGATATCCTGTCACGACGGGCGGTCGGTCTGGCAGGCAGCCGCTTGCCCGAGGAGCTCCTGCCCTTTGCCCCCGGTGTTGCCGATCTGAACGCCTTTCCCTGGCCCGTCTGGTCGCGCTTTCTGCAGCAGGCCTGGCGCGAAGTCAGCGCCCGTCAGCTGGCCTATGCCGAACCCGGCGGCGAGCCGGCGCTGCGCCGTTCGCTGGCGACTTTTCTGCGGGTCCGCCGCGGCGTGGTTTGCCTCCCCGAACAGATATTCATCGTCGCCGGCGGGCAGCTGGCGCTCGATGCCTGTGCCCGCCTGCTGGCCGACCCCGGCGATCGCGTCTGGCTGGAGAATCCGTGCTATCAGGCGGCGCGCAATACCATGCTGGCGGCCGGGCTGGAGGTCGTCGATGTGCCGGTCGACGCCGCCGGCATGGCGCCGCCGGATGCCCTCTGGCGCGACAAGCCGCCACGCCTGCTGTACCTGACGCCGTCGCACCAGTATCCGCTGGGCAGCGTGCTCAGTCTGGAGCGTCGCCTGGCTTTCCTCAATCAGCTGAAACCCGGCGCCAACTGGCTGATCGAGGATGACTACGACAGCGATTTCCACCATGCCCGACCGGGCGGGCGTCCGCTGCCGGCGATGCAAGGGCTTTGCCCGGACGCACCGGTCATCTACGTCGGGACTTTCAGCAAGCTGCTCTATCCGGGCCTGCGCATCGCTTACATGGTCGTTCCGCGCTGGGCCACCGAGGCCTTTGGGGCAGCCATTGCGGCGCTTTACCGTGGCGGGCAGGCCGTCGAACAACGTGCGCTGGCGCGCTTTATCGACAGTGGTCGATTGACGCGCCATATTCAGCGCATGGCGCCGCGTTATCGTCAGCGCCAGCAGGTATTGCGTCAGGCCTTACTCGACGGTTTGGCTGAGCCGTGCGCCATCCTCGGGGGCGAGGCCGGCTTGCATCTGACCGTGCGCCTGCCGGCGGCGGCGCCGGATCGCACACTGGTGGCGGCGGCGGCACGACATGGCCTGGCGGTTCGGGCGCTGAGTTCCTATTTTGCCGATGCTCGGGGCGATAACGGCCTGGTGCTGGGCTATGGGATGGCGGAGGCGGAGCGTATTCCTGAACTGGTTCAGCGACTGTGTCTGGCACTGGCCGAGGCGAAAGTGGCCGACTACCCAGCGAATTCGTGACGTTTTTGACACAAAAAACACGGCGCCGCTGTCAATTATGGCGGCAGCAACAAGCCCGATGGGACTTGGGTTGGTCCATGGGTGGGTTCGCGGCGCCTGGTAGAGGCCTGTCCAGCCGATCGCCGTCGAAAAACAAAGTCAGTTGATTAACAGGCATGCATATTGCGATGACATGCGGGCAGTTTTGTCAATTCCGCAATTTCGACGGTAACCGGAGAATAGTCATGGCATGGGAACTACTGTTTACGTCAGATATCGGCCTGCTCAGCCTGGCCACCATTCTCTTCATGATCGTGATGGTGATCTACATCGCACGCTACGCTGTCCGACACATGAATGAAGAGATGAAGAAGTCGCTGTCCAGCACGCCACCGAAACTCAACTGAGCGGACTGGCTCCAGAGACAAACGCTACCGGGAGCCTTGGCGTTTCCGGAGCAGGGGGTGGAAGCATCCCCGATCGTTTCTTTCGGCACCCTCCCAGGTCGACAGAAAAAATCGCCCGGCACACAGCGCTGCGTGTCGGGCGATTCCTTTTTTCGCCGTGTTCCGGCAAATCCTGGGCTGGCGGTCGATGGCGCGCCAGGCCGGTGGCAACTCAGCCAGTCTGGCGGCGATGGGCTTCGATCAGATTGGCCAGGCTATTGACCGAGCGCAGGTGCTGCCGACTCTTCTCGTCATTGGCTTCGATCACGACCCCGTAGGTTTTCTTCAGCGCCAGCACCAGTTCGAGGGCATCGATCGAGTCGAGGCCCAGACCGTCCTCGGCGAACAGCAGTTGGTCGTCGGCGATGTCATCGGCGGCGATGTCTTCGAGGTTCATCGTGGCGACGATGAAGGCTTTTAGTTCCTGGTGCAGGGGCGTCATGGGTCAGTTCAGTTTCTTGCGCAGCTGGTAGCCGGAGAAGCCCAGGCGCTCTTCGTTGTTTTCGTTGTACAGGCGCAGCGTGTCGCCGCGACCGCTACCCAGGCCGGCGGTTACCGCCTCGCTCTCGGATACCGGCTGGAAACCGATGCGCAGCAGCAGCTCCGGCCGTTCCGGGAAACGCACTTCGCCGACCAGCAGACCGTCGTCTTCCTTGAGGACGATGTGATTCGGCGCCGGTCCATCGATCTTGTCGATGATCTCGTAGTGGCCAATACGCTGCAGGAAATTTTCCGGGATGTCGGTCTGCTGCAACTTTTCGCCGAACATCAGCGATTCGTTGCCGATGCGGCCGACGATGATCTGCCGGCCGCCGATACGGACCAGCGACAGGCGGATGTCGTCGAAGGCGCCGACGCGCACCGGTAGCAGGCCGAGCAGCTTGTACTTCAGGCTGAGCAGCCCGTCCTCGTGCGGCACCAGGCGGAAATGATGGCCAACCGCCTCGACATCGATCTTGCCGGAGGCGGTGGACACCTTGGCTAGGCCGACCAGGGTGTCGAAGTGACCGTTGAACAGGCGCAGTTCCTCGGGGCTCGGCTCGCGCTCGGGAGCGCGGACGATGGCTTTCGCCTGCGGCCGGATGCCGGTCTTGGCTGCCAGCATCAGACGTAGGGCCTCGGTGGCGATCTTGCTCACCGAAGCGTGCGAAGTCGTCGAGTTGGAGAGCACGACGACCCCCAGTTTGTGCTCGGGCAACATGGCCATCATGCTGTGCGAATCGGGCAGCGAACCCCCGTGGCTGGCCACTACGCCGCCGCCGGGCACCTCGATGCCGCTGAGCATCCAGCCGAGCCCGACGTACTGCTCGAAAGTCAGCGGAAAACCGGCATTCTGCACCCGCACCATCTCGCGAACGCTGGCCGGCGAGAGCAGCTGGCGATTGCCGGCACGGCCGTCGGCGAACTGCATCTTGAGGAACTGGCTGAGGTCGACGACATTGCTCAGCAGATTGGCGGCCGGCATGTCGCGCAGCGAGAACACCTCGATTTCCTTGTGCTGGTCGTAGGCCTTGGCCACCGCGCGGGCGGCGAAGCTGCTGCTGGTCATGCCGAGCGGCTGGAAGAAGTTGTGCTCCATGTAGCGGTCGAACGGTTCGCCGCTGATTTGCTGCACGGAGGCGCCGAGCAAGGCCATGCCGACATTGGAATAGGAAAACACGTAGTCGGGCGGGAAGCTCAGGTACTGGTCGCGCAGGCCTTCGATGACGGTCTCGAAGCGCCCCGGATCGCGCACAAACATGCCGCGCAGGAAATTCGACGGCAGGCCTGAATGGTGGGTCATCACATTGCGCGGGGTGACCGGCCCGGCCTTCGGGAAGCGGGTCTTGATCGAAAACTCGGGCAGGGCTTCGGTCAGCGGCCGGTCAATGTCGAGGCGCCCGCGTTCGGCCAGTTGCATGGTGGCGGCGGCGGTGAACACCTTGGCGATCGAGCCGGCGCGGTAAATGGTTTCCGGTGTGGCCGGAATGCCTTGTTCGAGATCGGCGTGACCGAAGCCCTGTTGCCAGATGACCTGTTGGTCATCGACCAGGGCGATGCTGATGCCGGTTATGTCGTTTTCCGCCATCTCCCGGTCGATCAGCCAGTTCAGGTAATTTTCCGTGTGACGGTAGCTGCCCCGCGTGTTGTCCTCGGCTACCGGCGGCGGCGTGGCGCAGCCGCCAAGAAACAGAAAGCTGGCGGCGACGAGGGGGAGCAGACGCTTCGACATGGGTTCGGGGCGGGGGAGGGCAGCGGTTGGCGATTATAAATCAGTTCGCTTAGGCACTTTTCCGGAAAATAGCTGACAAATTCAGTCAAGTTTTTTAGAATTCCCATCTTTCTGAAAGGGAGAAGCGGCTACATGTTCCGGCTGTTGAGCGAGGATATCCGTGCGGTTTTCGACCGCGATCCGGCGGCGCGTTCGTTCTGGGAGGTGCTGACCTGCTACCCGGGCATCCATGCCCTGATCCTGCATCGCCTGGCGCACTGGCTGTGGGGGCATCGCCTGCGCTGGATGGCGCGCTTCGTCGGCTATTTTTCGCGCTTCCTGACCGGTATCGAGATCCACCCGGCAGCACAGATCGGCCGGCGCTTTTTCATCGATCACGGCATGGGCGTGGTCATCGGGGAAACAGCCGAGATTCGCGACGACGTCACGCTCTATCACGGGGTGACCCTGGGCGGCACATCCTGGAACAAGGGCAAGCGCCATCCGACGCTGGAGAACGGCGTGGTCATCGGTGCCGGGGCCATGGTGCTCGGTCCGATCACCATCGCTGCCGGGGCCAAGGTCGGTTCCAACGCCGTCGTCACCAAGGCGGTGCCGGCCGGGGCGACCGCCGTCGGCAACCCGGCACGCGTCATCGACCACTCCGAGCAGGGACGGCAACGCGAGGCGCAGGCGGAAAAAATGGGCTTCTCCGCCTACGCCGTCGCCGGTGACCAGGACGATCCGCTGGCCAAGGCCATCCATGGCCTGCTCGACCATGCCGCCGAAACCGACCGCCGTCTCGAGTCGCTGCTGCGCGAACTGGATGCCCAGGGTGTCAAGTGCGACGAAGAGGTGAAGGCCGCCGATAGTTTCGATCCGCAATACCTGAGCAAGATAGTTGACTGATTTTGTCTGGTTTAAGTATAGTTGACAGAACAACTGGGTTATTAGCCGGAGTAAAGCAATGCGATTGACTACCAAAGGGCGTTTCGCCGTAACCGCCATGATTGATCTCGCCCTACGCGGGGAAGACGGGCCGGTTGCGCTGGCTAGTGTCAGTGAGCGGCAGAAGATTTCTCTTTCTTATCTCGAACAGTTGTTCGGCAAGCTGCGCCGTTTCAATCTGGTCGACAGCGTGCGCGGCCCCGGTGGTGGCTATTGCATTGCCCGGCCGCTGAGCCAGGTGACGGTGGCCGACATCATCCGTGCTGTCGACGAGCAACTCGACGCCACCCAGTGCGGTGGCCGCGAGAACTGCCACGACGAGCACCGCTGCATGACCCACGATCTCTGGTCTACGCTCAATTCCAAGATGTACGACTACCTGGCCTCGGTGACGCTGGGCGAACTGGTCGACCGCCAGAAGCTCAAGGTGAGCGCCCCGCCGGCTGCCGTTCTCGAAGACAAGCGCCGGGAACCGCAAACGCGCCTGCGCGGCGGCCGGGAAAAGGCCATCGCGGCCGTCTGATCGCCATGTTCCAGCCCGTCTATCTCGACCATAACGCCACCACGCCGCTTGATCCGGCCGTGCTGGCGGCCATGCTGCCCTGGCTCGAAGCCATGTGCGGCAATGCGTCGAGCCGGCACGAGTATGGGCGGCGGGCCCGCCAGGCGATCGACGAGGCGCGCCAGAAGGTGGCCGCCGCCATCGGCGCGCATCCGACCGAAGTGGTGTTTACCAGCGGCGGCAGCGAAGCCAACAACCTGTTCGTCAAGGGCGCGGCGGCCAGTCGCAAGGCTGGTGTTATCGCCGTCAGCGCCATCGAGCATCCCTGCATCCTCAAGCCGGTGGCGCAACTGGCCCGCCAAGGCTGGACGCTGCGGGAAATCGCCGTCGATGACGCCGGCCGCATCGAGCGCGAGGATTATCTGCAGGCCCTGCAAGCCAAACCGGCCCTGGTCTCGGTGATGCTCGCCAACAATGAAACCGGCGTCGTCCAGGATGTCGCGACCCTGGCGGCGGCAGCGCGAGCTACCGGTGCCTGGTTCCACAGCGATGCGGTGCAAGCCTTCGGCAAGCTGCCGGTCGATTTTCGTGCGCTGAACGCGGCCGGCGTGCATGCGCTGACGCTGTCGGCGCACAAGATCAACGGCCCGAAGGGTGCGGCGGCACTGGTCCTCGACAAGCGCGTCGAGCTGCAGCCGCAGATTGCAGGCGGCGGTCATGAACGCGGCCTGCGTTCAGGCACGGAAAACGTCCCGGCCATCGTCGGTTTCGGCGTCGCTGCGGAACTTGCGGCACAACGCCTTGCCGAACAGGCGGGACATCTGCGGGCCATGCAGCGGCGCCTGGAGTCCGGTCTGGTCGGGCTCGGCGCCCGCATCTTCGCGGCGGAGGCCGAGCGGCTGCCGAATACCAGCTACTTCGCCTTTGCCGATATCGATGGCGAAACGCTGGTCGGCAAGCTGGACCGTGAAGGTTTTGCCGTGGCCAGCGGTGCCGCTTGTTCCAGCGCCAATCCGGAGCCGTCGCATGTGTTGCGGGCGATGGGCGTGACGCCGGAGTTTGCCCGCGGCGCGGTGCGCGTTAGCCTTGGTGCCGGCAACAGCGCCGGCGATATCGAACAATTCATCAAAGCCGTGCAGGTTACAGTCGGACGCCTGCAGGGACTTACGGCAATGGCCGTCTGAACAACCCGACCTAGCGAGAATGACGATGAA
>PHCU01000160.1 GCA_002842345.1 Betaproteobacteria bacterium HGW-Betaproteobacteria-12 | reverse complement strand
CTCGATCCAGATGTGCATCCAGGAAATGTCGACCTGCAAGCAGTACGGCTTCCCGATCAAGATCATCAACCTGAACAACGGCATGCTCGGCATGGTCCGTCAGTGGCAGGAGATGTTCTATTCCAAGCGCTATTCCCAGTCCTACGTCACCTCGCTGCCCGACTTCGTCAAGCTGGCCGAGGCCTACGGCCACGTCGGCATGAAGATCGAGCGGCCGGAAGATGTCGAGCCGGCGCTGCGCAAGGCCTTCACCGAGCACAAGGACGATCTGGTCTTCATGGACTTCATCATCGACCCGGCCGCCAACGTCTTCCCGATGGTCGCCGCCGGCAAGGGGCTGACCGAAATGATCCTCGCCGAAGAACTTTAAGCGGGGAAGGAAAAAACTATGCGACACATCATTTCCATCCTGATCGAAAACGAATCGGGCGCGCTGTCCCGCGTGGCCGGGCTGTTCTCCGCCCGTGGCTACAACATCGAATCGCTGACCGTGGCACCGACGGAAGATCCCTCGCTGTCGCGGATGACCATCCTGACCTGGGGCTCGGACGACGTGCTCGAGCAGATCACCAAGCAGCTCAATAAGCTGGTTGATGTCGTCAAGGTGGTTGATCTCTCCGAAGCCCCTCACGTCGAGCGCGAACTGATGCTGATCAAGGTTCGCGCCACCGGCAAGGACCGCGAAGAGATGAAGCGGATGGCCGATATTTTCCGCGGCCGCATCATCGACGTCACCGAAACGACCTACGTCATCGAGTTGACCGGTGCCAGTTCCAAGCTCGATTCGTTCATCGCCGCGCTCGACGCCGGTCTGATTCTCGAAACGGTTCGTACCGGCGTTTGCGGCGTGGGCCGCGGCGACCGCATTCTCAAAGTCTGACTATCTGCTAATTAAGAGGGTTTCATGAAAGTTTATTACGACAAGGACGCCGATCTCTCCCTGATCAAGGGCAAGAAGGTCACCATCGTTGGTTACGGCTCGCAGGGCCATGCCCACGCCCAGAACCTTAAGGATTCCGGCGTCAAGGTCACGGTCGGCCTGCGCAAGGATGGCGCTTCTTGGAAGAAGGCCGAAGCCGCCGGCCTGAAGGTCGAAGAGATCGCCAAGGCGGTCAAGGGCGCCGACGTCGTCATGATGCTGCTGCCGGACGAGAACATTCCGCAGGTGTACAACGAGGAAGTTGCGCCGAATCTGAAGAAGGGCGCTGCGCTGGCCTTCGCGCACGGCTTCAACGTGCATTACAACCAGGTTGTGCCGCGCGCCGACGTGGACGTGATCATGGTCGCCCCGAAGGGCCCCGGCCACACCGTGCGTTCCGAGTACCTCAAGGGTGGCGGCGTGCCGTCCCTGATCGCTGTCTATCAGGACGTTACCAAGAAGGCCAAGGACATCGCCCTGTCCTACGCGGCTGCCAACGGCGGCACCAAGGGTGGCGTCATCGAGACCAACTTCCGCGAAGAAACTGAAACCGACCTGTTCGGTGAGCAGGCTGTTCTGTGCGGCGGCGCCGTCGAACTGGTCAAGATGGGCTTCGAGACCCTGACCGAAGCCGGCTACGCCCCGGAAATGGCCTACTTCGAGTGCCTGCACGAGCTGAAACTGATCGTCGACCTGATGTACGAAGGCGGCATCGCCAACATGAACTACTCGATCTCGAACAACGCCGAATACGGCGAGTACGTGACCGGCACCGAAGTCATCAACGAGCAGTCGCGTGTCGCCATGCGCAATGCCCTGAAGCGCATCCAGTCCGGCGAATACGCCAAGATGTTCATCCAGGAAGGCAAGACCAACTATCCGTCGATGACGGCCCGTCGCCGCCTGAACGCCGTGCATCCGATCGAGACGGTCGGCGGCCAGCTGCGCGACATGATGCCGTGGATCAAGAAGAACAAGCTGGTCGACCAGTCCAAGAACTGATCGGCTAGTCGCCAATCCGACGGGGCGGCATTGCTCGCGCCTGGCCTCGTCTTCGCCTTGGGCGGTGTGGTTATCTGCACCGCCCAAGTTGTTTCAGGGTTGGGTGTATCCTTGCACCGTTTTGGATGAATCCTCTAGCCAATGACCGAACTCAAGCCCCGTAAGTCCCTGTTCAACCCGGAAGTGAAGCGGCGCGGTATTTATATCCTGCCCAACCTGTTTACGACGGCGGCGCTGTTCGCCGGCTTCTTCGCCATCGTCCAGGCCATGCAGGGCGATTTCGAACGGGCGGCGATGGCTATCTTCATCGCCATGGTGCTCGACGGGCTGGACGGTCGGGTCGCTCGTCTGACCAATACCCAGTCGGCCTTCGGGGCCGAATACGATTCGCTGTCCGACATGGTCAGCTTCGGCGCCGCACCGGCCCTGGTGATGTACGAATGGGCGCTGCGCGACCTCGGCCGCCTCGGCTGGATCGCCGCCTTCATTTACTGTGCCGGCGCCGCCTTGCGCCTGGCGCGCTTCAACACCACGCTGGAAGTCATGGACAAGCGCTTCTTCCAGGGCCTGCCGTCGCCGGCGGCGGCAGCGCTGGTCGCCGGTCTGGTCTGGGTGATGATCGTCGCCGAAGTGCCGGGCAGCGACGTCCGCTGGCTGGCCTGCGTGCTGACCATTTTTGCCGGCGTGACGATGATCTCCAATATCCGCTACTACAGCTTCAAGGACATAAACCTGAAGAAGAGCGTGCCTTTCTTCGTCATCGCCGCGATTGCGCTGGGGTTCGCGTTGGTTGCCTATAGCCCGGAAATCGCCCTGTTCGCCTTCTTCGTCGTCTATGGCCTGTCAGGCTACGTGCAGGCGGCCATCGGCCTGGCCAAGCGCAAGGCTTTGTGAGTTTCCGGAGCAGCCCATGAGCAAACAGCATCTTGTCATTTTTGATACCACCCTGCGCGACGGCGAACAGAGTCCGGGTGCTTCGATGACCAAGGAAGAGAAGATTCGCGTCGCCCGGCAGCTGGAGAAGATGCGCGTGGACGTCATCGAGGCTGGTTTTGCCGCCGCTTCGCCGGGCGATTTCGACGCTATCCAGGCGATTGCCCAGGTGATCAAGGAGTCGACCGTGTGTTCCTTGGCGCGGGCCAACGAAAACGATATCCGCCGTTCTGGCGAGGCGATCAAGCCGGCCAGTTCGGGCCGCATCCATACTTTTATCGCGACTTCGCCGATCCACATGGAGAAGAAGCTGCGCATGACGCCCGATCAGGTCGTCGAGCAGGCGGTCAAGTCCATCGGCTGGGCGCGTGAGTACACCGACGATATCGAGTTTTCCGCCGAGGATGCCGGGCGTTCGGACATCGATTTTCTCTGCCGCATCTTCGACGCAGTGATCAAGGCCGGGGCGACGACGATCAACGTGCCCGACACCGTCGGCTACAACATTCCCGCGCAATACGCGGCAACGCTGCAGCAACTGATCGAACGCGTGCCCAATGCCGACAACGTGGTGTGGTCTGTGCACTGCCACAACGACCTTGGTCTGGCTGTCGCCAATTCTCTGGCTGCGGTGCTGGCTGGCGCCCGGCAGGTCGAATGTACGATTAACGGTCTTGGCGAACGGGCCGGCAATGCCGCACTGGAGGAAATTGTCATGGCCGTGCGCACGCGCGCCGACGTTTTTCCGGTCGAGACGCGTATCGATGCCACGCAGATTGTGCCGGCGTCGAAGCTGGTGTCGCAGATCACCGGCTATCCGGTGCAGCCGAACAAGGCCGTGGTCGGCGCCAATGCCTTCGCGCACGAGTCAGGTATTCATCAGGATGGCGTGCTGAAACATCGAGAAACTTACGAAATCATGCGCGCCGAGGATGTTGGCTGGTCGCAGAACAAGCTGGTGCTCGGCAAGCATTCCGGGCGCAATGCCTTCAAGAGCCGGCTGCAGGAGCTGGGCATCGAGCTGGCGAGCGATGAAACGCTGAACGCTGCCTTTGCCCGCTTCAAGGATCTGGCTGACAAGAAGCACGAGATTTTCGACGAAGACCTGCATGCGCTGGTCTCCGAGGAGGTGGTCGAGCCCGAGCATGAGCACTACAAGCTCGTTTATTCGCACGTCTGCTCGGAAACCGGCGAGATGCCGCAGGCCACGGTGATCCTCAATGTCGGCGGCGTCGAGCACAAGGCACAGGCCGAGGGGGGCGGTCCGGTCGATGCTACCTTCAAGGCCATCGAACGCATTGCTGGGAGCGGCGCCGAACTGATGCTTTATTCGGTCAATGCCATCACCACCGGTACCGATGCTCAGGGCGAAGTGACGACGCGGCTGGCCAAGGCCGGGCGTATCGTCAATGGCAATGGCGCCGACACCGATATCGTCATCGCTTCGGCGCGCTCCTACCTGAATGCGCTGAACAAGCTGCATTCGACGCTGGACAAGGTGCGCGCCCAGGGCGACATCTGATCGCCCTGTCGTTGCCCAGGCCGCCTCAGCTTTGCTCGGCGGCTTTTTTTTCGGGCGGCAACCGCGTCGTCCGGATGTACAGGATGGCGCCGGTGAAAATGATCGTCGCCAGCAGCGTTTCGCCGATCGCCAGCAACTGCGCCAGGCCGCCCTCGCTGGTGGCGCGGGTCAGGCCTTCGAGCAGGTAGAACTGGATCAGCAGCGACAGCCACTTGTAGGTATAGCGCTTGCCGCGCAGGATGCCGAACAGCGGCAGCAGCAGCACGGCCGCCTTCAGGGTCAGCCACGAGCCGCCGGGACGCAGTGGTGCCAGCCAGCCTTCCCAGGCCAGGCACAGGAAAATCAGGGCGATCAGGCTGACACTGGTCAGCATCTGCCAGCGGGAGGCGCTCATGCTGGCCCCAGTTTCTGGACAAGCAGTGCCAGGCGCCGCCCCTGGGCGAAGGCCAAGCGGCTTTCGCTATCGCTCAATTGCGGATTGCCGGCGCTGCCGGAGACGCGGCTGGGGCCGTAGGGCGTGCCGCCGCCGGTGGTGCTGTTCAGTTCCGATTCGGTGAAGGGCAAGCCCATCAGCAGCATGCCGTGATGCAGCAGCGGCAGCATCATCGACAGCAGCGTGCCTTCGTTGCCGCCATGCGGACTGGCGCTGGCGGTGAACACGCAAGCCGGCTTGCCGGCCAGGGTGCCGTTGTGCCATTCGGCGATGGTGCCGTCGAGGAAATACTTCATCGGCGCCGCCATGTTGCCGAAACGGACCGGGCTACCGAGTGCCAGGCCGGCGCATTCAGCCAGGTCGACAGCTTCGACGTAGGGTGCGCCGCTATCTGGGATGGATGGGGCGCTTGCTTCGCAGACTGTGGATACCCGAGGTACGGTACGCAGGCGGGCCTGCAGGCCGGGCACCGATTCGATGCCGCGGGCGATGCGTTCGGCCAAGGCGCGGACCGAGCCGCGGTGGCTGTAGTAGAGGACGAGGATGTCTTGCATGGTCGGCTATTATACGGACCCATGCAGACCCGTTCCCGCCATCGTCGCAATCGCCGGCCAGCCACCTCGGCTGACGGGATCCTCAGTCGCTTTTTCAGCGAGAACATGCTGCAGGCGAGTGCGGCGCTGGCGTTCACCACGCTGCTGGCACTGGTGCCGCTGGTAACAGTCATCCTGGCGGTGGCCGACACGATTCCGTATTTCGATCTGCTGCTTGGCCGGTTGCAACCCGTGCTCCGCGAGGCACTGCTGCCCAGCGGAACGGCTGGCACCATTGCCGGCGGGCTGGGCCGATTTTCCCAGAAGGCCCAACAACTGACGGTCATCGGCCTGCTGCTGCTTGGCCTCACAGCCATTCTGCTGATGCACACCATCGAGCGAACCTTCAACCACCTGTGGCGCGTCGAGGCGCGGCCGCTAGCCGCGCGCCTCGCTCTCTATGCCTTCGTAATGGCTGTGTGGCCATTTATTCTCGGGGCGGTTGCCTATGCCATTTCCCTGGCGGTCAGTGCCTCGCTGGGTATGCTGGATGAGCCGGCATGGGTCAGGGCTTCGTTGTCGAAAGGGGTATCGGTGTTCGTGCTCGGCCTCTTCTTCGCCTTTCTCTACTATGCCGTGCCCAATACCCGGGTCGCCCGTCGCGCCGCGCTGGCCGGCGGTGTCTTCGCCGCCATGGCGGTTGCCGGAATGCAGAAGCTGTTCGAACTCTATCTAGCCGGTTCGGGCTTGTTCAAAAGCATCTACGGGGCGCTGGCCGCCATCCCGATCTTTCTCATCTGGCTCCACCTGTCCTGGGCCATTGTGCTGTTCGGCGGCCTGCTTGCCGCTAGGCTGAATCTTCCGGCGAAAAACTGAACAGTTCGATGCTGCTGGTCTGTTCGTCGAGATGCTCTGTGCGGACCTCGCGCACCAGCAGGTTGTCCGATTCGACCAGCAGCACCAGGCGCTCTTCGCTGCTCTGCAGCTTCCCCGCGGCGACGAGCAGGGACTCGAGCGGTCGCAACGGTGGTGTCTGCGGCAAAATCAATGCGCTTACCCGTCCAGCGGGGAGTTCGTAAGGCTGGGCGACTTCGGCGGCGATGGCGCGTACGGCGATCAGTTGCAAGCCGAGTTCGACATGTTCCGGGTTTTCCGAGATGGCCCAGCGGATAATGCAGATGTGCCATGAGGCGTCGCCGCCTTTGTCTGCTTCACCCAGTGCCTGCAAGGCGACCACGTCGCCGATGCGCAACTCGTCGGTATCGCCGCTGACATGCATCAGGGCGTAGCCATCGGGGCTCTCGTTGGTGACCATCCATTCGCTCAACGGCACTGGGGTGCCCGGTGTCTTCAGCAGGTGCCACAGTGTTTCCAGGCCGAGGCACAGGTTGGCCCGGTAGGATTGTCGCCGCCGGGGAAAGCGGCGCTTGGTCGGTTGGCCCCATAGGTTGGCCAGACGTAGCAGTACGCCACGGCCGGCGCGTGTGTCGGCAAAGGCCGGCAGGCCGAGCGACTCGGCCGCAACGCCGCCTGCCAGTTCGCCGTGATGCTGCCGGGCCTTGGCGGCGATCTCGTCACAGGCGAAGTACAGTGGCTGCGAGTCGGCACCGGGAACCCGACGGACTAGCGCGTGGGCGGGAAAATCGCGGTCGAGATCGATCCAGAAGATCGCTGTCGCCTGCTCTGGGGGCGTTTCCTGCAGTTCGATGCGAATCGAACTGGATTCGATATAACGGCTGATGAATTCCAGTTCGGTTGCCGAGAACGAGGCCGGTTGCGCAATGGCTGCCAGCAGGATATCGGTGTAGGCACGCTGGACGCCGGCGCCGCCGCGCGGTCCGGGAAAGTTTTCCAGGCCGAGGCGACGGGCTGTACGATAAGCCGCGTGCAATTGTTGCCACAGTCCAATACTGGTCGGCGAGGCAACGAGGTAGTCGATGCGGATCTGCCAGGCGATGCCCTGCATCGCTCGCAGCAGCGAAGCATGGGGGGCACGCAAGGTATTGCCGCCTTCCGGATCGAACAATTCGGCGAGAGAATTGAAATAATCCTGGGTGAGGATTTCCAGCAGGTCGATCAGCACCTTGACGCGTTGCCGTACCTTGCGCGACACCGGTAGCGAGATTTCCTGGAAGCCGGGCAAGTCGGCACGGAGGATGCGTTCGGCGTGGGCAAACAGCAGATCAAGCAGCTTGAGGCGCTGGGAAATCGGCAACGGCGTGTCGCGCAGAGTCAGCAATTGCCGGTAAAGCTGGTCGGCGTCGTCGCTGCCATGGCGGTCGTGTGCCTTGGTCAGCCATTCGAGGATGGTCCGGATGCTGGCTTCGGTAGCGGGAGTGGGGGTGGGAGTGGCGCTCATCGGAAGGGCAGGATAGCAAATAATTGCCTCCCGCCAACGGGCACGGTGGTCCGCGCCAATGGCTTTTTTGTTGCCGTGTGGGCTGGCAGGCGGCGGGATCGCGGGCGCCGGCCAAGTGGCTTGTTTTTCCGCGCTAAAGCGATATAATGCCCGGTCTTTTTTCCAGCTAGGAAAGTAATCTCATGGTTGTTATCCGTCTTGCCCGTGGTGGCGCCAAGAAGCGCCCGTTCTACAACCTGGTTGTCACCGATTCCCGCAACCGTCGCGACGGCCGTTTCGTCGAGCGTATCGGTTTCTACAATCCGGTCGCCTCCGGCAATGCCGAAGTGCTGCGCATTTCCGTTGACCGTCTGGCCTACTGGCAGAAGAACGGCGCCCAACTGTCGCCGACCGTCGCCCGTCTGGTCAAGCAAAGCGCTGCCCAGCCGGCGGCCTAAGTTTTTCCCTTGTCCGGCAACGAAATCGTCGTTCTGGGGCGGCTGGCCGACCCCTACGGCATTCAGGGCTGGCTTTGGTTGCATCCTTTTGGCGATGATCCGCTGGCCTGGGCGAGAATGCCCGTCTGGTGGGTTGCTCGCGAAGGCGAGTCATGGCGTGAATGCAAGCTGAATGGCTTGAAGCCTCATGGCAACGGCGTCGTCGTCCTGCTTGAGGGCATTGGCGACCGCACGGCGGCTGAAGCGGCAAAGGGGCTATTGGTCGGTGCGCCGCGCAATGCCTTGCCGAAGGTCGACAAGGACGAGTTTTACTGGGCCGATCTGATTGGCCTGGCGGTCGTCAATACGGCCGACGAACGCTTGGGCAAGGTGGCCGGTCTGATCGAGACCGGTGCCAATGCTGTCCTGCGGGTGGTTGCCGATGATGAAACCGAGCGACTCCTGCCGTTCGTTTCGGCAGTGGTTCTGACGGTCGAGAAGGAAGCGGGATTGATCCGCGTGGAGTGGGGCAGCGACTGGTGATCCGGTTCGACTGCGTGAGCATCTTCCCGGAGATGTTCGCCGCCGTGACGCATAGTGGTATTACCCGTCGGGCGCTGGAAGAGCAGCGTTGGGTGTGGCAGGGCTGGAACCCGCGGGATTTCGCCGAGAATGCCTGGCGCCGGGTCGATGATCGTCCCTTTGGTGGCGGGCCGGGCATGGTAATGCAGCCGGGGCCGCTGGAGCAGGCGATTGCCGCGGCCAAGGCGCAGCAGCGCGAGGCGGGGCTGGCGAAGAGCCGGGTCATCTACCTCTCGCCGCAGGGCGCACCGCTGACCCATGAACGGGTGATGCAGCTGGCGACTGGTGAGGAGGGGCTGATCCTTCTCTGCGGTCGTTATGAAGGAATTGACGAGCGTTTGATCGAGCGCTGTGTCGATGAAGAAATATCGATCGGGGATTTTGTGCTGTCCGGTGGCGAGTTGCCGGCGATGGTCTTGATCGATGCCGTCGTCCGCCAGTTGCCGGGCGTGCTCGGAGATGCCGCTTCGGCGGTGGAAGATTCGTTTGTCGGTGGTTTGCTGGATTGTCCGCACTACACCCGGCCCGAGGTTTACGCGGGCCAGGCGGTGCCGGAAGTGTTGCTGTCCGGGAACCACAAAAAAATTCGCCGCTGGCGACTGAAACAGTCGCTGGCACGAACCCGGAAGCGCCGGCCGGATTTACTGGCGCACCGCACGTTGAGTGCGGAAGAAGCGCAACTACTCACGGAAATTTCCGGAGAGGAGCAATGCGGTGAGTAAGTGTTTATAAAGTTAAAGGATCTCACATGAACCTGATTCAACAGCTGG
>PHCU01000159.1 GCA_002842345.1 Betaproteobacteria bacterium HGW-Betaproteobacteria-12 | reverse complement strand
CCTGACCGTCGAGGATCCGATCGAATTCCTGTTCAAGCACAAGAAATCGATCGTCAACCAGCGCGAAATCGGCATGGACACGATGGACTGGCAGTCGGCACTAAAGAATGCCATGCGCCAGGCCCCGGACTGCATCCTGATCGGCGAAATCCGCGACAAGGAAACCATGCAGGCGGCCATCGCCTACGCCCAGACCGGCCACCTGTGCCTGGCCACGCTGCACGCCAACAACTCCTACCACGCGCTGAACCGCATCATCAGCTTCTTCCCGCTGGAGAACCGGCCGGCCCTGTTCCTCGACCTGTCGGTGGCGCTGCGCGCCATCGTCTCGCAACGCCTGGTCAAAAAGCCGGACGGCAAGCGTTCGCCGACCTGCGAAATCATGCTCAACACCCGCCACATCAGCGAGCTGATCGAGCGCGGCGAAGTCCAGGCCATCAAGGATGCGATGGAGCAGACGCTGGCACCGGGATCGCAGACCTTCGAGCAGGATCTGTTCAGGCTTTTCCGCGAGAACGTCATCACGCTGGATGAAGCGCTGGCCAATGCCGACTCGCCGACAAACCTCTCCTGGCTGATCAACAACTCCGAGCTGACCACCAGCAACGGCAAGGATGACAAGAAGATCGACACCGCCCTCGAATTCGACAGCATCAATTCCGGCGGCGCCTCGTTCAAGGAATTCACCCTCAGTCTGTCCGACCCCGAAGAAGAAACCACCTGATGCCCGACCCCACTCTGGACCTGGCGCGACAGATCATGTCGTGCCCGTCCGTGACGCCGGATGACGCCGGCTGCATGGAGATCATCACCGGGCGCCTGCAGGCGCTCGGTTTTTCCATCGAAACCATCAATCGCAACGGCGTGACCAATCTCTGGGCCCGCCGCGGCGAAACCGCCCCGCTGTTCGTCTTTGCCGGCCATACCGACGTGGTGCCGACCGGCCCACTGGAAAAATGGAGCAGCCCGCCGTTCGCCCCGGAAATCCGCGACGGCATGCTCTACGGCCGTGGCGCCGCCGACATGAAATCGTCGATTGCTGCCGCCGTCACCGCCGTTGAAGCCTTCGTCGCCGCCCATCCGGACCATCCCGGTTCGCTGGCCTTCCTGCTGACCTCCGACGAGGAAGGCGATGCCACCGACGGCACTGTCGCCGTCGTCGAGGCGCTGAAGGCACGCGGCCAGCACCTCGATTACTGCATCATCGGCGAACCGACCTCGGTCGATACGCTCGGCGACATGATCAAGAACGGCCGCCGCGGCTCGCTTTCCGGCGTGCTGACGGTCAAGGGCATCCAGTGCCACATCGCCTATCCGGAAAAGGGCCGCAACCCGATCCACCAGGCTGCACCAGCACTCGCCGAACTGGCGGCGACCGAGTGGGATCAGGGCAACGAGTACTTCCCGCCGACCACCTGGCAGATCTCCAACATCCACGGCGGCACCGGCGCCACCAACGTCGTGCCCGGCCACGTCGAGATCAAGTTCAATTTCCGCTTCGCCACGGCCAGCACGCCGGAAGGCCTGCAGCAGCGGCTGTGCACCATCCTCGACCGGCACGGCCTGGACTACGAAATCAAATGGACGCTCGGCGCCCGCCCCTTCCTGACCGGCCGCGGCCCGCTGGCCGATGCCGCGACGGCAGCGATTCGTGAAGTCTGCGGCATTGAAACCGAGCTATCGACCACCGGCGGTACCTCGGACGGCCGCTTCATCACCGAGATCTGCAGCCAGATGCTGGAAATCGGCCCGTCCAACAACACCAGCCACAAGATCGACGAATGCATCGCCGTCGACGCCCTGCCCAAGCTGTCCGCTATCTATCACCGCATTCTCGAACAGATCCTGCTCAAATGACCGCTGCCGCCAAGACCGAACTGCACACCGTTCGCGACTTCATCCGTTACGCGGTCAGCCGCTTCAACGCCGCCCAGCTGTTCTTCGGCCACGGCAGCGACAACGCCTGGGACGAGGCGGTCTACCTGACGCTGCACACGCTGCACCTGCCGCTCGACCGGCTGGAGCCTTTCCTCGACGCCCGCCTGCTGGCCCATGAGCGCGAGGCGCTGCTCGACATCTACAACCGGCGCTGCCAGGAACGCCTGCCGGCCGCCTACCTGACCCACGAAGCCTGGCTCGGCGAACACCGCTTCTATGTCGACGACCGCGTCATCGTGCCGCGTTCCTTCATCGCCGAATTGCTCGATGAACAGCTGGCACCGTGGGTGGAGAATCCCTACGAGGTGGTCTCCGCCCTCGACCTGTGCACCGGCTCCGGCTGCCTGGCGATTCTCGCCGCGCTGGCCTTCCCGGAGGCCGAGGTCGATGCCGTCGACCTGTCGCCGGACGCGCTGACGGTGGCCGAGCGCAACGTCGCCGACTACCACCTGGGCGACCGCGTGCAACTGATCCAGTCCGATGCCTTCGCCAAACTCAAGGGCAAGCGCTACGACCTGATCATCTCCAATCCGCCCTACGTCGATGCCGATTCGGTCGCCGCGCTGCCGCCGGAATACCTGCACGAGCCGGAACTGGCGCTCGGCTCGGGCGACGATGGCCTCGACTTCACCCGCATCATCCTGCGCCAGGCGAAGCAGCACCTGAATCCGGAAGGCCTGCTGGTGGTCGAGATCGGCCACAATCGCGCAGCGCTCGAGGAGGCCTATCCCGAGCTGCCGTTCACCTGGCTGGACACCGCTGCCGGCGACGAATTCGTCTTCCTGCTGCACGCCGCCGACTTACCGGAATAAGCGGCTGGCTTGAGCAAGCTCTACGAACTGCCCAGCCCGTTCGAAAACGAGACGGGCACCATCCTGCTGCACGAACCGGCCTGGGCTCGCGCCGGCGAGTTGCGCGCCCAGCTGCTCGACGAAAGCTACCCGAAGCCCTTCGTCGTCGATGACGGCCAGTCGCGCTTCCTGTATTTCAACGTCCGCCTGATGCAGAGCGAGATGTCGCTGAAGGCGCCGAACGACCTGGCCATCCGCTACACGCAGAAGATGATGGCCTTCCTGCTGTTCCATCCGCGGCCCAAGCGCATCGTGCTGATCGGCCTCGGCGGCGGCTCGCTGATCAAGTTCTGCTACCACCGCATGCCCGGCACGCAGCTGACCGCCGTCGAACTCGACCCGCAGGTGATCGCCTTCCGCGACACCTTCCTGTTGCCGGAAGACGGCCCGCGCCTGCAGGTGCTGCAGGCTGACGGCGCGGAGTACATCGAACAGACCGAAAAAGGCATCGACGTGCTGCTGGTGGATGCCTTCGACAAGACCGGCTTCGCCCCCAGCCTGGCCAACCGGGCATTCTTCGAGAACGCCTACGCCAAGCTGGCCGGCAACGGCGTGCTGGTCATCAACCTGGCTGGCGAGAAGGAAACCTACGCCGGCCTGATCGGCGAGGCGATGCATGTCTTCGACGACCAGGTGATCGTGATCTCGGTGCCGGACGACGGCAACCACGTGCTGTATGCCTTCAAGGAACACTGGTTCGAGCCGCGCTGGCGCTGGCTGCACAACTACGCCAAGGAGTTGCGCGCCAAGTTCGGCCTCGATTTCCCGGCCTTCGTGCAGAAGATGGAGCGCTCGACCAAACTCGGCCTGGCCCGGCGCGAGGCGCTGCGCGGGCGCTGAGCTAGTTGTCGGCGCCGGCCCGCTCGGCGCGCTGCTGCATCTGCTGCGTCGCCTGATCGAGTTTCTGCTGGAACTGTTGCTGATTCTGCTGCGCCTGCTCCAGCTCCTGCTTCTTCAGCGCTGCGGCCGTCGCTGCCGTACCGGCGGTTTCGACACCGCAGGCGGCCAGCGCCAGCACCAAACTCAGTCCGCAAATGATTTTCATACCCTACCCTCCCGTTGCGCCAGTTCGCCAAGGATCGCCTTGAGCAGATCCCAGCAGCGGCCGACCGCGGCAATCTCCACCGCCTCGCCTGGCGCATGCGCGCCCCGGATGGTCGGCCCGAACGAGACGATGTCCAGCCCCGGATACTTGGCCCCGATGATGCCGCATTCGAGACCGGCATGGATCACCTGCACCGTCGATTCGCTGGCGAAATCGCGGCGGTAGACCGCCTGACAGGTCTGCAGCAAGGCCGAATCGGGATTCGGGCGCCAGCCCGGATACTGCCCGGAAGCTTCGGCGGCGCTGCCGGACAGCGCGAACAGGCTGACGATCTCGTCGGCCAGGGCCGTCGCCGCACCATCGACCAGGGAGCGGACCATGAAATTGCAGCGCCCGCCCGCCGGCCCGATGTCGACCATGCCCAGATTGTTGGACGTTTCAACCACGCCCGGCAGCTGCCGGCTCATCCGCCGCACCCCGTGCGGTGCCGCGTGCAGCGAGGCGAGCCAGACGAACTGCGCCTGGTGATCAAGCACGCACTCGGCCTGCGCCGCCTCGGCGGTCAGCGTCACGCCTTCATCGACATCGCGCAGCCATTCGCGCAATGCCCGCTGCCGGCGCTCCAGCCAGGCGCCCAGGCCGCCTGCATCGGGCAAGGCTAGCGTCGCGAAGGCCTCGCGCGGCAGAGCATTGCGCGCCGTCCCGCCCTGCAGAGCGACCAGACGATAAGGCAACGCCCCGGCCAGGTCATGCAGCACGTTGACCAGCAACTTGATGGCGTTACCCCGTTCCTCGTGGATATCGACGCCGGAATGACCGCCGCGCAGGCCACGCAGGGCGATGCGCCGCACCGTCCAGCCATCCGGCAGTGGCTCGCCCTCGTCTTCGCGCTGCACATCGACATCCAGGCCGCCGGCGCAACCGAGATAAAACTCGCCCCAGGCCTCGGTATCGAGATTGAGCATCAACCGTCCCTGCAGCAGGCCGGGCGCCAAGCCACGAGCGCCACCCATGCCGGCTTCCTCGTCGACCGTCAGCAGCGCTTCGAGCGGACCATGCACCAGACTGGTGTCCTCCAATGCGGCCAGAATCAGCGCGACGCCGATGCCGTTGTCGGCGCCGAGCGTCGTGCCGACCGCCTGCAGCCAGCCCTCACGTTGGATCGGCACGATCGGATCACGGCTGAAGTCGTGGGCGCTATCACCATTCTTCTGGCAGACCATGTCCAGATGGGCCTGCAGAACCACGCCTGGCGCCGCCTCGCGACCGGGTGTCGCCGGTTTGCGGAGGAGCAGGTTACCCGCGGCATCTACCGTAACCGCCAACCCGTGCGCCTCGGCCCAAGCCTGGATCTGCTGGCGCAGCGCCCCTTCCTGCTTGGACATGCGCGGCGTCGCGCAGAGCGTCGCAAAATGCTGCCAGACAATCGCCGGCTGCAGCCCGGCAAAGACGGAATTGCTCATGACGGAGGCTCCAAAGCAGAAAACCCCGCAGACCTTGCGGTGTGCGGGGTTTGAATTCTGGGGCGACTGATGGGGCTCGAACCCACGACAACCGGAATCACAATCCGGGACTCTACCAACTGAGCTACAGCCGCCGCTGAAGGCATTTCCCACGTACGGGGGCGCCACTCTAACTTGTTTGTCACCCTGCTGTCACCCGAAGGCAGCAACCATGGCAACCATTAGACAACGCGGCAACACTTGGCAGGCTATCGTCAAACGCAAAGGCTACCCAACTCAATCAAAAACATTCGATCTCAAGAAAGACGCTGAGCGATGGTCAAGACATCAAGAGCGACTTCTCGATGCTGGTCAATGGTCTGATCGTTCAGAGGTAGAGCAAACGACTCTCCGTGATCTTCTCGTCAGGTACGAAAAGGAGGTCACGCCAAAGAAGCGCGGGGCAATCAATGAAGTACTACGTATTGCAGTCATCAAGCGATCCAAGCTTGTGGGGTACGCAATTGGATCAATCAACGGGCGAATGATTGCGGAGTACAGAGACAAACGGCTTGAGGCTGTCAGTGGTTCAACGGTGCATAGGGAACTCGCGCTACTCAGCCACCTATTTAATGTGGCAGTGCGCGACTGGGGCTTTGCCCTCAACACCAACCCGGTTAGCCAAGTTCGCAAGCCCACCCCCAGCAAGGCCAGAGACAGAGTATTAACCGATACCCAGCGGCAAGCCTTGATTAGCTCCTGCGCTCAATGCCAAAGCCCTTGGATAAAGCCCGTTGTGGTATTCGCTCTAGAGACAGCAGCACGGCGAGGCGAAATCCTTGCACTCACGTGGCGTGATGTTGATCTCGAACGCAAGGTGGCCAAGGTTTCAGGAAAAACCGGCAGCCGCACAATCCCGCTATCCCCTGCTTGCGAGTCAATGCTGAGGTCGCTACCTCGCAGCCTTGAAGGTCACGTATTCCCGGTAACTATCGAGACATTGAAGCAAGCGTATGCACGTGCAGTAGCAAGGGCTGGCATTCAAGACTTCACATTCCATGACCTCAGGCACGACGCACTCACCCGACTGGCGAAGCTTGGCTTAAACGTTTTGGAGCTACGGAGCATCTCAGGCCATGCGACGGCGAACATGCTTCAACGATACGTATCCATTGACGCTGGCGATCTTGCCAAGAAGCTTGCCATTAGATGATCTATGACGTTCAACAGCGCATGATGTATGAAATAATCAAGCCCTTCGAGGGTTGCGCAATAGAAACAGATAGCGGGCGCTTTCGTGCGAACAGAGATCGTCAATAGCAATAAATTAATGGAGCCGAAATGAATAGATATGTTCTGCCATTTCTCGCTGGCGCATTACTTGCGGGTTGCTCAAACCCCGGGATTGTTCAAGTCTCCCCGGATACCTATCTACTGGCACGCGAGGCTCACGGTGGCATTTTCGCTAGCTCAACGGCATTAAAGGCCGGAGTGATTCAAGATGCGAATGCATTTGCAGAGAGTCAGGGAAAGGTCGCTATCCCAATCTCAGCAAAAGAAAAGCCAATGGGTAATGGGCCTGCTCAATGGGCTTCGTTCGAGTACCAATTCAGGGTTGTTGAAAAGGATGACCCCGCTGTGCGGCGAACACAGATGGTTCATAACCCAAACGTCGTTATCCAAAAGTCAGACCCTGATGATGTAAGCCCACAGCAAGGGGACAAGAACGGAGCCAAAGATTTGTATTCCGAACTGCTAAAGCTTGAAGACTTGAAGAAGCGCGGCTTGCTCAACGACGCTGAGTTTGACGCTCAGAAGAAGAAGCTACTTCAATAAACCAATTGGTTTTAGTTCTAAACTTTCATAGCAATGAGTAAAAGCATGAAAAAAATAGCCTTGTTTGGATCACTTGTAATAGTCGCAGCTTGTCAAACGTCGTCGCCGATTGTTCAGGCTGGCAAAGATACCTATATGGTTTCGTCGCACGTGAGCGGCTGCGTTAGTTGCTCTGCTTCAGTGCAGAGTCTCAAAACCGCAAATGACTTTTGTGCTCAACAGAACAAAGTAGTGGCGATCAGAAATTCTCAAAGCTCTACCAATGGCTTCGGCTATCAGGTTGGCAACGAGATGCTTTTCAGTTGCATTGCAGAAGCCGACCCAGAGAACACCCGACCAAATCTCAGAAAGGACAACGGGGTACTCACTATCGAAAACAGGTAACCCGCCAAGGTATCTGAAAGGCGCTCTGGCCGGTTTTTACAGGGCGAAGGGGTGGGCCTTGGGCGGAGGCTCCCCAGCCGTTCAGGATGCCCCCAAGAGGGGCTGGGGGGGGGCGTGCAGCAGAGCAACGGGAACGGAGACTCCCACGCGTGAGCAATCCATAATTGAACGCTAATGCAACGTTCAAATGGGGAGGGGTATCCAGACAACAAGGAGGGAGAGCAGGAAACCCCGCCAAGGCACCTGCAAGGCTCTCAGCGGGGTTTCGTGCCGGGGGCGGGTGGATTATCCCCGAAGGCCAGAAAGCCCTTGGAAACGCTTGCACGGGGCAAATAAGCAAAGGTGAAGCAGATGCTTTATGCAGCCCAAAGGAGGCGCGAGGTTTCTATAGACTTACTTACGTAGTAATAGAAATCGACCGTAAAAAGCGGGTGCATTTGCACCCTCCTTTGCACCCGCCATATCAGCGACTCTTGGAGCGGTAGATGATGGATTTCACCGTATCTCGCGACATATCCAACAGCTTCGCTATATCAGTCGACTTCTTACCTTGAGCGGACAGAGCCAGAACCTTATCTCTCGACGATGTTGCCCCGGCATCCGCAAGGGCTTCCCGTTGTTTTGTAGCCTGTATCTGTTCCACAAGCAACTGCTTGCAAGCTTTGAGCTTGGTAATCATGTCTGAACTCTTGAACAGGGTGGCATTCAAGCTGAGGCTCTGTCCGAAGTTTCTGGCCGCGAGTCGTCCGTTTATACAGCTTTTCTCATGGGTCAGTCGCATAGCTATTTCCATTGGGTGATTTCGCACAGCATCCACGCTGTATGCTTCCTTCCACCGCTTCACCCTCGTGCTGCCCCTGATGCTCTTAGCCTTCGCGAGGTCATCCGGAAATGCAATACGTAACAACTCACTTACGCTTGGAGCATTCCCAAGTGCCCATTGGCCTAGCTGGGTGCTGATTACATGGATAAAGTCATTCACGGTGTGCTGGTGTGACTTAACCCCGGCGGCGCGCAGAGCCTTTCCGAACTCTGCATTAGCAGTTCGTATCGCTAGATCGCGTTTTATGAATGCTTGCCTAGGCGTTGACGCTTGCCTCTGTGCTATTGCAACAATTCTTTCACCAAGTTTGTCGGGAAACAGTCTCCGAATCTCTTGGGACGATTTTCCTGCGTGCTGTTTCGCAAGCGCTTGTGCAGCCTTCTCGTGAACCTCTGCAAAGCTTTGCTGCAGAGCCGCAGCACTAGGGGGCACTTGAACAATATCCTCCTCCCACGGATCGTCCGGGTTCGGGATGCGCATGTCTGGCGATGTCCTATCCGCTTCCGCGAGTATTTCTTGCCATTTGCGCAGGAAATTGGGATGGACAAATATAGGCACAGCCTCAATGGCATCACCGGAGTTAGGCATATAGAGGCTTGCCATTGCATTCTCAAATTCGTTGCTAAGTTGCATGATGTATTTCCTGTGCGGTGGCCACTGGCTCTCACCCAGCCCTAGCCGCAATCCCTTCAGCGAGGGATGGACCAATGACCACGGCACAGAAAACAGTGGGATTGTTTATGAACGAACAGGAAATATTCGAGAGGTTTCCCCTGTCCATTACGGGGATGGTCAACCAGTAGAAGCGCAAAGAACCCGCCATAAGAGGGGCACAGGGGGCGGCTAGTGCGCGGATAGGCTCAGAGAGCACTTCGCATGAATAACGCATACTTCGACGCGAATACAGGCGAAATCACAGGAAGCACGACACTTGAAATAGTAGGCAAGTAGAGCACTTGTGCACGGTAGCAGGACCGTGTTAACCTGAACCTAAGCAGTCGGTCACCCGGCTGTCACCTTGACGTCACCCTTGTAACCCAAGCGGGGTGATAGACAAGACGGAGAAGAAATTCCTAGAAACGAAAAACCCCCTGATTTCTCAGAGGGTTAACGTAGGAATTCTGGGGCGACTGATGGGGCTCGAACCCACGACAACCGGAATCACAATCCGGGACTCTACCAACTGAGCTACAGCCGCCGCTGAAGAAGGCG
>PHCU01000158.1 GCA_002842345.1 Betaproteobacteria bacterium HGW-Betaproteobacteria-12 | reverse complement strand
TTCCCACTGAGTCATGGTTTCATCCGTTCAATGACAACGCCCGTTGCGTGCATCGACGACGACGGGCCACAGATAATCGAAAGCTTTGCCCTCGCAGGACGTCGGGCAACTGTTGAAGGCGACGGTGACGTTGCGCCCCTGCTCCCACATGCGCACCGTACAGCCTGTCGCCTTTTTGTGGCGCAGCAGCGGCTGCGGCAGCTTCTCGACCTGCTCGAATTCCTTGAGATCGAAGCGGCAGGTACCGTGGTCCTTCATCGTCACCTGGGCGGCAAAGGTCTTGACCTCGGCCTCCTTGACCAGCAGGTCGAGACGCGTCTGGGTACCGATCGCGTCTTTGTGCGTACAGCGCGACTTGACGTTCAGCGGCCGCGTCGGCTGCGGTTTCAGGTTGCGCCCGGCGAGATATTTCAGCGTCGAGTTCTTGAATTTCGGCGTCTCTTCCTTGACCGGTTCCGGTGCCGGCTCCGGCAGCGTTTCGGCGACCGGCTCCGCTTCCTTCGGCGGCGTGGTACAGGCAGCCAGCAGCAACGCGAGCAAGGCGGAGATGAGCCGCATCAGGCGATGTCAGCCGGCCGACGCCGATGCCAGTCGGTCGCCTGCTGGTAGCGATGGGCGACGTTGAGCAGGCGCGATTCGCCGAAGTAATCGCCGATCAGCTGCAGACCGACCGGCAGGCCGCCGGCAAAGCCGCAGGGAATCGACATACCGGGCAGGCCGGCCAGGTTGACGGCAATGGTGTAGATGTCGGAAAGGTACATCTGCACCGGATCGGCGGCCTTCTCGCCGAGCTTGAAAGCGGTCGATGGCGAGGTCGGGCCGAGGATCACGTCGCAGGACTTGAAGGCGTCGACGAAATCGTTGGCGATCAGCCGGCGGATGCGCTGCGCCTGCAGGTAATAGGCGTCATAGTAGCCGTGCGACAGCACATAGGCACCGATCAGGATGCGCCGCTTGACCTCGGCACCGAAGCCCTGGGCGCGGGTCTTCATGTACATGTCGTCGAGGTTGCCGTAATCCGGGGCGCGATAGCCGTAGCGCACGCCGTCGAAACGCGACAGGTTGGAACTGGCCTCGGCCGGCGCGATCACATAATAGGCCGGCACCGACAGATGCGAATTGGGCAGTGAGACCTCCACGGTCGTCGCGCCGAGCCGGCGGTATTCGCCGATGGCTTCCTGCACGGCGGCCATCACCGTGGCATCGCAGCCTTCGCCAAAAAACTCCTTGGGCAAGCCGATACGCAGGCCGGCCAGCGGCTGCTCCAGATTGCGGGCGTAATCTTCGACCGGGCGCTCAAGCGAAGTCGAGTCGCGCTCGTCGAAGCCGGTCATGTTGTTGAGCAGCAGCGCGCAGTCCTCGGCCGAGGCGGCCATCGGGCCAGCCTGATCGAGCGACGAGGCGAAGGCGATCATGCCGTAGCGGGAAACCACACCATAAGTCGGCTTCAGGCCGGTCAGGTTACACAGCGCCGCCGGCTGACGTATCGAGCCGCCGGTGTCGGTACCGGTCGCCGCCGGCGCCAGGCGGGCGGCGACCGCCGCGGCGGAACCGCCGGACGAACCGCCGGGCACGCGGGTACGGTCCCAGGGATTCTTCACCGGGCCGAAGAACGAGGTTTCGTTCGACGAGCCCATGGCGAACTCGTCCATATTGGTCTTGCCCAGCGAAACCATGCCGGCCTGGCGGTGCATCTTGTCGATCACCGTCGCGTCGTAGGGCGAGACGAAATTGGCCAGCATCTTCGAACCACAGGTGGCGGTCCAGCCTTCGGCGCAGAAGATGTCTTTCTGGGCGATCGGGATACCGGTCAGCGGCCCGGCGTTGCCGGCGGCAATGCGCGCGTCAGCGGCGCGCGCCATGGCCAAGGTCTTCTCGCGATCGACAGTGACGAAGGCGTTGAGGTCGGGGTTGTGGCGCTCAATGCGGTCGAGGAACAGCGTGCTCAGCTCGACGCTGGAGATTTCCTTGGCGGCCAGCGCCTGCGCCAGTTGCTTCAGGCTCTTGTGAATCATTCGATCACCTTCGGCACCAGATAGAGGCCGGCCTCGGTTTCCGGCGCCACCGCCTGATAGGCGGCACGCCGGTCAGACTCGCTGACGGCGTCTTCGCGCAGGCGCTGGCTGAGATCCTGGGCGTGGGCCATCGGCTCGACGCCACGGGTATCGACCGCCTGCATCTGCTCGATCAGTTCGAAAATGCCGTTGAGATGGCCCTGGGTGGTCAGAGCCTCGGCTTCGCTAACCTCGATGCGGGCGAGATGGGCGATCCGCTTGACCTGTTCTGGAGTGAGCGACATGGGCTTGAAAAGACTTTTTGCAGCGCACAAAGTCTTAAAAACGAAAGCGTTGTAAGGTATCATAAAAGCTTTATCTACCGCACCCCCCAACGCGGAGCACAGCAGATGTTCGGATTTCTCTCCAAGTATTTTTCCAACGACCTCGCCATCGATCTGGGCACGGCCAACACGCTGATTTACGTGCGTGCGCGCGGCATCGTGCTCGACGAACCGTCGGTCGTTGCCATCCGCCTCGAAGGCGGCCCCAATGCCAAGAAAACCATCCAAGCCGTCGGCAAGGAAGCCAAGGAAATGCTTGGCAAGGCACCGGGCAGCATCACCGTCATCCGGCCGATGAAGGATGGCGTGATCGCCGACTTCACGGTCACCGAGCAGATGCTCAAACAGTTCATCAAGAAGGTGCATGACTCGAAGCTGTTCTCGCCGAGCCCGCGCATCATCATCTGCGTGCCCTCCGGCTCGACCCAGGTCGAACGCCGCGCCATCCGCGAATCGGCGATCGGCGCCGGCGCCAGCCAGGTGTACCTGATCGAGGAGCCGATGGCCGCCGCGATCGGTGCCGGCCTGCCGGTTTCCGACGCGACCGGTTCGATGGTCGTCGACATCGGCGGCGGCACCACTGAAGTCGGCGTCATCTCGCTCGGCGGCATGGTCTATGCCGGTTCCGTGCGCGTCGGCGGCGACAAGCTCGACGAAGCCATCATCAATTACATCAGCCGCAACTACGGCATGATGATCGGCGAGAACACCGCCGAGAACATCAAGAAGAACATCGGTTCCGCCTTCCCGGGCGCCGAGGTGATGGAAATGGAAGTCTCCGGCATCAACAAGGCCGAGGGCATTCCGCGCAAGTTCACGATTTCCTCCAATGAAATCCTCGAGGCGTTGACCGATCCGCTCAACCAGATCGTTTCCGCCGTCAAGTCGGCGCTGGAAAAGACCCCGCCCGAACTCGGCGCCGATATCGCCGAAAAGGGCATGGTGCTGACCGGCGGCGGCGCCCTGCTGCGCGACCTCGACCGGCTGCTGATGGAAGAAACCGGCCTGCCGGTGATCGTCGCCGACGAGCCGCTGACCTGCGTTGCCCGCGGCTGCGGCATGGCGCTGGAAAAGATGGACAAGCTGGGCAGCATCTTCGCCTCGGACTAACCCATCGCCTACCACCGAGCAGGAATCATTGCGATGGCCGGCATCGACCACGCACCACCGCCATTCTTCAAGCGAGGGCCAGCACCGCTGGCCCTTCTGACTTTCTATCTGGCCGTCTCGCTGGCGCTGTTTGTCGTCGACCTGCGCATGCACAGTCTCGGCCTGCTGCGCCAGAGCGTCGCGCTGATCGTCGACCCGGTACAGCGCGTGGCGCAGACGCCCGGCAGCCTGGTCGATCATGCGCTGGCCTACCTGCACGGCATCCACGATCTGCGCGAGGAAAACAGTCGCCTGAAACAGGCCCAGCTGGTTACTGCCCCCAACCTGCAGCGTCTCGAGCACCTGGCCAGCGAAAACGAACGCCTGCGCCGGCTGATGGCCGTCAAGGAGCGGGAAAAAGCCAGCGGCCAGGTCGCCCAGATCATGTACACGGCGCGCGACCCGTTCTCCCGCCGCATCGTCATCGACAAGGGCCAGCAGGCCGGCATCGTCGCCGGCCAGCCGGCCATCGACGAGGCCGGCATTGTCGGCCAGGTGACGCGCGTCTTCCCGTTCTCGGCCGAAGTCACGCTGATCACCGACAAGGATCAGGCGGTACCGGTGCAGGTGGTGCGCAGCGGCCTGCGCTCGGTCGTCTTCGGCCTCGGCAACGGCCAGCTGGAACTGCGTTACATCCCGGCCAATGCCGACGTCCAGGTCGGTGACCTGCTGGTCACCTCCGGTCTCGACGGCATCTTCCTGCCCGGCTTCCCGGTGGCCAAGGTGACCAGCGTCGAACGCGACAGCGCCTTTGCCTTCGCCCGCATCGTCGGCCAGCCACTGGCCGGCGTCGAGAACTTCGGCGAAGTGATGATCCTCGCCCCGCGCCAGGAACTGCCGCCGCCACCACCGGAAGCCGCCGGCCGCAGCGCCAATACCGGGGCGCCGAAAAAAGCCGGAGCCAAGTGATGCAGCCGAATTTCACCTCCTCCCGCATCCTGCTGCCGGTCCGCCCCTGGTTCATCATCTTCAGCCTGATCTTCGCCCTGCTCGCCAACCTGCTGCCGACCGCGCACTGGCCCGGCGTTCCCGACTGGGTCGCGTTGATCATCTGCTTCTGGAGCATCCGCGAGCCACGCCGCGTCGGCATGGGCTGGGCCTTCCTGCTCGGCCTGGCGATGGATGTCGCCGATGGCGCCGTCCTCGGCCAGCACTGTTTCGCCTATGTGCTGCTCGCCTACACGGCAGCAGCGCAGGCGCGGCGCATCCTGTGGTTCCCGGTCAGCCAGCAGGCCCTGCAGGTCCTGCCACTGCTGCTCGCCACACAAATACTGCAGTTGCTGATGCGCCTGCTCGCCGGTGCCGACTTCCCCGGCTGGGGTTACCTGATCGGTCCCTTCCTCGCCTCGCTGCTGTGGATCCCGGGCACCTTCATGCTGTTGCTGCCGCAGTACCAGCCGGTCGAGCGCGACGAGAACCGGCCGCTCTGATCCGCCGTCGATGAGCGACTTCTACCACAACGAACAGGATCTCGACCGCTTCCGCCACCGCCTGCTGGTCGCCGGCGCCGGGGTCCTGGTCGCCTTCCTGCTGCTGTTCGCCCGCTTTTTCTACCTGCAGATAATGCAGCACGAGTACTACTCGACGCGCGCCGAAAGCAACCGCATTTCGCTGGTGCCGATCACCCCCTACCGCGGCAACATCGTGGACCGCCATGGGGTCATCCTGGCCCGCAACTACTCGGCCTTCACGCTGGAAATCACGCCGGCGAAAACGCTCGGGCTCGAAGAGACCATCGACAGCCTGGCCGAAATCATCGAGATCCAGCTCAAGGATCGCCGGCGCTTCAAGCGCCTGCTCGAGGAATCGAAGAATTTTGAATCGATCCCGATCCGTACCCGCCTGTCCGACGAGGAAGTGGCGCGTTTCGCCGCTCACCGCTATCGCTTCCCCGGTGTCGAGGTCAAGGCCCGGCTGTTCCGCCAGTACCCGGAAGGCACGCTGGCCGCCCATGCCATCGGTTACATCAGCCGGATCAATGTCAAGGAAAAGGAAGCCATCGAGGAAAGCGGCCATGGGGCCAACTACAAGGGCACCGACCACATCGGCAAGGTCGGCCTCGAGGCGAATTACGAGTACGAATTGCACGGCACCGCCGGTCACGAGCAGGTCGAGGTCGATGCCGGCGGCCGCGCCGTGCGCGTGCTGTCGCAGACACCGCCGATTCCCGGCAACAACCTGACGCTGACGCTCGACACCCGACTGCAGAAGATCGCCGAACAGGCCTTCGGCGGTCGCCGCGGTTCGCTGGCCGCCATCGACCCGAGCAGCGGCGCGATCCTCGCCCTGGTCTCCTCGCCGGCTTTCGACCCCAACCTGTTCGTCGATGGCATCCGCTTCGACGACTGGGACGAATTGAACAACGATCCCGACAAGCCGATGCTCAACCGGGCCATCTACAGCACCCATCCGCCCGGCTCGACCTTCAAGCCGCTGATGGCGCTCGGCGCGCTGACGCTGGGCAAGCGCACGCCGGGACAGGCGATCGCCGATCCCGGCTATTTCAATTTCGGCAACCGCCGCTTCATGGACGACAAGGTCGGCGGTCACGGCATGGTCGACATGTACAAGTCCATCGTCGTCTCCTGCAACACCTACTACTACACGCTGGCCAACGATCTCGGCATCGACAACATTGCCCGGGTTATGGGCGATCTCGGCCTCGGCAAGAAGACCGGTATCGACATTCCCGGCGAAGCGACCGGCATCCTGCCCTCGCAGGAATGGAAGCAGCAGCGCTTCAAGAAGAAGGAACAGCAGAAGTGGTACGCCGGCGAGACCATCTCGGTCGGCATCGGCCAGGGCTACAACGCCTATTCGACGCTGCACATGTCGCATGCGCTGGCCAACATCCTCAACTACGGCAAGGTGTTCCGCCCGCACCTGGTCAACACCATCACCAATCCGAACACCGGCGAAGTGCGCACCGTCGAGGCCGAACCGGTACGCCAGATCGCCCTGAAGAGCGACCATGTCGAGCTGATCAAGCGGGCCATGGCCGGCGTCGTCAAGGAGGGCACCGGCGCCCGTGCCTTCGCCGGCGCCACCTACGAATCCGGCGGCAAGACCGGCACCGCCCAGGTCTACAGCCTGCGCGGCGGCAAGTATGTCGCCGGGCAGGTCAAGGAGCGCCTGCGCGACCACTCCTGGTATGTCGCCTTCGCTCCGGTGGACAAGCCGAAGATCGTCGTCGCCGTGATGGTCGAGAATGGCGGTTTCGGCGCCCAGTCGGCAGCGCCGATCGCCCGCCAGGTTTTCGACTACTACCTGACCGGCCAGGTCCCCGGCGGGCCGGCCCCGGAAAGCGAAGCCCCGGAAGACATCAGCGACGGCCCGCTGATCGAGGAGGACGCCCATGAAACTGATTAAGCGCTTCTTTAAGGCCATCGTCGACCATCTCGACATGCCGCTGTTCCTGATCGTCCTGGCGCTGATGGGCATCGGCCTGCTGACCGTGTTTTCCGCCACCTCCAGCGACGGCTTCGAAAAACTCGACAAGCAGTTGATCAACATGGCGGTCTCCGGCGCCATCATGCTGCTGGTCGCCCGCACGCCGCCGCAAACGCTGATGCGCTTCGCCGTGCCGCTCTATGTCACCGGCGTCGTGCTGCTGCTGGGTGTGGCGCTGTTCGGTATCGTGGTCAACGGCTCGCGGCGCTGGCTGTCGCTCGGCTTCGTCCGCATCCAGCCGTCGGAAATCATGAAGATCGCCATGCCGCTGATGCTGGCCTGGTACTTCCACAAGCACGAATCGCTGCTCAAGATGCGGCATTTCGTCATCGCCGCCGCCATCCTGGTGGTGCCCATCGGCTTCATCCTCAAGCAGCCGGACCTCGGTACCTCGCTGCTGATCGGCGCCTCCGGCTTTTTCGTCATCTTCTTCGCCGGCCTGCCATGGAAGGTCATGCTCGGCCTCGGCGCCGCCGGTGGCGCCGCCCTGCCCTTCGCCTGGTCGCTGATGCACGATTATCAGCAGCGGCGGGTGATGACCCTGCTCGACCCGACCTCCGACCCGCTCGGCGCCGGTTACCACATCATCCAGTCCACCATCGCCATCGGCTCCGGCGGCGGCCTCGGCAAGGGCTACCTGAACGGCAGCCAGACCCACCTGGAATTCATCCCGGAAAAGCACACCGACTTCATCTTCGCTGTCTTCTCCGAGGAATGGGGCCTGCTCGGCAACGGTATCCTGCTCATCCTGTTCACGCTGCTGATCGCCCGCGGCCTGATGATCGCCGCCGCCGCGCCGACGCAGTTCTCGCGCCTGCTGGCCGGGGCCATCACGCTGGTCTTCTTCATCTACGCCTTCGTCAACATGGGCATGGTCTCCGGCATCCTGCCGGTGGTCGGCGTGCCGCTGCCCTTCATCAGTTACGGCGGCACCGCGCTGGTCACGCTGATGCTCGGCATCGGCATCCTGATGTCGATCCAGACGCACCGCATGCTGGTCAAGAAATGATGCTGCTCCGTTCGCTCGCCGCCATCCTTCCCGCGCTGCTCCTCGCCGCCTGCGGCACGACCTCGCTGCCCGGCGGCGAAACAACGGTGGAGCCGAGCGCGACGACGCGCTCGCCGACCCCGACGCGCAAGCCGACGGTGACGTTGAAGCGCGGCGGCGGCTTCTACAAGGACGACGGCCCGGGCGACGAGATTCCCGACGGCCTCGACGACATCCCCGATGCCGAACCGAAGTGGGAACCGCTGCACAAGCCAGCCACCCGCCCCTACGTCGTCCTCGGCAAGGAATACGTGCCGAACACCACGCTGAAGCCGTACAAGGCGCGCGGCGTCGCTTCCTGGTACGGCAAGAAATTCCATGGTCAGAAGACCTCGAACGGCGACACCTACGACATGTTCGCCATGACCGCCGCCCACCCGACCCTGGCCCTGCCCTCCTACGTCCGCGTCACCAGCCAGCACAGCGGCAAGTCGGTGATCGTCCGGGTCAACGACCGCGGCCCCTTTCACGCCGGACGCATCATCGACCTCTCCTATACCGCCGCCTACAGGCTCGGGCTGATCAACGGCGGCAGCGGCCAGGTCGAAGTCGAGGCGATCCTGCCCGGCGAAGCCACCGCTACCGCCTATGCCCAGGTCGCGCCGCCGGCTGGCGAGGCCGACGAGATCGCCCGCCTGGCGCAGCGCATGGAGCGCGAAGAACGGCCGATCCAGTCGGCGGCCGCCACCGGTAGCGACGACCATCAGCCGGGCATCTATCTGCAACTCGGCGCCTTCGCCAATCCGGACAACGCCGAGAACATGCGCAACCATCTGGCGCGCGAACTCGACTGGCTGAGCGAACCGCTGCGCGTCCGGGCAAGCGGCGGCGTCCACCGCCTGCACCTCGGCCCCTACGCCAGCCGCAGCGACGCCGAACAGGTCGCCGAGAAGATCCGGGCGACGCTCGGCCAGCGGCCGACCATCGTCAGCCGCTGACGCGACGCCAGCGTTTGACCAGGATCAATGGCCCCCGGAGCGGGCTGGCTATACTGCCCTGCTCGATATTTTGGAAGTCCCCATGAGCCCGCTGCCCGATCTCATCTGTCCGGCCGGCAGCCTGCCGGCGCTCAAGGCCGCCGTGGACAATGGCGCCGATGCCGTCTATCTCGGCTACAAGAACGACACCAACGCGCGTAATTTCGCCGGCCTCAATTTCGACGCCAAGACCATGGCCGAGGGCATCCGCTACGCCCACGGCAAGGGCCGCGAAGTGTTGCTGGCGATCAACACCTTCGCCCAGGCCGGGCGCGTCGCCGACTGGCAGAAGGCCGTCGATACCGCCGTTGATCAGGGCGTGGACGCGATCATCCTGGCCGACGTCGGGCTGCTCGACTACGCCCGCAACCGTCACCCGCAACAGCGCCTGCACCTGTCGGTGCAGGGCTCGGCCACCAGCTACGAGGCGATCAATTTCTGTCAGCGCGAGTTCGGCGTGCGCCGGGCGGTCCTGCCGCGCGTGCTGACGCTGGCCCAGGTCGAACACGTGATCAAGAACACCACGGTCGAGATCGAGGTGTTCGGCTTCGGCAGCCTGTGCGTGATGAACG
>PHCU01000012.1 GCA_002842345.1 Betaproteobacteria bacterium HGW-Betaproteobacteria-12 | reverse complement strand
GCGTTGTTCCATGGAGGCTTCGCTGGTCTGGTCGTCCAGACGGGTAGCGCCGCGCTCGGTGATGGTGGTGGTGGCGGTTTCGAGAACGATCTTCTCGACATTGTCGGCATCCGACTCCACCGGCGCCGTGCAGGAAATGTCGCCGACGGTGCGGAAGCGCACCTGCAAGTCGATGATTTCCTCGCCGGCCTTCGGCAGGTTGGTCAATTCGCCATTCATCAGCGGCACATTGACCGGCACGATGGCGCCCTGGCGCATGACCACCGGGCGGGTGTGGGCGAAGTAGATCGACGGCAGTTCCAGGCCTTCGCGCTCGATGTATTGCCAGACGTCCATTTCGGTCCAGTTCGAGATCGGGAACGCGCGGATGTTCTCGCCCTTGTGACTGCGCGCGTTGTACAGGCTCCACAGTTCCGGGCGCTGGTTCTTCGGGTCCCATTGGCCGAATTCGTCGCGGAAGGAGAAGATGCGTTCCTTGGCGCGGGCCTTTTCCTCGTCGCGCCGGGCGCCACCGATGCAGGCGTCGAAGCCGAATTCCTCGATGGCTTCGAGCAGGGTCACCGACTGGTGCTTGTTGCGCGATTCGCCTTCATGCTTCAAGACCACCGTGCCGCGCTTCATCGAATCTTCGACCGAACGGACGATCAGCCGTTCGCCCAGTTCGGCGGCGCGCTTGTCGCGAAAGGCGACGACTTCCTGATAGTTGTGGCCGGTATCGATGTGCATCAGCGGGAAGGGAAACTTGCCCGGGCGGAAGGCCTTTTCGGCCAGGCGCAGCATGCAGATCGAGTCCTTGCCGCCGGAGAACAGCAGCACCGGGTTGGCACACTGGCCGGCCACTTCGCGCATGATGTGGATGGCTTCGGCTTCGAGCCAGTCGAGGTGGGACAAAGTAGAACGTTGGGTCATTGCAGGGTAATCCGCGGGGATTGTCGAATAGGCGCCATTCTAGCAAGGGCTTAATGCCAATTTAAGAACATGTGGTCATTGTTATATTCAATATTGGAATAATCATCCGGCTGTCCTGCCAAATTGGGACGCTGTGATAGATTCGGGCGATGACCACGATCAGCACCTTGTTCCTGCTGGCGGGCCTGCTGCTCTTCATCAGCGTCCTGGCCAGCACCATCTCCGCCCGCCTCGGCCTGCCGCTGCTGCTGCTCTTCCTGGTCGTCGGCATGCTGGCCGGCGAGGATGGTCCGGGCGGCATCCTGTTCAGCGATTTCTTCACCGCCAACCTGATCGGTCAGCTGGCGCTGGCGGTGATCCTGCTCGACGGCGGTCTGCGCACCGATACGCGCAGTTTCCGCGTCGCCCTCAAGCCGGCCGCCGTGCTGGCCACCTGGGGGGTGATCGGTACCGTCGGCCTGCTCGGCCTGTTCGCCACCTGGCTCCTCGATGTCGATTGGCGTCTCGGTCTTCTGCTCGCCGCCATCGTCGGCTCGACCGATGCGGCGGCGGTGTTCGCCTTGCTGCGCAACAGCGGCGTGCGCCTCAACGAGCGGGTCAAGAGCACGCTGGAAATCGAGTCGGGTTCCAACGATCCGATGGCCATCCTGCTCGTCACCGTGATGGTCGAGATGTTGCTGCATCCGGAGCGCGCCAGCACCGCCAGCTTCGCCTTGCTGCTGCTCAAGCAGCTCGGCCTCGGGCTGGGCTTCGGCTTCGCCGGCGGCCTGATTCTCGCCGCCTTGCTGCGCCGGCTGAACCTGGCCGAAGGCTTGTATGCGCTGCTGATCCTCTCCGGCGGCCTGCTCATCGTCGGCGCCGCCAATCTGCTCGACGGCAGCGGTCTGCTCGCCGTGTATATCGCCGGCGTCATCGTCGGCAACCGGCGCAGCCATGCCACCGAGCACGTGCTGCGCGTCATGGACGGCATCGCCTGGCTGGCCCAGGCCGGCATGTTCGTCGTCCTCGGGCTGCTGGTAACGCCGTCGCACGTTGCCGCGTATGCCGGCGAGGCCCTGGCCATGGCGCTGTTCCTGATGCTGGTGGCGCGGCCGCTGGCGGTCGCCATCGGCCTCTGGCCCTTCCGCTATACGCGCAACGAGGTCGCCTTCGTCAGCTGGGTCGGCCTGCGCGGCGCGGTGCCGGTCGTCCTCGCCATCGTGCCGGTGGTCATGGGGGTGCCCGATTCGCAACTGCTGTTCGACGTTGCCTTCGCCGTCGTCCTGCTCTCCCTGCTCGTCCAGGGGGCGACCATTCCGGCGGCGGCGCGGCTGCTCAAGGTCGAGCTGCCGCCGGTCGACGCGCCGCATGACCGGCGCGAAGTCTGGGTCGGCGACGAGGCCGCCCTGCCTTTGTTCGAATACCGGGTCACTGCCGGTTCGGCCGCCGAAGGCCGGCATCCGGACGATATTGCCGCCGGCTATGCCGGCATCGAGGTGCGCTGCATCGCCATCGTTCGCCAGGGTTGCCTGCAGCAGCTGGGGCCGGGTGTCCGCCTGCGTCCGGCCGATGCCGTCTGGTTCATCGCCCCGGAGGAAGTCGCCGAGCCGCTGGCCCGCGTCTTCGGCTGCGCCGGCCTCGATCTCGGACGCAACGCCAGCTTCTTCGGCGAATTCGCCGTCGATCCGTCCTGCCTGGCCGGCGACCTGGCGCTGGCTTACGGTTTTGCGCTGGCGCCGGACGAGGGCGGACGCAGTCTGCGCGAGTTGTTGCGCCAGCGTCTCGGCCGGCCGGCGGTTGTCGGCGACCGGGTTTCGCTCGGCGGCTTCGTCCTCGTCGTGCGCGAGATGGACGGCAGCGGGGCGATCAGCGGCGTCGGCCTGAAGTGTCCGTTGCCGGTGCCGTCGGCGGCGGCCGACTGACCGCGTTCAGACCGACACCAGCACGTCGCCCTGGGCTTCGCCGAGCACGTGCTTGGTGGTGCTGCCGAGCAGCAGTTCCTCGACCACATTGACGCCATGCTTGCCGACGACGATCAGGTCGCAGTCCTCTTCCTGCTCGTGTTCGAGAAGCAGCCGGGCCGGCTTGCCGGGCAGCGCCAGCAGCCGGGTTGCCGGCAGCGGCAGCTGCTCGCCGGCAGCCAGTTCGCGTAGTTTGCGGACGGCTTCCTGCTGGGCCTCCTGCCGGTAGCGGCGGATGATCTCGTCGTCCACATTGGCGTACTGCATCTTGCCCTCGAAGGGCAGTTCGACGGCATGCAGCAGCACCAGCGTGGCACCCGGGGCCAGGTGCCGAACCAGGCGCAGGGCGGCCAGCGAGGCGGGGGAAAAATCGATGGCGACCAGCGCCCGCTGGTAGCTTTCGTGCGGCGGTTGCTTGACCACCAGCACCGGCCGGCGGGTCTTGCGCAGCAGGCGCGAGGCGGTCGAGCCCAACATCAACTGGCGCAGGAAGTCTTCGCCGCGGGCGCCGAGGACCAGCAATCCGGCGCCGATCGCCTCGGCGTGGCTGGCCAGGGCGGTGACCGGGACGCCGCTGAGCACCTCGCAACGGGCGACGACGCCATGCGTCCGCCGCAGATCCTGGTTCAGCCCGGCCAGCCGGGCGCAAGCGCCGGCGGTGACCGCGTCGGCGATCGACGGCGCATCGCCGCCGAGCATCGCCTGCAGTTCGTCGAACAGGCCGGGGGCGATGGCGTGGGCCAGGGTCAGCGGCCAGCCGCGCTCGGCGGCCAGCCGGTAGGCACGGTCGACGGCATGGCGGGAGGGGGCGGAGAGATCGGTGGCGGCCAGGATGCAGGGGGTCATGGGGCATTCTCCTCGGGACGGATCAGGGCGACGAAATGTTCGACGGTGTAGTCGACGGCATCGCGCATCGGGTAGAGCACGGTCGGCGCGCCGGCCTGCTTGAGCGCCAGGCCGTCAGCATCGTCGCGGGCGACGAAGGCGACCTCGCCGGTGAAGTGGTGTTCCTTCAGAGCGTTGAGGAAGGCCAGGTTGGATTCGAGGTCGGGCAGCGTGCTGACCACCCATTTGGCGTGCTTTAGCGGCAGTTCGTCGAGAAAGCCCGATTCCTGGGCGTCGCCGTAATGCACGGCGATGCCGCGCTGGCGCATCTCGCTGACGCATTCCGGATCGAAATCGACGCCCAGCACGCGCACCGCGGCCGCCTGCAGCTGCTGGGCGAGCCGGCCGCCGTAGCGGCCGAGGCCGAAGATCACCACGTCCGGTACGTCATTGCTGCGCCGGTCGTTCTCCACCGCCTGTTCGCGGAAGGGGACGCGCCGCTCGAAGGCGCCGAGCAGCGGGGCTAGCCGCTCGTAGAGGAATTGCGAGTAGAGGATCATGTAGGTCGACAGGGCGATGGTGACCAGGCCGACCAGCGTCGTCAGGCCGAGCGCTCCGACGCCGACATGGCCGAGCGAGATGCCCATGGCGACGAAGACGATGGAAAACTCGCTGATCTGGGCGACGGTCAGGCCGGCGAGGAAGCCGGTGCGTTTGCGGTAGCCCATGTAGCCCATAATCGCCATGACGATCAGCGGATTGCCGATCAGCACGAACAGCGACAGCACGATGGCCGGGACGATTTCGCCGCCGAGCGTCGAGAAGTCGAGCTTGGAGCCGAGGTCGATGAAAAAAAACAGCAGCAGGAAATCGCGGATGCCGGCCAGGCGGGCGTTGATGGCATCGCGGTAGGCGGTCGAGGCGAGCGAGAAACCGGCGAGGAAGGCGCCGGCCTCCTTGGAAAAACCGGCCCATTCGCCGAGCGCCGCCAGTCCGGTGCCCCAGGCGATGGCGAAAATCAGCAGCAGTTCCTGCGAATGGGCCATGGCCTTGACGATGCCCGGTAACAGCCAGCGCATCAGCAGGTAGAGCACGGCGGCGGCGAGCAGCACGCGCCAGGCCAGCGAGAAGACGACTTCGGCCAGCGCTGCCTCGTCGCTGCCGCGCAGGGCGCTCATCGCCATCATCGCCAGCACCACGGCCAGATCCTGGACGATCAGGAAGCCGACGGCGATGCGGCCGTGCAGGGCATCCAGCTCGCGTTTGTCGGAGAGCAGCTTGACGATGATGATGGTGCTGGAGAAGGTCAGCGCGATGGCGACGTAGAGCGCTTCCATGACCCCCTTGCCGAGCAGCAGGATCAGCGCGAAGCCGCCGGCGATAGTGAAGGCCAGCTGGCCGAGGCCGGTGGCCAGGGCGACCGGGCCGATATGGCGGACATGCTGCAGGTCGAGCTTGAGGCCGACGAGGAAGAGCAGCACGGCGATGCCGACCTGGGCCAGCAGGTCGATCTGGTCATGGGCGCTGACCAGGCCGAGGGCGGCCGGCCCGGCGACGATGCCAACGACGATGTAGGCGATGATCAACGGCTGGCGCAGACGCACCGAGACGGCGCCAGCCAGGGCGGAGATGATCAGCAGCAGGGAGAATTCGCTGAAGGCACTCATGTCTCGGTCTGCGGTGAGCCCCGTCGCCGGATCCGGGCGGTATCCGGCGGGGAACGGTCAAGCTGCAGATCGAGCTTAGCAGAGAAAGGTTTTCAGCGTTTTTTCAGCAGAACCCCGGTTTCCAGGTGCTGCGTATAGGGAAACTGGTCGAAGGCGGCGGCGGCGGCGATGGCGTGCGTGGTGTGCAGGGCGGCGACGTTGTCGCGCAGGGTCTGCGGATTGCAGGAGATGTACAGGATCCGGTCGAAGCCGCGGGCCAGTTCCAGCGTCGCCGGATCGAGGCCGCTGCGCGGCGGGTCGACGAAGATGGTCGTGAAGCGGTGGCCGGCGAGGTCGATGTCCTTCAGCCGCTGAAAGCTTTCGCGACCGGCCAGGGCGGCGCTGATCTCCTCGCTCGACATGCGGACGATGGCGGCGTTGGCGATGCCGTTGGCCGCCAGGTTGTATTGCGCCGCCTGCACCGAGGGCTTGCTGACCTCGGTGGCCAGCACCCGGCCGAAGTGCGGGGCCAGGGCGACGGTGAAGTTGCCGTTGCCGCAGTACAGTTCGAGCAGGTCGCCGTCGCTGCCGGCAGCCTGGGCGCAGGCCCAGCCGAGCATGTGGCGATTGACCTCGGCGTTGGGCTGGCTGAAGCTGCCTTCGAACTGCTGGTACTGAAGCTGCCGGCCGTTCAACTCGAAGGACTCGAGTACCCAGTCGCGCTCGAGGACGACCTTCTGCCCCTTGCTGCGCCCGATCAGCCCGATCTGCAATTTGCCGGCCAGGATGCGGGCCGCGCTTTCCCAGGATTCATCGAGCTTGCGGTGGTAGATCAGGGTGACCAGCATCTCGCCGCTCAGCGTCGCCAGGAACTCGGCCCCGAACAATTTGCGGCTGAGCTCGGCGTCGGCCAGCAGCGCAGCGCGCAGGCGCGGCATCAAGGCGCAGATGCTGGCGCTGGCGGCCGGAAAGTCGGCCATCAGCACCGGCTGGCGGGGATTCTCCGGGTCGAACATGGCGTAGTCGAAGACCTCGCCGTGATGCCAGATACGAAATTCGGCGCGCAGTCGGTAATGCAGTGGCGGCGAGGCGAACACCGCCGGTTCGGGCAGGGTGAAGGCGGCGAAGTCGTCCTGGAAACGGGCGACCTTGGCGGCAAGTTGCGCCGGGTAGTCGGCGGGGTCGAGACTGGGCAGGGGCATGGATCGGGGGCGGCGGGCAGCGCCGCGAAGGGCGCCGGCGGTCGGGAAAATTGGGCAGGGGGCGGACTATACCGCGCCCGGGGGTAGATCAAAAAGCCGGGGTGGCGGATGCCGGTGGCGCGTCGAGGAAGCGTTGGCGGAAGTCGGCTTCCGGCATCGGCCGACCGCTCAGGTAACCCTGGTGGATGTCGCAATGGAAATCGCGCAGCAGCACCAGTTGCGCCGCCGTCTCGACGCCTTCGGCAACGACTTCGAGGCCGAGGTTGTGGGCCATGGTGATGATCGCCGGCACCAGGGCGCTGCCGCCGGCATAGTCGCCGGCCTCGTCGATCAGGGCGGCGACGAAGCTGCGGTCAATCTTCAGGCTGGTGAAGGGCAGGCGGTGCAAATAGGAGAGCGACGAATAGCCGGTGCCGAAATCGTCCAGGGCCAGGCGGAAACCGTGGGCGCGCATGGTGTGCAGCATGTCGACGTGGTTGCCTTCGGCCTGCAGCAACATCGATTCGGTGACTTCCAGTTCGATCTGCGCGCAGGCGACGCCATGTTCGGCGCACAGCGCCGCCACCGTCTCGGCCAGGTCGCCGGGCCAGAACTGGCGGGCCGACAGGTTGATGGCCATGTGCAGCGGCGTCGGCGACTGCTGGTTCCAGCGGGCCAGGCAGGCGATCGCCTCGCTCAGCACCCAGTGGCCGAGGGGAATGATCAGGCCGGTTTCCTCGGCCACCGAGATGAAGCGGTCGGGCGGGATCCACTGGCCGTCGTCCTGCCAGCGCAGCAGCGCCTCGGCGCCGAGCAGGCGGCCGCTGGCGGTGTCGAACTTGGGCTGGTAGTGCAGGGTGAAGGCCTGCTCGGCGATGGCCCGGTGCAGGCGCGCTTCGATCGAGGCGCGCAACTGCACGCGTTCCTTCATTTCCGGCGTGTGCCGGGCGACCAGCCCCCCGCCCTGGCGCTTGGCCACGTACATCGCGGTATCGGCGTCGCGCAGCAGTTGCTCGGCGTCGGCAGCATCGTCCGGGTACAGGCTGAGGCCGATGCTGGCGCCGACGTGCAGCTGGTTGCCGTCGGTGACGAAGGGCTGGTTCAGGTGCTCGAGGAAATCGCGGGCCCGGACTTCGGCCATCTCGCCATCGCCGATGTCGGTAAGCAGCACGATGAATTCGTCGCCGCCCTGGCGCACCAGCGTTTCGCCCTTGCCCAGTGCAGCGCTCAGGCGTCCGGCGACATCCTGCAGCAGGCGGTCGCCGAGACGGTGGCCGAGCGAATCGTTGATGTCCTTGAAACGGTCGAGGTCGATGAACAGCAGGGCGATATGTTCGTCCCTTGCTACCGCCTGTTGCAGTGCCTCGCCGAGTTTCTCGGCAAGCAGGAAGCGGTTGGGCAGGCCGGTCAGCGGGTCGTGCTGGGCCATGAAGGCGACTTCCTCGTCGTGCAGCTTGCGTTCGGTGATGTCGGTGACTGAACCGGCCATCTGGTAGGCGACGCCATGCCGGTCGCGCACGGCGATGCCGCGCGAGGCGATCCACAGATACTGGCCGTTACTGGCGCGGACGCGGTATTCGCAATAGAAGTGCGGGCTGCGGCCCTTCAGGTGTTCGGCGACGGTCCGGTTGTAATGGGCGCGGTCTTCGGGATGCACCAGTTCCAGCCAGGCATGCGTGTCGGGCAGGAAGTTGTCGCGGTAGCCGAGGATTTCCAGCAGCCGGGTGCCGACATAGAGGCGCTTGCTGACTGGGTTCCAGGCCCAGAAACCGTCGTGCGCGGCTTCCATGGCCAGCTGGTAGGCGCGCTGCGTCGCCCACAGCTTGCGCAACTGGGCGTGGACAACGTAGCCGCCGGCGACGATGAACAGGGCCAGGGCGCCGCGGATGACCAGCGACGATTCCCACCACCAGAGCAGCAGAAAGAGGACGCAGAGCAGCCCGAGCAGCGCCAGGCGCGTGCGGATGCCGCGATTGCCCGGACCGGGCGCGGCAGCTTGGCCGGAGCCGCCGGGGAGCGGTGGGTACAGGGAACGGATCGACATGTCTCCGGGGCGGTTCTGGTTTCCTGGCAGGGCGTGTTGCAGCTGGCACCTGATGGTCTGGCCGCAGTATCCCGTTCTGCTCCGGCAATGGTCAACTACCGGGAAATTGCCGGAAACCCGTGCGTCATCCGCTGATGGCCACGGCATGTTGGGCCTTGGCCTATTCGGCGAGCCGGCGCCGGTGCAGGTCGCAACCGGCGAGTGCCGGGCCGGGTGCCTGCCCGGCCGGAAAACCCCCGATGCCGTCAGGGCTTAAAGGGTAAACTGTGCGCGCCGGCGCCAAACTGTTGCGCCATCTCCGAACTTCGGGCCTGTGATGATTCCCCTGTCTCCCCTTCGTCTTGGCGATATCGCCTGTTCTGCCGTTTACACGGTGGCGCCGCAGACGCCACTGGCCGAAGCCGTGGATCTGTTCGCCGCGCATCGCGTCTCGTCGTTGATCGTCGTTGCCGACCAGCGCCCGCTGGGCATCCTGACTGAACGCGACCTGGTGCGGCTGATGTGCGAAGGGGCTGGCTACGCCGGGACGATCGATGAGGTGATGAGCCGCCCGGTGCTGACGGCGCCGGCCGATCTGGATTTTGCCGCGGCCCAGTTGCTGATGGCCGAGCACGGTATTCGCCATCTGGTGCTGGTCGATGCCCAGGGGGCGGTCAGCGGCGTGGCGACGGAAACGGATTTCCGCCGCCATCTGGGCGGCGATTTCTTCAGCGTGATCAAGAGCCTGGCGGCGGTGATGGACCCGTGCAGCGGCCTGTTGGCACCCGAGCAGCCGCTGCAGGCGGCCCTCCAACGCATGCGCGAAGGGCGGCTCGATCATGTGCTGATCGGTCGCGACGGCAACGCCGAAGGCATCCTGACCGAACGCGACATTCCCCGCCTGCTGGCCGAGCATCGCGATCCCCGGGCGGTGCGCCTGGGCGAGGTGATGAGCGGCCAGTTGCAGAGCATCGCCGTCGGCATACCGGTGGCGGAAGCGGCGGCTCGTCTCGAAGCCTCGGGGCACCGGCATCTGGTGGTGGTCGATGGCGCCGGCTGCACCGTCGGTGTACTCAGCCAGCACCGCCTGTTCGAACGCCTCGGCGCGGCGCTGCTCGACGACAGCCGGCACCGGCTGGCCGATCGCCTCGAGGTGCTGCTCGAAGCCACCGGCGTTGGCACCTGGGAGTACGACCACCGGCTGCGCCTGGTCATCCGCAGTCCGTCGCTGAACCGGATGTTCGGCTTGGCCGATGACACCCCGCGGGAGAGTGTCGAGGCGGTGCTGGCCCGCATCGAACCGGCCGACCGCGAGCGCGCCGCCAGCGCCTTCCGGGAAGTGCTGGACGGGCACCGCGAGTGGTTTTCGGTCGAATATCGCGAGCGCTGCAGTCACGGCGAACTGCTCTGGATCAGCACGCGCGGCCGGGTGCTCGAACGCGACGCCGAGGGACGGCCGCTGCGTTCGGCCGGAGTGACCATCGACGTCACCGGTCGCCACCGTGAGCATGCCCTGCTCGAATTCGGCAATACCATCCTCCAGCGCATCTCGACTGCCGCGCCGCTGGCCGAGGTGCTCGGGCAGATCGCTGCCGAGATCGAGGCTCAGGAAACCGGCAGCTACTGCTCGGTGCTGCTGCTCGCCGCCGATGGCCGGCGCCTGCAGCTCGGCGCCGCGCCCAGTCTGCCGGCCGACTACAGCGCGCTGATCGAGGGGGCGGCCATCGGGCCGCGCGCCGGCGCCTGCGGCACCGCCGCCTGGCGGCGCGCCGAGGTCTTCGTCGGCGACATCGCCAGCGATCCGCTGTGGGGCGGCGAGTACCAGCAGCAGGCGGTGGCGCACGGTCTGGCCGCCTGCTGGTCGTCGCCGATACTTTCAGCCGGTGGCGAGGTGCTGGGCACTTTCGCCGTCTACTGGACCCGTCCGCGCAGCGCGGTCAATGCCGATGTGCGCCGCTATGTCGAAGTGGCCACGGCGCTGGCCGCCGTCGCCATCGAGAACGATCGGCGGGAAGCCAACCTGCGGCAATCCATCGCGGAATTGCGCCGCTGGCAGCAACTGACCCTCGGCCGCGAGGGCCGGGTGCTCGACCTCAAGCAGGAGGTCAATGCGCTGCTTGCCCGCCTTGGCGAAGCCCCGCGCTACGACGGCACGGACGGCACACTACGGCAGGAGATGGCGGCGGCGCCCGAGCCAGCGCTTGGTCCGGCCGGCGCCGATCAGTCGCGGCTGATCCTGCTCAGCCTGCTCGAGGATCAGAAACGCAGCGCCGAAGAGCTGGCCGAGCACCGCCATCATCTCGAGGCGCTGGTCGGCCGGCGCACCGGCGAACTGGCTGCCGCCAAGGAGGCGGCCGAGATTGCCAACCGGGCGAAAAGCCTGTTCCTGGCCAACATGAGCCACGAAATCCGGACGCCGATGAACGCCATCGTCGGCCTGGTACACATCCTGCTGCGCGTCGTCACCGAGCCGGCGCAGCGCGACAAGCTGGAGAAGATCCGCGAATCGGCTGATCACCTGCTGGTGGTGATCAGCGACGTGCTCGACATCTCCAAGATCGAGGCTGGCAAGCTGCAGCTGGAGAGCATCGACTTCGAGCTGGCGCCGCTGCTGCAGCGGGTGGCCTCATTGGTCCGTGACCGCGCCGAGGCCAAGGGCCTGGAGTTGCGGGTCGAGCTGGCGGCGGCCGGCAGTCTGTGCTTGCGCGGCGATCCGACACGGATCAGCCAGGCCTTGCTCAATTACCTGGGCAATGCGGTGAAATTCACCGAGCGCGGGCACATCGAACTGGCCTGTTCGGTCCGGCCGTGCGGCGCGCAGCAGAGCGAATTACGTTTCGAAGTGCGCGACACCGGCATCGGCATCGCCCCGGAAGCCATCGGCCGTCTGTTCGAGGCCTTCGAGCAGGCCGACAACTCGACCACCCGGGTGTTCGGCGGTACCGGCCTGGGGCTGGCCATCAGCCGCCGCCTGGCCGAATTGATGGGCGGCCAGGCCGGCGTCAGCAGCGTGCCCGGCGGCGGCAGCACCTTCTGGTTCACGGTCTGCCTGGCGCCCGGTGTGGCACAGGCGGCGCCGCTTGCCGGGCCGTCGTCCGAGGCGGCCGAGCAGGTGCTGCGCAGCCAGTGTGCCGGCCGCCGCGTGCTGCTCTGCGACGACAACCGGATCAACCAGGACGTGGCCAGGGAATTGCTGGAGGCGGTGGGCCTGCAGGTGACCCTGGCCAGCGACGGGGTCGAGGCCCTGGCCTGCATCGGCGAGGCGCCCTTCGACCTGGTGCTGATGGACATGCAGATGCCGGTCATGGATGGCGTCGAGGCGACCCGGCGCATCCGCGCCATGCCCGGCCACCAGGCGCTGCCGATCCTGGCCATCACCGCCAACGCCTTCGCCGAGGACCGGCAGGCCTGCAGCGATGCCGGCATGAACGGTTTCGTCGTCAAGCCGGTCGAGCCGTCAGCCCTCTACGCCACCTTGCTGCCCTGGCTGCCGCATGCGCCGCTGGCCGAGCCGCTGGCGCTGCCTGCCGCCGCCCCGCCGCCGGCGAATGGCACGGCCTTGCTGCCGCTGCTGGCGGCGATCGATGGACTCGATCTCGATGCGGCCCTGGTCGTCACGCGCGGCAATCCGCAACGCCTGGCGCGCCTGCTGCGCCTGTTCGCCAGCGGCCACGCCGGTGACGCGGCGACCCTGCGCGGGGTCCTGGTCGACGGCGACCGCCAGGCGGCCGAGCGCCTCGTGCACGGTCTGAAAGGTATTGCCGGCACGCTGGCCATCCAGCGCGTCTATCGGCTGGCCACCGATCTCAACAACCGCCTGCGCGGTGTCGAGGAACTCACCGTGCTGGCGGCCGAATTCGAGCAGCTCGAGCGCGAACTGGCGCTGGTCTGTGGCGGGATCGACCGGCTGCCGGCCGCCGAGGGCCAGGCTTAGGCCCGGCCCCGGCGCGCCGCTCAGTGGCGGCTCTGGATTTCCTCGATGTAGCCGAGCATGCCGGTGCGGATGTTGCCGGCGTTGCCTTCGTCGGTATCGATGTGCATGGCCAGGCGGAAGGCCGGATTCACGCGGACGACGACGTCACCGAAGATCAGTTCGCGTTCGCCTTCGACGCGGACGCGGACGACATAGTTGTCACGGACGCGGAAACGCAGCGCATCTTCCGGCGCCATGTGGATGTGGCGCTGGGCGCAGACCACGCCGCGTTCGATGGTGGTGCTGCCGTACGGGCCTTCGAGCGTGATCCCGGGAGTGCCGGCGAGGTCGCCGGACTGGCGGATCGGCGGCTGGATGCCGAGCTTGAACTGCTCGGTCATGGCGATCTCGACCTGGGTTTCCTTGCGTGTCGGACCGAGCACGCGGACCTTGGCGATGCGTCCCTTCGGACCGACCAGATGCACTTGCTCCTCGCAGGCGAACTGGCCGGGCTGCGACAGTTCGTGCATCGGTGTCAGCTGGTGGCCGGGGCCGAACAGCGCCTCGACGTCGGCCTGCGCCAGATGCACGTGGTGCGCCGAGATTTCCACCGGAATGGCCGGCGTCTCGCCGGCCCGGGCTTCCAGCAGTAGCTGGTTGCGCTCGATGGCGCGCAGCGCCTCCCAGGCCACCAGACGCTCGTCGTCGTTGGTGACGACGAGAATCTTGACCGGCGAGTCGTCGGCCGAGATCACTGCATGCGAACCGAACTGGCCGAGATTGCGGTTCTTTTCCTCGTCGAGCTTGATGCCCATGTAACCGAGGCCCTGGCAGGCCAGGCTGCGTACCGTAGCACTGCTTTCGCCGACATCGCCGGTGAAGGCCAGGACATCGATGCCGCCCATCGCCGCGACATAGGCGCCGATGTTCTTGCGCACCTGGTAGCAGAAGGCCTTGTGGGCGAGCAGGGCGCGGTGGTGGCCATCAGCCGCCGCCGCCTCGATCTCGTGGATGTCGCTGGAGATGCCGGAAATGCCCTTGAGGCCGCTTTCGGTATTGATCAGCGATGACAGTTGCTCGGCCGACAGGCCGTGCTGTTCCATCAGGTGGATCATCACTGCCGGGTCGATGCTGCCCGAGCGGCTGGGCATGATCAGGCCGTCGGTCGGCGTCATGCCCATGGTCGTGTCGACCGAGCGGCCGTGGTCGATGGCGCACAGCGAGGCGCCGATGCCGAGGTGGCAGGAGACGATTTCCAGTTCGCCGAGCGGCCGCTTGAGGACTTCCGCCGCCTTCAGCGAGACGTAGCGGTGCGAGGTGCCGTGGAAGCCGTAGCGGCGGATGCCGTGCTGCTTGTACAGGTCGTAGGGCAGGCCGTAGAGGTAGGCGTAGGGCGCCAGCGTCTGGTGAAAGGCGGTGTCGAAGACGGCGACCTGCGGCAGGTTGGGGAACTGCTGCAGGGCGACGCGGATGCCGGCGACGTTGACCGGGTTGTGCAGCGGCGCGAAGACGGCCAGTTCCTCGATATCGGCGATCACCGCCGGGGTGATGACGACCGAGCTGGAGAACTTGTTGCCGCCATGGACGACGCGGTGGCCGATGGCGGTGACGTCTTCCGGGTGGAAGGTGAAGGCCGGGCCGAGCCGGGCGGTGGCCTCGGCCATCACCCTGAACAGGTCGGCGAGCTGGAACGGCACCTGTTCCATGGTCTGCAGCTGCGGTCCGACCCGGACCGTGATGCGGGCGAACGGCTGGTCGGCGTTGTCGATGATGCCGTGGATGTCGGCACCGCTCTCGGCGGTGTCGTAGATGCCGAAATGGATCTGACTGAGGCCGACGTTGAGGGCGACGATCTTGCCCGGCGTATTGCTGGTCAGCGACAGCGCGTAGGGATCTTCCGAACGGACCAGGGCGCGCGCCTGGGCGCCGGCCAGATCGCTGCTCATGGCGCGCGTGCGGTCGGCGAGCAGCCGGGAGAGGTAGCCGACGGCCTTGGGATTGGTCAGGATCTGGGTGTTGAAGACCTCCTGCGGAATCATCAGCACGAAGCAGCGGTTGCCGGCGATGACGTCGGCGACGATGCGGTCGCCGGTGAGCAGCGACATGACGCCGAAGACGTCGCCGGCTTCGAGCTGGCTGATCACGGCGCGGGTGCCGATGTTGTCGGTCAGCGAAATCTCGGCGTGGCCGCTGATCATGATGCCGATGCAGTGGCCCTCGTCGCCGGTCTCGAGGATGGCTTCATTGCCTTCGTAGGTGGCGAGGCGGGATTTGAGGACGATCTCCTCGACCTTGTCGGCGGGAAAGTGCTCGAACAAGGGCACGTTTTCGAGGAAGAAGCGTTTCAGATCGATGTCGCTCATGGCTGGTCTCTGCGGTGGATTATTGTCGGCCAAGGGTATCACTTTGTTGCGGTGCAGCAAAGGAGGCAGGCGGGCCGGCCGGCATTGCGCCGCGCAATTTTGCTGCGGACATCGGCTATGCTCACGCCGACCCCAGGGATGTTCCGGCCAGCCGTGCCGATCCCGACAAAAAAGACAGAGGAGACCTCCCATGCATGGCCAGTCGCCAGCCGATTCCCATTCCCTTGCCAGTCGGCCGGCGCCGGCCGTCGACGCCGAACAATTGCTGGCCGCCTCGGCCCATCGCCTGGCCGGCATCGGGCGCAGCGCCGCCAGCATTGCCGGTTCGGCCGACGACCTGGGCTTGCTGACCGATCAGGCCACCCGGGTGTTCGGTGAAGTGCGCAGTTCGCTGGCGGCCATGATCGACGGCAATCGCGGTATCGCCGAACGGGCCCGCCATGGTGTGCACAAGGCCGAAACGACGCATGGTGAGGTGCGCGCAGCGCTCGACCGTGCCGCTGGCCTGGCCGATTCGGTGGTCCGCGTCGAGCAGGCCATCGCCGACGTCTCGGCAACCCTGCGCCAGGTCGCGGAGGCCTCGCAGGTGATCAACAAGATCGCCTTCCAGACGCGCATCGTTGCTTTCAATGCCTCGGTCGAGGCGGTGCGCGCCGGCGAAGCCGGGCGCAGCTTCGGTGTCGTCGCCCAGGCCGTCAAGGATCTGGCGCAGATGGTCGCCGATTCGAGCCGCGAGATCGCCAGTGTCGTCGATCATCTCGGCGAGCGTGTCCAGGCGCTGGAAAACGAGATCGATCAGGGGCGCGATGGCGAAGCCGGCGGCGATGCGCGCTTCCTAGTGAGCGCCGCCATCGAGTCCTTCGAGTCGCATTTCGGCGAGGTGGAATACCTGATGCGCCAGACGGCGGACCTGTCGGCCGGCAACCTGGCGCTCTGCGACCGTTCGGTCGAGCGCTTGAGTACGTTTGGCGAGGAGTTCTCCCGCTCGTTGCAGCTGATCGGCGCCATTCGCGAGGAGGCGGGCAGCCTGCTGGAAATCAGCGAGGATGCCATCGCCCGCTTTGCCAGCAGCGGCGTCGAGACCGAGGACACGCCGTTCATCGTGGCGGCGACCCGGGCAGCCACGGAGATTGCCCGGCGCTTCGAGCAGGCGCTGGTGGCAGGGGAGATTTCCGTCGGTGAGCTGTTCGACGAGCGCTATCGGGCGATTCCCGGCAGCAATCCGCAGCAGTTCATGACCGACTTCGTGCCGCTGACCGATGCGTTGCTGCCGGCTGTCCAGGAAACCGTGCTGCGCCTGTCGCCGCTGGTCGCCTTCTGCGTCGCGGTCGATCGTAACGGTTATCTGCCGACACACAACCGCCAATTCTCCCAGCCGCAGGGTGGCGACCCGGTGCGCAACGCGGCGTTCAGCCGCAACCGGCGCATCTTCAAGGATCGCACCGGCCTGCGCGCGGCGCACAACGAGGAGCCTTTCCTGCTGCAAACCTACCGCCGCGACCTGGGGGGTGGCGAGACAGTGCTGATGAAGGATGTCTCGGCACCGATCTGGGTGCAGGGCCGGCACTGGGGGGCGCTGCGGATTGGCTATGGGTTTGCAGAGTAGTTAGCGATTCATGCGAACGGGGCGGCCGGAGTTTGTCTCCGGCCGCCCCTACGGGACTTAACGTCGCTACGCGAGTTAGTCTGCGACGAAATGCCGACTTATGAGGTGGCCTTCACATGAAGGCCACATTCTTTGGTGTCGGCATTTTGGCTCCGGCCGGGGCAAAGCCCCTTAACCTCGCGGCGCGAGGTTAGCCTGCGCCGATCACGCTTTCACGTGTAACCCGCATTCCTTCGATTCCGGGTCTTCCCACCACCAGCGGCCGGAGCGGATGTCTTCGCCAAGCGAGATGGCGCGGGTACACGGGGCGCAGCCGATGCTCGGGTAGAACTTGTCGTGCAGCGCGTTGTAGGGCACGGCGTGCTGCTTGATGTAGGTCCAGACTTCCTTTTCGCTCCAGTCGGCGAGCGGGTTGAACTTCTCCAGGCCGTTGCCGTCGTCGTACTCGCGCACGGCCAGGTTGCCGCGGGTGGCGGCCTGTTCGGCGCGCATGCCGGTGATCCAGGCGCGCTTGCCGGCCAGGGCGCGGCGCAGCGGCTCGACCTTGCGCGCGTAGCAGCAGGCCTTCCTGAGCGTCACCGATTCGTAGAAGGCGTTGATGCCGTGGTTGCGGACGAAGCTTTCGACTTCCTCGGCCTGCGGGAAATAGATCTTCAGCTTGAGGTGGTAGTGCTTCTGCAGTTCGGCCATCAGGTCGTAGGTTTCCAGCGGCAGGCGGCCGGTATCCAGGCTGAAGATCTCGATCGGCAGCTTGGCCTTGACGATCAGGTCGGTCAGCACCATGTCCTCGGCGCCGAGGCTGTTGGCGAAGGCGGCCGGCGACCAGTTGCCGGCGATCTCGGCGAGCAGGGTCTTGGCGGTGGCGGTCTTGGCGGCGACGCTGGCGGTCAGTTCCGGAGTGATGTTGAGCAGGTTCGGGGTCATGGCGTTTTTTCGTCGAAATCAGGCGCGGCGGCGGAAATAGGGTTGCGGCTGGCTGGTCGACGCCTGGTAGCCGTCGCCGAACGTCGAAAAGCCGGCTTGCAGCGCATAGACCGTGTCCTTGCCGTCCTTCAGCACGTAGCTGTCGAAGCCGACACGCTGCATGAAGAACAGTTGGTCGTGCAGCACGTCGCCGACGGCGCGCAGTTCGCCCTGGTAGTGGTAGCGCTGGCGCAGCAGGCTGGCCGTCGAGTAGCCGCGGCCATCGACGAATTTCGGGAAATTGACGGCAATGACGATGAAGTAGTCGAGATCGCCGGCAACATCCTCGACGCGCTCGTCCGGCTGTAGCAGCAGGCCGATGCGCTTGTGGCAGGAGATGATCTCGGCCTTGCGCGCCTGCCAGACGGCGAGCGGGAAGATCACGTCGCCGGCCGGCAGGGCGAGCGTTTCCGGGTTATCGCCTTCGGCCAGTTCGAGGCTCAGCCAGGTGTCGGCCTGGGCCGCGCGGTTCTTGATCAGTTGCGCCATCATGCGGCCTCCTTTTCTGCAGCCTTGGCCTTGCCATGGGCGCGGCCTTCGTAAACCAGGTTCTTGAACGGGTCGATGCCGATGCGATCGAAGGTGTCGAGGAAGCGCTCGTCGGCGTGGCGGTTGTCGAGATACACCTTGATGATCTTCGCTACGACATCCGGCATTTCCTCAGCCGAGAACGATGGGCCGATGACCTTGCCGAGCTTGGCATCGTTGCCCTGTCGGCCGCCCAGCGTCACCTGGTAGAACTCGGCGTCGTTCTTGTCCACGCCGAGCACGCCAATGTGACCGACGTGGTGGTGGCCGCAGGCGTTCATGCAGCCGGAGATGTTGAGGTCGATCTCGCCGATGTCGAACAGGTAGTCGAGATCGTCGAAACGGGCCTGGATGGCATTGGCGATGGGGATCGACTTGGCGTTGGCCAGATCGCAGAAATCGCCGCCCGGGCAGCAGATGATGCCGGTCAGCAGGCCGATGTTGGGCGTCGCCAGGCCGGCGGCCTTCGCCTTTTGCCAGACTTCATATAGGTCCGATTGCTTGACGTCGGCGAGGATGATGTTCTGCTCGTGGCTGATGCGCAGTTCGCCGAAGCTGTAGCGGTCGGCCAGATCGGCGACGAGCTCCATCTGTTCGGAAGTGATGTCGCCGGGGGCGATGCCGTGCGGCTTCAGTGACAGGGTCACGGCGGCGTAGCCGGGCACCTTGTGCGCATGGGTGTTGCGCTCCAGCCAGCGCTGGAAAGCCTTGTCCTGCGGCAATTCGACGGCACCAATGGTTTCGTAGGCCGGGGCCGTGAAATGCGCAGCGACGCGGTCGAACTCGGCCTGGCTGATGGTCGCCGGGCCGTCCTTGCCGTGTTCCCACTCGGCTTCGACCAGGCGGGTGAACTCCTCGACGCCGAGGGCCTGCACCAGGATCTTGATGCGTGCCTTGTAGGCGTTGTCGCGGCGGCCGAAGCGGTTGTACACGCGGAGGATCGCCTCGCAGTACGACAAGATGTGCTGCCAGGGCAGGAACTCGCGCACCACCTGGCCGCGGATCGGGGTACGGCCAAGGCCGCCGCCGACGATCACGGTAAAGCCGGTCTCGCCGTTTTCCTGCTTCAGATGCAGGCCGATGTCGTGGAACCAGGTGACGGCCCGGTCTTCCGTGGTGCCGGAAATGGCGATCTTGAATTTGCGCGGCAGGAAGGCGAATTCCGGGTGGAAGGTGGTCCACTGGCGGAGGATCTCGGCCAGCGGGCGCGGGTCGATGATCTCGTCGGCGGCGACGCCGGCGAACTGGTCGGTGGTGATGTTGCGCAGGCAGTTGCCGGAGGTCTGGATGGCGTGCATCTCGACTTCCGCCAGTTCGGCCAGGATCTCCGGCACATCCTCGATCTTCGGCCAATTCAGCTGCAGGTTGTGGCGGGTCGTGAAATGGCCGTAGCCGCGGTCGTATTGGCGGGCGACGCTGGCCAGGGTACGCAGCTGGGCGGAATTCATCATCCCGTAGGGCACGGCGATGCGGAACATCGGCGCGTGGCGCTGAATGTAGAGGCCGTTCTGCAGGCGCAGCGGGCGGAACTCGTCGTTGGTCAGCTCGCCGGCCTGCCAGCGGCGGACCTGGTCGCGGAACTGGGCCACGCGCTCGGTGACCAGCTGGCGGTCGATGGCATCGTATTGGTACATGGTGTTTCCTTAAGCAACGATCAGCTTGCCGCCGATGAGAATGAGCATGGACGCCAGCAGGCGACGCAGAATGTGTTCCGGCACCTTGGCCGAAACCTGGGTGCCGAGCCAGATGCCGGGCAGCGAGCCGAGCAGCAGGGCGCCGAGCAGACCCCAGTTGACGCCGCCGAGCAGCCAGTGGCCGAGGCCGGCGACCAGGGTCAGCGGCACGGCGTGGGCCACATCGGATCCGACAATGCGCACCGGCGAAAGTTTGGGATAGAGGAAGAACAGCGCGGCGACGCCCAGCGCCCCGGCACCGACCGACGAAATCGAGACCAGCACGCCGAGGATGGCGCCGACGGCGATGGTGATCTTGCCTAGGTGGCGCTGGCGCAGCGGCGATTCGTCGTGCTCGCCGGCGTAGTCGCGCAGCTTGCGGCCGAAGAGGATGGCGATGGCGGTCAGCAGCAGGGCGAAACCGAGGCCGTGAGAGATGACGGCGCCGATCACGTTGCTGTCCTTGGGTAGCTGCGACAGGACGCCGATGGTCAGGGCGGCGGCCGGGATGCTGCCGAGCGCCAGGCGGCGCGTCACCTGCCAGTCGATATGCCCCTTGCGGTGGTGCGCCGCGGTGCCGCCGGCCTTGGTCAGCGCCGCGTAGAGCAGGTCGGTGCCGACGGCGGTGGCCGGATGCACGCCGAACACCAGCACCAGCAGCGGCGTCATCAGCGAGCCGCCGCCGACGCCGGTGAGACCGACGATGGCACCGACGGCAAAGCCGGAAAGGGTATAGAGATAGTCCATGGCCGGCATCGTAGCAGCGGCCATTTGTATCAAAAAGAATATTGGGTTAGATTGGTATAGCTTTTGGTTATTAGGATCGAGCTGGTTGCAAAACCCCGATCCTGCCAACTCGATCCTCGATCCTGACAACTGGATCCTAAAAAAATGAAACTTCAGCAATTGCGTTACATCGTCGAGATCCGGCGCCAGGGGCTCAATGTCTCGGAGGCGGCCGAGTCGCTGTTTACTTCGCAGCCGGGTATCTCGAAGCAGGTCAAGCTGCTCGAGGACGAGCTCGGGGTGGCCATTTTCGAGCGCAGCGGTAAGCGCTTCACCGGCGTCACCGAGCCGGGGCGGACGGTGCTGGCGATTGCCGAGCGCATTCTCGGCGAGGCGGAAAACCTCAAGCGCGCCTGCGCCGATTTCTCGGCCGGCGACAGCGGTCGGCTGGTGCTGGCAGCGACCCATACCCAGGCCCGTTATGCGCTGCCGGTCGTGGTCCGCGATTTCGTCGCCCGCCACCCCGGCGTCAAGCTGGAGATGCACCAGGGCAGCCCGACGCAGATCGCCGAATGGGTGCTGGCCGGCGATGCCGACATCGGCATCGCCACCGAGGCGCTCGACCAGTATCCGCAGCTGATCACGCTGCCGGTGCGGCAGTGGAGCCACTGCGTGATCGTCCCGGCCGGCCATCCGGTGCTGCGCACCCAGCCGCTGTCGCTGCAGGAACTGGTCAAGTGGCCGCTGATCACCTACGACACGGCCTTCACCGGGCGTTCGCGGATCAATCGCGCCTTCGAGCGCATCGGTGTCGAACCCAACGTCGCGTTGACCGCCCTCGACGCCGACGTGATCAAGACCTACGTCAGTCTCGGCCTCGGTCTCGGCATCATCTCGGCGCTGGCCTTCGACGCGCAGCGCGACACTGGCCTGGTGGCCATCGATGCGGCGCATCTGTTCGAGTCGAACACCACGCGTCTGGCGCTTCGCCGCGGCACCTACCTGCGTCGCCACGACTACGATCTGATCGAACTGTTCGCCCCGCACCTGACAAAGCGGGTGGTCGACATGACCCTGCAGGGCGGCGGCGACGCCTATCAACTATAACTTTAGTAGTATTCACCTGCGCCACATTAGGCTATAACCTTCCGCCTATACCGTGGAGCCCGCCAGATGAACGCAGTAGTCGAAGAAAAGCAGATGGAAAAGCTGTTGAATGGTGTCGATATTCCGCCCTGTCCGGCGATTCTTCTCGACATCGACCGCGAATTGGCCAAGGAGGCGCCGGATCAGCGGGAAATCGCCCGCCTCATCAGCAAGGACGTGGCCCTTTCCGGACACGTGATGCAGGTGGCCAACTCGCCGGCCTTCTCGACCGGCCACAAGTTCGGTTCGATCATGCAGGCGCTGAACATCCTCGGCACCCGCCAGTTGTTCAACCTGGTTGTTTCGCAGTTATTGAAGATCGCCCTGTCCGGCAAGCCGGAAGTGCCGATGGAACGCTTCTGGGAGACGTCGGCCCTGACCGCCCGCCTGTCGGCTGAACTGGCCCGCCGCCTGCGCTGCGTCCGCCCCGATGTCGCCTACACCTTCGGCCTGTTCCACGACTGCGGCATCCCGCTGATGATGAAGCGCTTTCCCAACGCCCGCGACGTGCTGGCCGAGGCCAATGCCTGCGAAGTACGCAAGTTCACCGAAGTTGAGGACGAGCACCTGGGGACCAACCATGCCGTCGTCGGCTATTTCCTGGCCAAGCGCTGGCGCCTGTCGCCCGAGGTCACCGAGGCCATCCTGCACCACCATGACTATTCCGTGCTCAACAAGCCGGAAGTGCTGTCGCAGACGGCCCGCCTGATCATCGCCGTGACCGTGCTGGCCGAGCACATCATCCGCCTGCATGCCGGTGACGATCGCTATCAGGAATGGGGCAAGGCGGCGACCGAGGCCTGCGAACTGTTCGGCCTGTCGCTGGGGGCGGTGGACGACCTGGTCGAGGACATGCGCGACTGGCTAGGGTGAGCGCCGCAGGCGCGGCTGCGGATCGCGCAGGATCAGCGAGGGCGCCGAGAAGGGCGCCAGGCGTTCGAGAAAATCGAGCAGTTCGAGCACCGGCGAATTCCTGAAAAAGCGCGCCGCCGGTGTCTCCATCCAGATCCGGTCGGCGTAGGCGTACAACTCGTGCGGCCGGTCGCCAAAGCCGTCGCCATCGCGGTCGAAGCCCTCGTAGATATCCCAGTGGTTGCCCCACCAGACGTCGTTCATCGGATCGCCGTCGCCGATGATCATCACCGGCCACAGATTGCTGCGGAAATCGTTGCCGAGCGCCATGTGGCCGCCCTTGGCGCCGTAGAAATAGACGCCGGTGACGTTGTGGGCGATCAGGTTGTCGACGAAGACGATGCGGTTGATCGGATGCATCGGCGAGTCGGCCATGATGCCGTGGGCGCAATGGACGATCTCGTTGTTCTGGATCAGCGCCGCCGAGGTTTCCTTGAGGGCGATGCCGGCGCCGGACGGATCCATGGCATGGGTGATGCGGTTGCCGCGAATCAGCAGGCCGTCGGAATTCAGCGCGATGACGCCGGTGGCGTTGTTTTCGAACCGGTTGCCATCGACCAGCGTGCGGTGGGCGAACAGCAGGTTCAGGGCGCGCCGGCTGTCGCGCACGGTATTGCCGACAAAACGGTTGCGCGGGGCATTGCTGACGGTGATATCGCGGATCTGCGCGATGTCGTTGCCCTCGATGCGGTTGCCGGTGCTGTACCACAGGCGCAGGCCGTCGCCGCGCTCGGCCAGTTCGACTTTGCGCGAGCGGATGCGGTTGCCGCGGACGATGCTGTCGTCGCTGCGATGCAGCGAGATGCCGAACAACACGTCCTCGATCACATTGTTCTCGATCAGCAGGTGCTTGCCTTCGGCCATCAGGCCGCCGTCGAGGGCGTCGTGCGAATGGCCGCTGTTGCGCAGGGTCAGGCCGCGCAGGGTGACGTGGTCGGCGCGCACGGTCAGCACCGTGCCGCGGCCGCCGGCGTCGATCACCGCCCGACCGCCGCCGTCCAGGGTCAGCGCCTTGTCGATTACCGCTGGCCCGCTATAGACGCCGGGCGGTAGCTGCAGCACGCTGCCCGGTGCGGCGACATCGATCCAGGCCTGCAGCGGCTGGACGGCGTGCGCCGGAAGCGCCAGGCAGAGGAGGGCGACGAACGGCAGGCAAGGGAATCTCATGCTGCCGGACTCTAGGCGCCGGATGGCGCTCCGGCATTCACCTGCATCAAATTTAGCGGCCGGCGCCGCAGATTATTCCCAATGTTCGGAGACTTCGCTGGCCCAGGCGGTTGCCGCCAGCAGGGCGCGGTTGACGGTGTCGGCCGGCACGGCCAGGGCGCGGGCGGTGTGTTCCATGCGTTCGAGATCGAAGGCTTCGCCGGCCTCGGCCAGGGCCAGCAGCGGCGCGTAGGGGCCGCTGCGTTCGAGCAGGGCGCTGCGGACTTCGCCGGAGAGCGGGATCTCGTCGAGCAGTTCGGTCAGCGGCCGGCGCAGCAGCTTGTCGAGACAGGAGAAGATGCCGGTCAGAAAGAGCGCGTCGGCCGGGTGCTCGGGCAACAGTTTGGCGCCGATCACTTCCATCAGGCGGCCGCGGGTCAGGGCGCTTTCGACCAGCAGCCAGTCGCCGAAACTCGGGTCGCGCACGGAAAAGAGCAGCACCGACAGCCAGCGGGTCAGCCGCTGGCGGCCGAGGATGGTCAGTGCCTGCGACAGCGACTCGATGCGATGGTCGAAACCGAGCAGCGGCGAGTTGAGGTAGCGCAGGATGCGGAAAGCCAGTGGCGGGTCCTGCTTCATCGCCGCCGCGATGTCGGTCGTTTCGGCGTCGCCCTGAACCAGGCGCAGCAGATGCAACAGCTGCACCTTGTGCGGATCGGTCGCCGCATTGTCGTCGCGCACCGGGGCGTTGGCGGCGAAAGCCCCATGAAAGTAGTCGAAATGCCACTGGTGGCAGAAGCGATGTTCGTCGGCAGTCTCGACGTGGCCGGCAAACAGGAAGGCTTTGTGCGGGCGCTCGGCAGCGCGGAAGGCCGCCGAGAAGTCGCGGACGACACCGGGGTCGGTGGCGGCCATGTCGACGGCCCCATAGTCGGCGAGCTTGATCACCTCGCTGAAGGCGGCATGCTTCGGCTGGCGGAAAATGCCGATGGCGATGCCGCGCTGACGCAGTTCGGCGACCCGGGCGCACAGTGCCTCGACCGCGTCGGCCGGCTCGGCCGTCAGGTTAACGAGCAATACCAGATTGTGCGTGCGGATCTCGTCAAGCACCGGCAGGGCCAGGCTGGCTGAACTCAGCGGCACGAAGGCGCGACTGGTGTTCCACGCCTCGGCGCTGTTGCTCAGCGCCGTCAGCAGTACCTGGTCGGCCTGGCGCTGGGCGCTGCCCTCGTCGGCGGCCTGCAGCGGCGCGCCGCGCACCAGGAACAGGTGGCCGGCCAGGCGACCGGTGCGATCGAACACCACCTCGCGGCAGAGAAAGGCCTCGTTGTCGGCGGAGGGTGCCGCCGGTGGGGGCATCGTGGGGACACTGGTGGTGGCCGGCGGGGGAGTCTGCGGCTTTTTCTCCGGCTGGCCGCCGAACAGTTTTTTCAGGCTGTTGAACACGCTGCCTCCCGCAAAAGAAATGCCCACCTGACGGTGGGCATCGGACCACCGCGAGGTGGTCATTGTGGCATGGCCGACGGCCGCTTAGTTGATCTTGGCCTTGGCGCGCAGATCCTTGACCAGCTGCTCGATCTGCTGTTGGCCGGCGCGCTGCTGCAGCTGCTGCTTGACCTGGTCGTACGGCGGCGGGGTGGACGGACGCGAATCGTCGAGCTGGATGACGTGGTAGCCGAAGTCGCTCTTCACCGGAGCCTTGGTGTATTCGCCCTTCTTCAGCTTGGTCAGCGCGTCGCCGAAGGGCTTGACGTAGGCGGCCGGCGAATTCCAGCCGAGTTCGCCGCCGGTGTCGCGGGAGCCCGGGTCCTTCGACTGCTTGGCCAGTTCGGAGAACTTCTCGCCCTTTTCCAGCTTGGCGATGATCGCCTTGGCGTCGTCTTCCTTCTCGACCAGCACATGGCGGGCCTTGTACTCGGTGCTGCCGAGATTGGCCTTGATGCCTTCGTATTCGGCCTTCAGACGCTCTTCGGTAATCGGGTTGGCGCGCACGTGCTCGGACAGATAGGCGCGGATCAGCACGGCCTGCTTAGCCAGTTCGACCTGGCCGGGCACCGTGCCCTTCTTGTCCAGACCCTTCTTCTTGGCTTCCTGGGCCAGCAGTTCGCGGCGGATCAGTTCCTCGCGCACGGCGCTCTGCAGTTCCGGATTGTCTGGCGCACCCTGGGCCTTCTGCTCGGCGATGAAGGCGTCGTAGACTTGTTGCGGAATCGGCTGGCCGTTGACGGTGGCGTAGGGCTTGTTCTGGGCCAGGGCCGGGACCGAGATGATGGCGCCAGCGACGAGCAGGGCGGCCAGGCGGGAGGTCTTGTGCATGTAATGTCCTTCGAATGAGGGGTGAAGCGAAAAATTATACTTCGTCGGGTGCGCGTGCGTGGATGCTCAAGGCATGGATCTTGCCGCGCATCAGGTCACCCGCCGCATCATAGACGAGACGGTGGCGGGCGAGCGTGCCCTTGCCGGAAAAAACCTCGGCGACGATGTCTACGCGGTAGTGTCCGCCATCGCGGGCACCGGCGTGGCCGACGTGGTGGTGGGATTCATCCGCGATGGCGAGGGCCAGCGGCTCCAGAGCTGCCAGGCGGGCTTGCAGCAGGTCGACGGTGCTTGGCGCCATCAGGCCGGCAGGGCCTTCTTGAACGGCTTGACGGTGACGCCGGCATAGACGCCGGCAGCCACGTAGGGGTCGGCATCGGCCCAGGCGCGGGCGTCGGCCAGCGAGGCGAACTCGGCGATGATGATGCTGCCGGAGAAGCCGGCCGGGCCGGGGTCGGGCGAATCGATCGCCGGGCAGGGGCCGGCCAGCAGCAGGCGGCCTTCGGCCTGCAGGGCATGCAGGCGTTCGAGATGGGCGGGACGGGTGGCCAGCCGGGATTCGAGAGAATCCGGGCGGTCCTCGCCGATGATGGCGTAGAGCATTATTTGTCTTCCTCGACGTATTTCGACAGCATCATCCCCTGACCGAGGACGAACAGCAGCATCAGGCCCATGCCGCCGAAAAGTTTGAAATTGACCCAGGTGTCGGTCGAAAAGTTGAAGGCAACGAACAGGTTGAGCACGCCCATGGCCAGGAAGAAGACTATCCAGGCCAGGTTCAGGCGGCTCCAGACGGCCTCGGGCAACGTCAGCTGCTCGCCGAGCATGGTCTTGATCGCGTTCTTCTTCATGACCAGCGCGGCGAAGCCCATGCTGCCGGCGAATACCCAATAGAGGATGGTCGGCTTCCACTTGATGAAGGCCTCGTTCTGGAAGAACAGGGTCATGCCGCCGAAGACGACAACCAGCGCCAGGCTGATCCACAGCATCTTGTCCACCTTGCCGTGGCGGAAATGCACCCAGGCGATCTGGGCGATGGTGGCGACGATGACCACCACCGTGGCCAGCAGGATCGGCGCCTGGGTCAGGCTGACGGTGGCCGAGCCGAGCAGCGAGCCGACCCAGTCGGCGGCGAGTTCCGGGCTCTTCTCGGCGTACTTGAAGGCGATGAAGAAGAGGATGACCGGGAAGAGGTCGAAGAGTAGTTTCATGGCGCCGCATTATATACTTGGCCGCGCGCCAACCAGCCACTGCGAGAACCCATGAACACCGTGCTGATCATCGACGACAGCGACATCAACCTGACGCTGCTCAAGGCGCTGGTGCTGAAACTCGGGGAGTGTCAGCCGGTATTGTTCGAGAACCCGTTGCAGGCCTTGGAATGGTGCCGCGACCATGTGCCCGATCTGGTCATCGTCGATTACATGATGCCGGACATGGACGGCCTGCGCTTCATCAGCGCCTTCCGGGCGCTGCACGGGCGCAATGAAATCCCGCTCCTGATGATCACCGCCAACGACCAGAAGGACGTGCGCTACGAAGCCCTGCTCGGCGGCGCCAACGATTACCTGACCAAGCCGATCGACCGCATCGAATTCTCCGCCCGCGCCCGCAACATGCTGTCGTTGCGCCAGGGCCAGAAATTTCTCGCCGACCGTGCCCGGCACCTGGCCGAACTGGTCGAGGCGCGCACCAGCGAGATCCGCGACCGCGAGCGCGAACTGATCTTCCGCATTTCGCGGGCGGCCGAGTTCCGCGATCCGGAAACCGGTGCCCACATCCAGCGCATGGCGCACTACTCGCAGATCATCGCCCGCGGCCTCGATCTCGATGCCAACAGGCAGAAGCTGATCCTCGAAGCGGCGCCGATGCACGATGTCGGCAAGATCGGCATTCCCGATTACATCCTGCTCAAGCCGGGCAAGCTCACTTTCGAGGAATTCGAGGTGATGAAGGGCCACGCCCGGCTCGGCCACGAGTTGCTCAAGGACAGCCATTCGGAAATCATGCAGGCCGGCGCCGAAGTCGCCATTTCGCATCATGAGAAATACGATGGCAGCGGCTATCCGCACGGCCTGAAGGGCCAGGCCATCCCGCTGTTCGGGCGGATTGTCGCCGTCGCCGACGTCTTCGATGCGCTGACTTCGGAGCGTCCGTACAAGAAAGCCTGGCCGCTGGAAGATGCCGTCCGTTTTCTCGAAGCGGGGCGCGGCACGCATTTCGACCCGCTTTGCGTCGAGGCCTTCCTGGCCGGCTGGAACGAGGTACTCGACATCCGCCGGCGTTTCCAGGACGAAGAAGTCCCGATGATATGAACGCGGATTGCAGATCGGAGAACAGGATGCCTGAGGCTTTCGTGCTCAATCGCCAGAACATCCTCGAGCGTCTCGGCGGCGACGAGGAAATCTACATCATGATGCTCGACATGTACCTGCAGGATGTCGATGCCAATTGTGCCAGTCTGGCCGCGGCCATTGCCTCCGGACAGGCGGCCGAGATCCGGCGCGAAGCCCATACGGTCAAGGGCTTGCTGGCCACCTTTTCCGACGACAGCGGCGCGGCGGCGGCTTTCGTCGTCGAGCAGCAGGCCAAGGCCGGCGACCTGAACGGCCTGGCCGCAGCGGCGGCGACGCTGGAGACGCGGATGCGCGAAGTGGCGGTGGCGCTAGCCGCGGCGCGCCGCACCGGGTAGGTTCAGGGCGCTGGCGGCGCCGGCGGGCCCGCCGGCCGGCGCATGCGGCACGACGCCGAGCAGCGGTGCCGGCAGCAGTTCCTGCAGCGTCTGCAGGTTGCTCTCGAAACGCGCCATCTCTGGATCGATGCGGTTGGCCACCCAGCCGGCCAGCTTGAGGTCGCGGGCGGCGATGGCCTCGACCGTCAGCAGGGCGTGATTGAGGCAGCCCAGGCGCATGCCGACAACGAAAATTACCGGCAGGCCAAGGGCCACGGTCAGGTCGGCGCTGTCGCCGGTCGGCCCGAGCGGCACGCGAAAGCCGCCGACCCCTTCGACGATGACGATATCCGCGGCGTCGCGGGCCTGCAGGCAGGCGGCGGCGATCGGCGCGAAGGCGATGCTGCGTCCTTCCTCGGCCGCCGCCAGGTGCGGCGCGATGGCGGCGGCGAAGCAGTAGGGATTGACGATCGCCGGCGGCAACTGGAGGCTGCTGGCGGCGCGGATCGCCTCGACATCGTCGTTGCGCCCGGCGGCGTCGGTGCCGGCGGCGACCGGCTTGAGGCCGACGGCGGATAGGCCGAGCTGGCGGGCGCGGTGGAGCAGGGCGCAGGTGACGAAGGTCTTGCCGATCCCGGTGTCGGTGCCGGTCAGGAAATAGGCCTGTTTCATGCGCGCGCTTCCAGGATCAATACATCGTAGGTCAGGGGCAGGCCGGCGGCGGTGCGCTGGCGTTCGGCGGCGGCCTCGGCAGCGGCGAAGGCGGCGCGGCCCATCAGGTGGCGCCGGCGGCCGTCGCCCAGCTGATTGGCGCCGATGGCCTTGACCGCTTTCAACAGGCTGCGGAAATCGGGGTAATGGGCGAGGTGCCGGCGGCGACCGACGGCGACCTCGGCGAAACCGGCGGCCCGGGCCATTTCGGCGATTTCTTCCGGGGTGTGGAAGCCCAGCGTGTGGCGGTAGTCGTCGACGCCGGCGAAGGCCTGGCGCAGTTCGCCGAAGGTCTCCGGGCCGAGGCTGGCGACGGCCAGGCGGCCGGCCGGGCGCAGCACGCGGCGGGCTTCGCCCAGCACGCGCGGCAGTTCGCACCATTGCACGGCCAGGCTGGACCAGTACAGATCGAGGCTGGCGCTGGCCAGCGGCAGATGTTCGAGATCGCCGACCAGGCGTTGGCAGGGGATGGCGATGCGATGCAGCATCGCCGGCGCCAGGTCGATGGCCAGCTGCTCGGCGGCGGGGAAGCGCTCGGCCAGTAGCGGCAGGGCATAGCCGGTGCCGCTGCCGGCATCGAGCAGCGCCGCCAGCGGGCCGGTGTCGTGCAGCGTTTCCAGTAGCGCATGGCAAATGTCCCGCTGGATGCCGGCGGCGTTGTCGTAGGTCGGCGCGGCGCGCTCGAAAGCCTGGCGGATGCGCGTCTTGGCGGGCCGGTGGCTAGTCATGGACGAAGGGGGCGACGGCGGCGACGAAATCGGCCGGGCGCGACAGGAAGGGCGCATGCGCGCAATCGTCGAGCACGCTCAGCCGGGCGCCGGGGATCAGGGATGCCAGCGCCTGACCGGCGGCCAGCGGCATCAGCGGGTCGGCGGCGCCGTGCACGAGCAAGGTCGGGGCGGTCACGCGCGGTGCTTCGGCGCGCAGGTCGACATCGCGCAGCCAGGCGAGGCCGGATGTCAGTACGTCGGTTGGCGGCAGCGCAGCCATGCGCAGCAGTTCGGCAGTGACCGCCCGGGCGCGGGCGTCGCCGCGGTTGAAGCCGGCGACGAAGTGGCGTAGCGGCGTCGCCGGATCGGCGGCGATGGCGCTGGCGAACTCGGCCAGCGTCGCCGGCGGCATCGCTTCCGGCCAGCCGTTGCGCTGGACGAAGGACGCTGTGCCGGCGAGCAGCAGCAGCTTGCCAACCTTGGCCGGGGCGCGGGCGGCGACGGCCAGCGCCAGCAGCGCGCCGAGCGACCAGCCGGCGAGCGTCGCGCCGGGCTCCAGCTGCTCGGCGATAGCGTCGACGGTGGCAGCGAAATCGTCGCAGGCCGGCGTTGCGCCGTAGCCGGGCAGGTCGATGATGGTGCCGCCCAGCGCTTCGGCGCTGGCGGCCAGCGGGGCGCGGCCGAGAGCCCAACCGGGCAGGATGACCAGCGGACTCATGCCAGTTCGCGCAGCGCGGCCAGCAACTGGTCGATGTCGGCGGTGGTGTGGGCGCCCGACAGCGACAGGCGCAGGCGGGCGGTGCCGGCCGGCACCGTCGGCGGGCGGATCGCCGGCGCCCACAGGCCGCGTTCCCACAGCGCCGTGGACAGGGCGACGGCGGCGGCGTTGTCGCCGACGATCAGCGGCTGGATGGCGGTCGCCGACGGCAGCAGGCGCCAGGGTAGGCCGCCCATGCCGTCGCGCAGGCGGGCGATGTTGGCGAACAGCGCGGCGCGCAGCGCGTCGCCGCCGGCGATGATCTGCAGGCTGCGGCGCAGGGCGCAGGCAATGGCCGGCGGCGCGGCAGTGGTGAAGATGTAGCTGCGCCCCTTCTGCAGCAGGTATTCGATGGCCGTTGCCGAACCGGCGACGAAGGCGCCGCCGACGCCGGCGGCCTTGCCCAGCGTGCCCATCAGCAGGATGCGGCGGGCTGCCGGCAGGTTGAAGTGGGCCAGGCTGCCGCGGCCCTGGGCGCCGAGCACGCCGAAGCCGTGCGCATCGTCGAGGACCAGCCAGGCGTCGAAGCGCTCGGCCAACTGCAGCAGTTGCGGCAGCGGCGCGAGATCGCCATCCATGCTGAACACCGTGTCGCTGACGATGAGCTTGGTCGTGGCGCTGCTGGCCGCCAGCTGGCGTTCCAGCGTCGCCAGGTCGTGGTGTGGATAGCGCTGCACCTCGGCGCCGTTGGCCTTAGCCAGTTGCATGGCGTCGATCAGCGAAGCGTGGTTGAGCTTGTCGGCGAACACCGCGGCGCCGCGTCCGGCCAGGGTCGGCGTCACCGCCAGGTTGGCCAGGTAGCCGGTGGAGAAGGTCAGCGTCCGGGCGAAGCCGGTGAAGGCGGCGATGTCCGTTTCCAGCGCGTCGTGCGGTTCGAGATGGCCGCTGACCAGGTGCGAGGCACCGCTGCCGGCGCCCCACTGGCGGGCGCCGTCGGCCAGCGCGGCGGCGATCTCGGCATTGCCGGCCAGGCCGAGGTAGTCGTTGCTGGCGAAATTGAGCAGCTCGCGGCCGTCCACGATGGCGATGCGGCCGCAGGGCGAGGCCAGCACGCGGCGGCGGCGGGTCAGGCCGGCCGCGGCGATCTCGGCCAGTTCTTCGGTCAGGCGGTCGTCAAGGGACATGCGGTTTTCCTCCGGCCGGCCGCTCAGGCCAGCGCCAGTTCCAGTGCGCGCCTGGCCGCCGTGCCGAGATGGGCAATCTCGTCGTCACTGACGATGTACGGTGGCATCAGGTACACGGTGTTGCCGATCGGTCGCAGCAGTGCCTCGTGCTCCAGCGCGGCGCGGTAGAAGCGGCGGGAGAAGTGCGGGTCGGCGGTGGCCACATCGAAGGCGGCGATCATGCCGCGCTGGCGCAGGTGGCGGACTTGCGGATGGCCGGCCAGCGGCGCCAGGGCGGCGGCGATCTGCTGCGCCTTGAGGCGGTTGGCGGCGAGCACGTCGTCCTGTTCGAAGATGTCGAGGGTCGCCAGTGCCGCCCGGCAGGCCAGCGGGTTGCCGGTGTAGGAATGCGAATGCAGGAAGGCACGGGCCACCGAGTCGTCGAGGAAGGCGGCGTAGATCGTGTCGCTGCACAGCACCACGGACAGCGGCAGGTAGCCGCCGGAAATGCCCTTCGACAGGCACATCAGGTCGGGCCGGATGGAGGCTTGTTCATGGGCGAAGAAAGTCCCGGTGCGGCCGCAGCCGACGGCGATCTCGTCGCAGATCAGGTGTACTTCGTACTGGTCGCACAGTTGGCGGGCCAGGCGCAGGTATTCCGGGTCATACATGGCCATGCCGGCGGCACCTTGGACCAGCGGCTCGACGATCAGCGCGGCGATGCTGTCGCCGCGGCGTTCAAGGTGCGCTGCCAGTGCCGCGGCGGCGCGGCGGGCGACGTCGGCCGGCGTTTCGCCCGGCTCGCCCAAACGGAAATCGGGCGACGGTAGGACGTGGGCGGCGGCGCGCACCAGCGGCGCGTAGGCGTCCTTGAAAATGGCGACGTCGGTGACGGCCAGCGCACCGACCGTTTCGCCGTGGTAGCTGCCGGCCAGACAGAGGAATTCCGCCTTCTCCGGGCGGCCGACGTTGCGCCAGTAATGAAAGCTCATCTTCAGCGCGATCTCGGTCGCCGAGGCGCCATCGGAGGCGTAGAAGGCGTGGCCGAGCGCACCGCCGGTCAGCGCCGACAAACGCTCCGAGAGTTCGACCACCGGCCGGTGCGTGAAGCCGGCCAGCATCACGTGCTCCAGCGTCTCCAGCTGGTCGCACAAAGCCGCGTTGATGCGCGGGTTGGCGTGGCCGAACAGGTTGGTCCACCACGAGCTGATGCCGTCGAGGTAGCGTCGGCCGTCGAAGTCATAGAGCCAGGCGCCGGCGCCGCGGGCGATCGGCACCAGCGGCAGATGCGCCGGCGAGCCGGTCTGCGCGTGGTGCTGCATCTGCGTGCATGGATGCCAGACGGCAGCCTGGCTGCGCGCCAGCCAAGCTTGATTGGAGGAGTCGCTCATGGGCTCAGGTCAGGTCATTCCCGCTTGCGGGAATGACCTAATAGGGGATTAGTGCAATACCTGCGAGCTGCTGCCCGCCTGTTCCGGCATTTCTGCATGCACCAGCTCAGCCTCGGCATTGGGGTAGAGCGGCGCGCCGCAGTCGTCGCAGAACTCCATCGGGAAGTGATGGTCGAGGAAGCTGACTTCCTTGACGCCGCATTCGCGCAGCACCGCCTCGATCTCGCCGGCGGCGTCGGTCGCTTCGTCCTCGGCACCGAGCAGCGGCCAGACGATGCCGTGGTAGGTCTCCGGCTTGTCCTTGGGGCCGAGGCCGACGCGATATTCCTCCATGCGGCGGTCGTAGCAGGGGCCGACGACGGCGCGCATGTCGGCCGGCTGCAGGCCGACCGTGGTCTGCAGGAAGGCCACCGAAGCCTTCAGCGAATACGGCCGGGACAGGCGGTCGGCATTGCGGCAGCCGGCGTGGTAGGCGTCCGGCAGCAGCGGCTCCCAGGCGCAGCCGGTGAGCAGCGGCTCGAGGCTGGGGCTGCCCTGCTTGAGCCATTCCTTCAAGGCGCCGTCCTTGCTGCCGTCCTTCTCGTTCCAGCGGAACAGCGCTTTGCCGTGCGGCACGGCGATGGCGCCGACCAGGTAGCGGACATCCGAGAGGAAGCGGTTGGTTTCGGCCAGGCCGCCGGTATCGATGCTCAGGTGCTTGCCGGCCAGCGTCGCTTCGCCCAGCGCCTTGGTCAGTTGCCAGGTATCGCAGAAGCTGCGCGGCAGCTGGTCGGGGCTGAACAGGAAATCGGCCAGGGCGACGCGCGCCCCACCGCCGAAGACATGGGCGCCGAGCTGTACCGACAGCGCGGCCAGCGTCGGCTGCGGCAGCGCGACGGCGGGAATGGAGAAACGCGACCAGGCGAGTACCGGCGCGGCGAACAGCAGGATGTCGAAGTCCTGCCCCTGGGCTTCCAGGCGGCCGGTTTCGGCGCGCGACTCGACCATGTCGGCGAGTTCGTCGTGGGCGCGCGGATTGGCTTCGAACAGCCGGTCGAGGGCGGTATTGATGTCGTCTTCGGCACCATTTTTCAGCAGGCTGTCGACGGTTTCGGCCAGCTGGGCTTCCCAGTAACTGTCTTCCAGCTTGCCGCCGGAGTCGGAAAGGCCGGCTGCCAAGCGCTGGAGTTCAGCTGCATCGCGTGAAAGGCGGTCGCGCGCGCCGAAGCGGGTTCGTTTCATGGGTGTTCCAGAAAATACAAAGACAGGATTTTACCAGCCGGTAAAATCCGGCGTACCGCAATGCACAAAATTCACCCATGCTGATCTTCCTTTCCCCGGCCAAATCCCTTGATTACACGACGCCGCCGCATGTTGCGGAGTTCACCCAGCCGGCCTTCCTGAAGCACTCGGAAAGCCTGATCAAGCAACTGCGCAAGCTGTCGCCGGCCGATATCGCCACGCTGATGGATCTTTCCGACCCGCTGGCCCGACTCAACTTCAACCGCTACGCCGACTGGCAGCTGCCGTTTACTCCGGACAATGCCAAACAGGCCGCGCTCGCCTTTGACGGCGATGTTTACGATGGTCTGGCAGCCCGGACGCTGAGTGCCGACGATCTCGCTTTCGCCCAGGGCCGGGTGCGTATCCTCTCCGGCCTCTACGGCATTCTCAAGCCGCTCGACCTGATGCAGCCCTACCGCCTGGAAATGGGCACCCGCTTCGCCAACAAGGGCGGCAAGGATCTCTACGCCTTCTGGGGCGAGCGCCTGCTCAAGACGATCAACGGCGAATTGGCCGAAATGCCGCGGCCGGTGGCGATCAACCTGGCCTCCGAGGAATATTTCAAGGCCGCCGTCGGCCGCAAGATCAAGGGCGAACTGATCCAGCCGGTGTTCGAGGACTGGAAGAACGGCAAGTACAAGATCATCAGCTTCTACGCCAAACGGGCGCGCGGCCTGATGACGCGCTACGCGGTGCTCAACCGGCTGACGCAACCGGAAGGGCTGAAGGATTTCGCCAGCGACGGCTACGCCTACGCGCCGGAAGTCTCGGATGCGACGACCTGGGTGTTTCGCCGGCGTCTGGCGTGAGCGCGCTGCCGGCGCGCCGCGACGTCAGATTGCGGCGAGACCGGCGCAGACCTTGCTCAATTCGTCGAGCACGGATTGCAGCAGCGGACTGGCCGGGTCGGCGCCGGTCGCCTTGAGCTCGGCTTCCAGTTCGGCGGCGCGCTCGCCGAGGTCGATGATGCCCAGGGTGCGGGCTGTGCCCTTCAGCGTGTGGATCAGGCGCACCGCCTCCTGCTGTCGCCCGGCCAGCAGTTGCTTGCGGATTTCCGGCTCGAAACACCCGGCGACGTCATCGCGGAACTTGCGCAGCATCCGCCGGTAGAGGTCGCCCTTGTGGTTCATCAGCGTCAGGCCGCGGGCGACATCGATGCCGGCCAGCGGCGGCAGGTCGTCGAGGGCAGGCGGCAAAGGCGGTGTCGGGGGCGCTGCGGCAGCCGGCTGTGCCGCGCCGAGCAGGCGGGCGATGCAGGCCAGCAGTTCGTTGATGACCACCGGTTTGGCGATGTGTTCGTTCATGCCGGCGGCCCGGCAGGCATCCTTGTCGTCGGCCAGCACGCCGGCGGTCAGGGCGACGATCGGCAGGTCGGCGTAGGTGGTCTGCCGGCGCAGTTCGCGGGTGGCGGCGAAGCCATCCATGACCGGCATCTGGCAATCCATCAGGATGATGTCCGGCCGCCGCTCGCGAATGGCCGCCAGCGCTTCCAGGCCATTGGCCGCCTGGCGGACGGCGAGCCCGGCGCCGCTGAGCATCTCGGCCAGCATTTCGCGGTTGATCTCGACATCGTCGACAACCAGCACATCGCGCCCGAGGTAACCGGCGGCCAGCGAGAAATCGGGCGCGGCGCCGGCCAGCGAGGGAACGCAGGCCAGCTGCTCGGTCGGCTCGTGGCGGATGGTGAACTGGAAGTTGCTGCCGATGCCGGGCTGGCTGTCGACCCAGATGCGACCGCCCATCAACTCGACCAGGCGCTTGCTGATCGCCAGACCGAGGCCGGAGCCGCCGTAGCGCCGCGTCGTCGAATTGTCGGCTTGGCTGAAGGCGGCAAACAGCAGCTCGCACTCGGCGGCAGCGATGCCGATGCCCTGGTCGATGACCTGGAAGTGCAGCATCTCGTCGCCGTCCCGGCTGCCGTCGATGGCGCAGCGCAATTCGATGGTGCCGTACTCGGAAAACTTGACGGCGTTGCCGAGCAGGTTGATCAGGATCTGCTTCAGGCGCAGCGGATCGCCGAGCAGGTTGTGCTGGATGCCGGGAGAAATGTCGACCCGCAGCTGCAGGCCGCATTCCCGGATGCGTCCGCTGAACAGACTGGCGACTTCATCGATCAGCGCAGGCAGGTGAATCGGCAGCCGTTCGAGGACCAGCCGCCCGGCCTCGATGCGCGAGAAGTCGAGAATGTCGTTGATGATCCCGAGCAGGTGGTCGGCGGCCTTGCGGATGTTGCCGAGATGGCTGTGCTGCCTGGCTGGATCGGCGCCGAGCAGACACAGATCGGTGAGGCCGAGGATGGCGTTGAGCGGCGTCCGCACCTCGTGCGACATGTTGGAGAGGAACTCGCTCTTGGCGCGGCTGGCGGCTTCCGCCTGTTCCTTGGCCTGGCGCAGGTCGTGCGTCTGGGCTTCGACCATGGTGGCGAGATTGTCGCGGTGCTGGCGCAGCTCCTCGGCGGCTTCGTGCAGCATGCGTTCGTTCCGGCGCAGGGCATTTTCCCGCGCCGTCAGGGCCGAGATGTTGGCGGCGACGACGACGGCGCCTTCCAGCTTGCCGGCGCGGCTATGCAGCAGGCTGGCGCGCATCAGGTAGGGAATGCTCTGGCTGCCGGCCACCGGGTTCAGGTGCAGTTCCATCTCAAAGCGGCCACCGCGGGCCCGGATGGCGCCGAGCAGCGGTGGATTGCCGCCGGCTGCCGGGCGGATCTGCTTGAGAAAACGCAGGTCTTCCGCCAGCATGCATTCTTCCAGATAGTGGCCGACCATGCTCCCGGCAGCGTAACCGAGCTCCTGGCCGAACAGCGGATTGACGCGCAGGATGCGGCCCTCCGGGTCGAGCATGATGAATATCTCGGCCATCGTGCCGATGGCGCGTTCGAGCATGTCATGCAGCTGGGTCACCTGGCCGGCCCGCCGCGTGAGTTCGTCTTGTTGCTGCTCCTGGTCGCTGATCAGCAACTCCAGGGTCTCGACGCTCTTGCTCAGCTCTTCTTCCAGCGCCTGGTTGGCCTCGCGCAGCACGGCCAGCTCGCCGCGCGTCTCGCAACTGGTCGTGCAGGCCAGCGCCGACCAGCCGGTGCGGATGGCCTCGACCGCCTCGGCGACTGCCGCCGCAACCGGCAGCGACAGGCCGGGGCGGAAGGGTTCGGGCGCGCCGATCTCGACGGCGATGAGCGCGATGGTCGGCGGCTTGACCAGCATTTCGCGCACCGCCTGCAGCAGGTAGCCGACGCCGGCGCCGTGACCGCCGGCCGCGGTTTTCTCCGCCGGTACCTCGTCCGGGCGCAGGTGGTGCAGGCGGCCCGGTTGGTCGCCGGCCATGGCATCGACGATGATGACTTGGTCGACCTGCTCGAACAGCGGCAGGGCATCGAGGCCGCGGATGCCGCAGTCGACGACTTCGCTCAGCCGCCCGTCGGTGAGCCGCCGTAGTGCCATGGCGACGGCCGGGCCGAAGCCGTCGTCGCCATGCAACGGATTGCCGAAACAGAGGATGCGCTGCCGCGCGGGCTCAGACATCGATGTGCAGTTTCCTTGAGCTGCCGAGGAAATGCACGGTGCACACCAGGCAGGGGTCGTGCGAGCGGACGATGTGGCCGATTTCCAGCGGGTGATCGGGATTGGCAAGGCGCAGGCCGATGACGCTCTGCTCCCAGTGGCCGTGGCGGCCGCTGCTGTCGCGCGGCGAGGCATTCCAGGCGGTGGGGGTGACGATCTGGTACTTGTCGATGACGCCGTCGCGGACGCGCAGCCAGTGGCCGAGGGCGCCGCGCGCCGCCTCGATCAGGCCGTAGCTCTCGCCGTCCGGCCAGACATCGATGCCGGGATCGATGAAATGCGGCGTGTCGACGACCGCCCGCAGCGCCGTCAGCGTTTCGCCGGCCAGGGCGATCAACTGCCCGGCCCGGCGCAGGCGGGCGAACTGGCGCAGCCAGGTGTTGTCGCCCTCGGCGGCCAGCAGGTCGGCGATCAGCGGGTCGCCGGCGATGCGCAGCTGGGCCAGCGGCCCGGTCTGCATGACGCGCTCGCCGTAGCGCGGCGCCTTGGCCCAGGTGTAGCGGTCGCCGCCCGGCAGGTGCTCGGGAATCGTCTCACCCTGCCAGGGATGGCGGCCGCCCGGATAGTCGAGGAACCAGCTGTGGCGGACATGCTCGTTGATCTGCTGCTGGTCGAGCGCTTCGATCTGCCCGCTGTCGCCGTTGAAGACGCCGGCCGGCCACTGGCTGCCGGCATCACCGGGCAGCGGATTGACGCCGTAGCTGAGCAGCTGGCTGCTGCCGCGGCCGAGGTGCTGCAGGCCGATGGCGCGGGCGAAACGGTTGAACAGGCCGAGCGCCGAACGCTGGCGAGCGGCCGACGCCTCCTGCCAGCGCTGCAGCGCCGCACCGCTGTCGATGGCCAGCCAGTCGGCGAGCGGGCCGCCGAGCACGGTGTTTTCGAACCACTCGCGGGTGCGCGCCAGGATGTCCTGGGTGTCGAGCAGGCGGCGGGCGTTGGCCGGCTGGCTGATGCCGCCGGGCAGCATGTAGGTCGAATGCGGCCACTGGCCGCCGAAGACGGCGACGATGCCGATCAGGTCGCGGGTCGCCTGCAGGCAACTGCGCACGACATCGCCCTTGAGCGGCGCGAAGGCCTGCCGCAGTTCGCCGGCGAGCGGGTGGCCGGCGTAGGTCGCGTCGCAGAAATCGGGGGTGAAGAAGAGAAAGGTCTGGCGCAGGTCGCTCTGCAGTGTTTCGGCGAGCAGGCAGAGATTGCGCACATGGACGGCGTGCGCCGGCGGGACGATGCCGGCCAGCTGCTCGAGGGCGCGGGTCGCCGCGTAGAGGTGGGCGGTGCCGCAGATGCCGCAGACGCGTGGGGTGATAACCAGGGCGTCACGCGGTGCCCGGCCGATCAACAGCTGCTCGAAGCCGCGGTAGAGGGTACCGATGCAGCGGGCGTCGGTGACGATGCCGTCTTCCAGGTCGAGCTGGAATTCGAGGTCGCCTTCAACCCGGTTGAGATCGATGTCGAGGGTGATCCGGCTCATGGTTCCATCTCGCGCTTGACCACCCGTTCCGGTGCCGCGGCCCGGGCCAGGTTCTTGTAGGCCATGTACTTGGCGCGGGCGACGCCGGGCGGCAGGAACTTGGGCACGGCACCGATGCGTGGCGTGACGAAGAGGTCGCGTTCCGGTGGGAAATCGGGCGAGGTGCAGCCGAAGCAGGGCACGCCCGCCCGCGTCTTGCTGCTGTGGCCGTTCCACAGGTCGCTATTGCACGGGGCGACGGTCTGCGGGCCGCGGCAGCCGAGACTGAAGAACATGCAGCCGCGGCCGCCGAAGCTTTCTTCCTCGATGTCGTATTCGTGATACTCGTTGCGCGTGCAGCCCTGATGCACCAGCGAGGCAAAGAAGGGCGCCGGCCGGTTCAGTGCATCGAGCGGCAGGGTTTCGCCGCTGGCCAGCAGGGCCAGCACCTTGGTCATCGTGTTCGGATGGGCCGGGCAGCCGGCGACGTTGATCACCGGCTGGCCGCTGGCCGCGCGCCAGTCGGCGCCGAGCAGGCCGCCCGGCTGGTCGCGCCGGAACTGCAGGCCGGTGCAGTCGGTCGGGTTGGGGCCGGAAGCATGGACGCCGCCGAAGGCGGCACAGGTGCCCATGGCGACGACGTGGCGGGCACGCGGGGCCAGTTCGCGGACGATGTCGATCTTGGCCCGCCCCTTGAACGTGTCGAACTGCCCGGTGCCGTTGGGGCCGGTCATCAGGCTGCCTTCGATGCAGAGGATGTCGAGCGGGATGTCGCCGGACAGCACCCGCGCCAGGACAGCGCCGAAACCGTCGCCGACTGTCAGCGAGGGATGCCAGAGCAGGTCGATGGCGTACTGGCGCAGCAGGTTTTCCAGGTTGGGCCGGTCGGCGCAGAGCAGCGCCATCGATTCGCCGCTACAGGCACCGGTCTGCATCCACATAAGCGTGGTCATGCTGTTCCCCTCCCAAGTTGCGCCACCATTTTTTTCTATGGTATGCCGTCGGTGGGCTGGCGGATAGGCCCGGCGGGCGATAGTTCAAGGCCGGCGGCGATTAACCTACTTGCTCCAAGCCGCCGGCGGCGGCAAGCCGAGACTGAACGCTTTGCCGATCAGATCGATGGCCTGTGGGCTGTCCCACTCCTTGGCCCCGTAATACTTGGCCAGCACGCGGCCGTTGGCGTCGACCAGCAGGGTCAGCGGCAGCCGGTTGGCGCCGAGCATGTTTTCCAGCGGCCAGGGTTTGCTATCGATGAAGTTGGGAAAGGCCGTTCCCGATTTTTGTATGAAGCTGCGGGCCGCATCAGGGTAGTCGTCGGTCGAGATGCCGATGACCGTGAACTGTTTGCCGTAGCGCCGGGCCAGGCGGTCGAGCGAGCCCATCTCGGCGCGGCAGGGGCCGCACCAGCTGGCCCAGACATTGATGATCAGCGGCTTGCCGCGGTAGTCGGAGAGCATCCGGCTGGGGCCGGAGAGGCCTTGCAGCGGGGCCTGGCGCAGGACGCTGCCGATCTCGACTTCGCCCGGCGTCTTGGCCTGGGCGAGGGGGGCGATGGCCAGCCAGGCAGTGAGCAGGACAATCAAGATCTTCATGGGGCGTCCGCCGGTCAGGAAAGGGTGGAGAAGGCGGTTTCGTAGCGGGAACCATGCCAGCTGCCGCGGCGCGCCAGCTCGGCCGACAGCCGCGGCGCCAGTTCGTGCAGGCGCAGGTTCCAGTGCGGCGCCAGTTTCAGCTTCGGCGGCACTTCGCTGCCCAGGCGCTGGAGCAGGATATCCGGTGACAGCCGTTCGATGAAGTCGGCAAGCAGGGCGATGTAGTCGTCCTCGCCGAGCAGGGTGACGGCGGCCGGGTCGGCCTCCCATTCGCGGGCCAGGGCGGTGCCGCGTACCAGATCGAGCTGGTGCAGTTTCAGGCTGCGCACGGGCAGGGCGGATAGCTGGCGGGCGCCGTCGAGCATGCTGGCGGGGCTTTCGCCGGGCAGGCCGAGGATCAGGTGGGCGCTGACCTCCAGGCCGCGGGCGGCGGCCCGCCGGATGGCGTCGGCGCTGCTGGCGAAGTCGTGGCCGCGATTGACCCGCTGCAGGGCGGCGTCGTTGCACGATTCGACGCCGATTTCCAGCTCGACGATGTGCTCCTGCGCCAGCTCGGCCAGGTAATCGAGCACCCGGTCGGGTAGGCAGTCGGGGCGGGTGCCGATGGCCAGGCCGCTGATTTCCGGATGGGCCAGGGCTTCCGCGTAGCAGGCGCGCAGGCGGTCGAACTCGCCGTAGGTGTTGCTGTAGCTCTGGAAGTAGGCGATGTGGTGCCGGGTACGCGGATAGCGCCGGCGCAGGAATTCCAGGCCGCTGTCGATCTGCGCGTGGATGGACTGGCGGCGATCGAGATGGCCGGGGGTGAAGCCGGCGTTGTTGCAGAAGCTGCAGCCGCCGGTGCCGAGCGTGCCGTCGCGATTCGGGCAGGTGAAGCCGCCGAGCACCGAAATCTTCTGCACGCGGCCGCCGTGGCGCAGCTTCACGTAGTCGTTCCAGGCGTTGTAGCGGCGTTCGCCGAAGGGCGACGGGGGGATTTCGGCGGGCATGCGACGGACGGCGGGTGGCGAGGGCGTGCAGTATGCCCGATCCGCTGTTGCCGAAGCAGGGCGCTGTCGCCGGGGGCAAGTCGGCACGTCGTTTGCTTCAAATGAAGCTTCTTCTATCCCCTGCGGAGTCGTATCTCATGAGCAAATTTATCGCTGTAGTTCTCGCTGGTGCCCTGTCGCTCAGTGCCTCGCTGGCGTTTGCCGCCGAAGCGGAAAGCCGCACGGTGGAAGCGGTGTACAAGGACAAGGCCGCGCTGGTCGGCAAGGAAGTCAGCGTCAAGGGCAAGGTGGTCAAGGTCAACAACGGCATCATGGGGCGCAATTTCGTCCATGTGCAGGACGGCACCGGC
>PHCU01000157.1:9793-16037 GCA_002842345.1 Betaproteobacteria bacterium HGW-Betaproteobacteria-12 | reverse complement strand
GGTAGGCGGTATTGGAATCGAACCAACGACCTCCACGATGTCAACGTGGCGCTCTAACCAACTGAGCTAACCGCCTGAAGAAGGTGCGCATTATAGACTGTATCTCGAGGCTGTCAACACTTTGCTCGCAAAAAGCCTGATGGCAGCGCCAACACCGGCATTTACCTCGCCCCGCAGACGGTCATCGGCGGCGCCGCCGCATAGGCACCCTTTAACGGAACCCTCCCCCGGCGCAGTTCGACTGCGCGACGCTGGCAATCCGCATCAATAAGCCCAAGATGCGTCCGGGCGGCGACCGGTTCGACGAAGCGACAGCGGGCCACGGGGAAAGCGTAGCCGTCGCGACAGCACTGGGCATCCGCAGTAAGATTCGCCCTCGCTTTTTGGAGAGCCACATGAACGAAGGCTGGATTGCCCTGATCATCGTCTGCGCCGTGCTGATCGGCGCGCTGATGCCGCTGCTGCGCAAGGACCGGCCAAGCGACAAACCACCGCCCCGGAGCGAGACGCTGCGCGATTGGCGCAACGAGAAATGAGACGATGAGCACCACCGAGACCCGCATCACCGATCTGGAAATCAAGATCAGCTACGCCGAAGATCTGATCGACGAACTGAACCGCACCGTCTTTCGCCAGCAGCAGCAGATCGACCTGCTGGTTGCCGAATTCAAGGCCCTGCGCGACCAGGTCCGCAACGCCGAACCGGGCGAGCCGCGCAGCCTGCGCGATGAAATCCCGCCGCATTACTGAGAGCTCGATTTGACCGCAACACCCCGCACCACAATCATCTATCACGCCGACTGTATCGACGGCTTCGGCGCCGCCTACGCCGCCTGGCGCCGTTATTCCAGCAACGCCCGCTATCTGCCGATGCATCACGGCGAAGCCGTCGCCCACGACGACATTGCCGGGCACGATGTCTACATCCTCGACTTTTCTTTTGCCCCGGTCGAACTCGAAGCCATGGCGGCCAGCGCCCGCTCGCTCACCCAGATCGATCACCATATCTCGGCGCGCAATGCCTGGGCCGAGCGGCTGATGACCGGTGCCGATGGCGCCCAGACTTACCGCCACCCCGAGTTGCCGCTGCAGATCGTCTTCGACCTGGAGAAGTCGGGCGCCCGCCTGGCCTGGGAGCACTTCTGCCCCGCTCTGCCCCTACCGCTGATCCTGCAACATATCGAAGACCAGGATCTGTGGCGTTTCGCCCTGCCGGAAACCCGCCCGCTGTGCCGTTCCCTGCGTCTGCTACCGTTCGATTTCGCCGTCTGGCACGAACTGGTCGAACAGGCGGCCGACACCGAAGCGCCCCGTTACAGCGACCTGCTGCGTGACGGCGAGGCGATCGAAACCTTCTGCCGTCTGGAAACGGAACGCCTGGCCGGCAGCCGTCTGCGTATGCCGGCCCGCCTGCGCGGCGAGCCGATCGACGTACTGCAGGCGCGGCGCCACGACCAGCCCACCATCACCGACGGCGAATCGAGCTGGCTGGCGATCGCCGGCATCGCGCTCAATGCCAGCGCCCTGTTCAGCTCCGAACTCGGCCACCAGCTGGCGCAACAGAGCGGCAGCTTCGGGCTGACCTGGCAGCTGGCCGCCGATGGCGAGGTCAAGGCCTCGCTGCGTTCGCAAGGCGAATTCGACGTCGCGGCCATCGCCGTCCGCTACGGCGGCGGCGGCCATCGCAATGCGGCCGGTTTCCGCCTGCCGCTGGCCCGCTTCGTCGCCGAAGTGCTCGGCCAGGCCTGATCAGGTCAGGACGTAGTCGTGGACCTGCGGCGCCGCGCCGAGCGGCGCCAGGCCAACCATCTCGCCGACCGAGACTTCGATGGTATGGCACAGGGCATCGAGCGCCAGATCGTTGGCTTCGGTACCGAACGGCTCCTCGATCTGCTCGCCGATCATTTCCAGTGCCAGAAAAGTGTAGGCGACGAAGGTGGCGATCAACGGTGTCAGCCAGCCAATGCTGGTCGCCAGGCCGACCGGCAGCAGCAGGCAGTAGCAGACGACGGTGCGGTTCATCAGCACGCGGTAGGTGTAGGGAATCGGCGTACTGGCGATGCGCTCGCAAGCGCCCGAGGTTTCAGCCAACCCGTTCAGGCTCTTGTCGATGGCCAGCCACTGCACCTCCGATAAGCGGCCGTCGCGCTGCGCCTGGGCTAACTGGCGTGCCAGCGCCAGCAACACGATCTGCGGCTGAAAGCTTGCAGTACCGACTTCGGCCAGCACTGCTGGCGACAGGCGCAAGGCCAGATCGGCCGCGGCATCGGTCTGCCGCAACTGGTGTTTCAGCGCAAAGGCAAAAGCTGCCACCTGACGGGCCACGCTCTGGCGCAGATCGACCGCCTCGTCGCCCGGCAGACTGCCGGCCACCTGACGGACCAGGCTGCGGGCGGCGACCAACAAGCCACCCCATTGCTTGCGCGCTTCCCAGTAGCGGTCGTAACTGACCGAATTGCGAAAGCCGAGGAAGATGGCCAGCGCCACGCCCATCAGCGTGAACGGCGGGATGCTCAGGGCCGATTCGGCATGCAGGTTCATCCACCAGTCGCGGCTGAGCACGCTGACGACGGACACGACGAGCACCAGCGCCAGACGGCCGGCGATGTCCCGCAGGACCGAACCGCGCCAGACAAAGAGCAAACGGAACCAGTGATGCTGCGGGCGGACGATCATGCGGCGGAACCCCTGCAAAATGAAAGCAAAAAGCCGGCAGTGTCCCGCCGACTGGTGTAAAAGCTGACGATGTTGGGTTTGCCGTGGTGGCCCTGCAGGTCTACCACGGCGGGCGCGATCGGGAGGTCATCGGGGAACTCCGGTAAGCTTGGGTTTGCGAAGCGGCCGGCCAGACTCCCGAGTCTTGACGGCGGCGACTGAAACTTTTCCTGCATCAGCCGCCAAACGCCTTCCGTATGGCGTCGAAGATGGATTTGAGCGGCGACTCTTCCACATCCAGGGCCTTGACCCCGTCATCGCCCCTGAATTCATCGTAGACCCAGTCATCATCGACGAACGAGACGCCCGGCGGCGGCCTCCTTTCGCTGGGCGGCTTGCCGGCCAAGGCCTGGCGCATGTAGTCGGTCCAGATCGGCAGCGCCAGCGTCGCGCCGAATTCCCGGCCGCCGAGCGATTTGGGCTGGTCGTGCCCCATCCACGAAACGGCGACGATGTTGCCGGCGTAGCCGGCAAACCAGCCATCGACGGCGTCGCTGGTGGTGCCGGTCTTGCCGGCCAGGTCGTGGCGGCCCAGGCGCTGGCTGGCCTGGGCACCAGTACCGCTGCTGACCACTTGGCGCAGCATGCTGTCGATGATGAAGGCGTTGCGCGGGTCGATGGCCCGTTGCTCTTCCAGCCGGGTCGGCGGCGGTGGTGCTTCCCACAGCACGGTGCCGCGGGCGTCGGTGATCTTCTCGATCAGCCGGGGGGTGACCCGGAAGCCGCCGTTGGCGAACACCGCGTAGGCGGTGGCCATCTGCAGCGGGGTGACCGAGCCGCTGCCGAGCACCATGGTCAGGTTGGCCGGGTGTTTGGCGGCATCGAAGCCGAAGCGTTGCAGGTAGTCCTGCGCGTATTGCGGCGAGATGGCTTGCAGCAGGCGCACCGAGACGACGTTCTTCGAGCGGGCCAGGGCCTGGCGCAGGGGGATCGGGCCGTCGTAGCCGTCGTCGTTGCGCGGTTCCCAGGGTTGGCCGTCTGCGCCGCCGGGCAGCGACAGCGGTGCATCGTTCATCAGGGTGGCCGGTGAGAAGCCCTTTTCCAGCGCTGCCGAATAGACGAAGGGCTTGATGATCGATCCCGGCTGGCGCCAGGCGCTGGTGACATGGTTGAACTGATTGCGGAAGAAGTCGAAGCCGCCGACCAGCGCCCGGTAGGAGCCATCCTCGGCATTCAGGGCGACGAACGCCGCGTCGACTTCCGGCATCTGCGTGATCGACCAGCGGCCCTTGCTGTCCTGGCTGACGCGGATCACCGAACCGACGCGAATCCGGGAATCGAGCCTGGTACTCGGCTGCAGGGCCCGGGCGGCAAAACGCAGCCCGTCGCCCTTGATTTCGATCGTGTCGCCGGTGGCCGGTTCGGCGCGCACGCGCTTGGCGGAGACTTCGGTGACGACGGCAGCGATCAGCTTGTCGCTGCTCGGATGCTTGGCCAGGATCTGGTCGATGACATCGTCCCGCTCGTCGGCATCGGCCGGCAGCACGACAAAAGCTTCCGGCCCGCGGTAGCCGTGGCGCTGGTCGTAGGCCAGCACATGGCGCCGGACCGCATCGTAGGCCGCGTTTTGCTCGGCCTTGTCGAGGGTGGTGTAGACATTGAAGCCCTGGGTGTAGACCTCGCCCTTGTATTGCGCATGGAGTTCCTGGCGCACCAACTCGGCGACATGGTCGGCGCGGGCCTCGAACTGCAGGCTGCGGCTCACCTTGAGCGGTTGGGCGACGGCCTCGTCATGTTGCGCCTGGGTGATCTTGCCGAGGTGCAGCATGCGCTTCAGGACCAGTTCCTGGCGAGCTTTGGCGCGGACCGGACTGACCGCCGGATTGTGCTTGGCCGGGTTTTGCGGCAGGCCGGCCAGCATCGCCGCTTCGGCCAGCGTCAGCTCCGGCAGGCGCTTCTTGAAATAGGTGCGGGCGGCGCTGGCAAAGCCATAGGTGCGCTGGCCGAGGTAGATCTGGTTCATGTAGAGCTCGAGGATCTGGTCCTTGCTCAAGGCCGATTCGATGCGGTAGGCCAGCACCACCTCGGTCAATTTGCGCTTCAGGGTCCTTTCCTGCGTCAGAAAGAAGGTGCGCGCCACCTGCATGGTGATCGTCGACGCGCCCTGGCGCATGCCGCCGGTCAGGCCCGCCACCACCGCCCGCAGGACGCCGCGGTAATCGACGCCGCTGTGCTCGTAGAAGCGCGCATCCTCGATCGCCAACAGCGCCTCCTTCAAGACTGGCGGCACCTCCTTGATCGGCGTGAAGTCCCGGCGTTCTTCGCCGAATTCCCCGAGCAGCGCGCCATCGGCCGTGTAGATGCGCAAGGGAATCTTCGGCCGGTAGTCGGTCACCGCATCGAAGGCCGGCAGGTTGGGCAGGACGGTGGCGAGCATGGTGCCGACCAGCACGGCCACCACCAGGAAGGCACCGGCGCCCAGCGCCAGCAACGTTCGACGCAGGTCGTTGCGGTAACTGGCTGGCGTAAAGGGCAAGGCAAGAAATTTGACGGCTGTTGCGAAGAAGCTCACGCGTTGATCCTGGCTGAGGCGCCACCTCGGGCGCTTGAAGGCGCTGGCAAGCCAGTCGCCGAAAAGCGCAGTTTAGCCGCAACGGCGGGCGGTCTCGACGGCCGTCGACAATCAACCGATATCGAGACGAAAACCCAGTTTGACGGTGACCTGAAAGTGGGCAATTTTGCCGTCCGTGACATGCCCCCGCGTTTCGCTCACTTCGAACCAGTCGATATGGCGGACTGATTTTGCCGCCGCGGCAATGGCATTGCGAATGGCGTCATCGGTGCTGACAGTAGACGACCCGACGACTTCGACAAGCTTATAGACATGGTCTGACATTTCGCTCTCCTCGGTTCGAACCCCGCTCTTTTAACGATAGCCACCCGAGGCCAAAACTCAACCTGCCAGCGCCGACAACCAGGCCCGGCATCCGAGGGAACTCTCCCACCCTGCATGCACTCATACCTCTTGCATATGGAGTGTTCCGCCTGCACCGCCTAGAATGATTCCGGCAGCAATGACTATTGCGCGCCGCCCCGGGGCGCATTCCCTCTGCTAGCAGCCCACCTTTCCGGTCATTCACGGGAGATCGTCATGGCAAACAGCGAATCTGAATTTCGGGAGGCGGCATCCGCGGCGGGCGCTATGCAGTATGTCCTGGCCATGGAGCATCTGGTCGAGGTGGTGCTGCAGCTGTCCACCGCCCACGACCTGGCGACGGTGATGGAGATCGTCAAGCATGCGGCGCGCAACCTGAGCGGGGCGGACGGGGCGACCTTCGTGCTGCGCGACGGCGACCAGTGCCATTACGCCGACGAGGATGCGATCAGCCCGTTGTGGAAGGGCCTGCGCTTTCCGATGAGCGCCTGCATCAGCGGCTGGGCGATGTTGCATTGCCAGCCGGCTGTGATCGAGGACATCTATGCCGATCCGCGCATCCCGGCCGACGCCTATCGGCCGACCTTCGTCCAGAGCCTGGCCATGGTGCCGATCCGCCAGTCGGCGCCGGTCGGCGCCATCGGCATCTACTGG
>PHCU01000157.1:0-9785 GCA_002842345.1 Betaproteobacteria bacterium HGW-Betaproteobacteria-12 | reverse complement strand
CGCCATCGGCATCTACTGGGCCCGCCGCTATCGGCCGACGGCGGAACAGCTGAAGGTGTTGCAGGCGCTGGCCGACACGACAGCGGTGGCGCTGGAGAACGTGCGCGTCTATGGCGAACTGGAACAGCGGGTGGACGAGCGCACAGCGGAACTGGCAACCATCCTCGGCAACGTTCAGGCCGGTGTCGTCTCGGTGGCCGGTGGGCGCATCGTCCGCGCCAACCCGAAGGCCGCCGCACTGTTCGGCTACGCGACCACCGACCAGCTGGTCGGCCGGCCGATCGACGCCCTGTTGCACGGCGCCGACGGCGACGCGCTGGCCACCGCCGAGGTACTGGATACGGAAGTCCCGCTGGCGAGCCAGGACGGCCGGCACTTCTGGGCCCATATCGTGCGCCAGCCGCTCGACCCGGTCACCCATCCGGACAGCGCCATCTGGTTGATCGAGGACATCGGCGCCAACAAGGAAAAGGAAACCCTGCTGATTCAGATGCGCCAGGCGGCGGAATCCGCCACGCGGGCAAAGAGCGCCTTCCTGGCCAATATGAGCCACGAAATCCGGACGCCGATGAATGCCATCATCGGCTTGACCCATCTGCTGCGCCAGTCGCAACTGGACGACGAACAACGCACGCGGCTGAAGAAGATCGACTCGGCCGCCTTCCATCTGCTGTCGATCATCAACGACATTCTCGACCTGTCGAAGATCGAGGCCGGCCGCATGGAATTCGAGGACATCGACTTTGCCCTGGGCGAGGTGCTCGATCACACCTATTCGATGATCGGCGAAGCGGCGAAGAACAAGGGCCTGGCGATCGACATCGACTACGACGACGTGCCGCTCTGGCTGCGCGGCGATCCGGTGCGCCTGCGCCAGGGGCTGCTCAACTATGCCGGCAACGCCGTCAAGTTCACCGAGACCGGCCGCGTCGCCCTGCGCGCCAAGCTCGAGCAGGAGGATGGCGAAAATCTCCGCGTCCGCTTCGAAGTCAGCGATACCGGTCCCGGTATCGCCGCCGATCGGCTCGGCAACCTGTTCGCCGCCTTCGAGCAGGCGGAAGTCTCGATCAGCCGGCGCTACGGCGGCACCGGCCTGGGCCTGGCGATCACCCGGCGGCTGGCCCGGATGATGGGGGGCGAGGCCGGCGCCAGCAGCGAGCCGGGCAAGGGCAGCACCTTCTGGTTTACCGTGCAGCTGCGCCGCGGCCAGGGAATGAAGCCGAAGATGGATGCCGCCCGCCGCCTCGACGCCGCCGCCGCGCTGGCCGCCAGCCGGGCCGGTGCCCGCATCCTGCTGGCCGAGGACAACGAGGTTAACCAGGAAGTCGCCCGCGACGTCCTGGAAGCCGTCGGCCTCGTCGTCGACACCGCCGCCGATGGCCGCATCGCTGTCGCCAAGGCGCGCAGCAGTTACTACGACCTGGTACTGATGGACATGCAGATGCCCGAGCTCGACGGCCTCGAAGCGACGCGGGAGATTCGCCGCCTACCCGGCTGGGAGGCGATTCCGATCCTGGCGATGACGGCCAATGTCTTCGTCGAGGACAGGCACAACTGCCTGAGCGCCGGCATGAACGACTTTGTCGCCAAGCCCTTCGATCCGGAACTGCTCTATGGCGCGCTGCTGAAGTGGCTGCCGGAACGGCGGACGGTCACCGCCACTGCGCCGCCGGCGCCAGTCGCCGCGGCGGCCGACATCGAAACGCGCCTGGCGGCGATCAAGGAACTCGACCTGATCCACGGCCTGGCCATCGTCGGCAATCGCTGGCCAGTCTATGTCCGCTTCCTGAACCTGCTCGCCGAGCGCCACGGCGACGATGCGCCGCGCCTCCGGCAACTGGCTGCGGTGGCCGACAACAAGGCCATTCGCAGCATCGCCCATGCCCTCAAGGGCGGCGCCGGCAGCCTGGGCGCCCGCGACATCGCCCGGCGCGCCGAGGAACTGCTCGACGCCGCGCATGCCGGCAGTAGCGACCTCACCGCGCCGGCGCTGAATCTGGCCGCGGCCATCGAGACGTTGATTGGTCAGTTGCGCGACATACTGCCTGCCGACGGAAGCAATCCTTGGCAGTGAGGCGGGGTGCGCCGCTGGCCCTCAGGTGCCGGTGTATCGAAACAACTGGTCGGTGCAGCCGCTACGCCGCGTCGGCGTTGAGCTTGCCTTGCACCATGACCACCTGCGCCGGCGTCGGCGCAGCGAAGCCGGCTTCGCCGAAGCAGTCGCGGATGGTTCGATTGCTGTCGAAATAGACCTGCCAGTAATGGTCGTTGTGACAGAACGGCCGCACGGCGAGCACCGGGCCGAGCAGGTTGAACTCGAGGATTTCGACGTCCACGGCCGGGGTTTTCAGGACGTTGGGAATCGCCGCCAGCCGCTCCTTGAGCAAGGCCGCCGCGCGCGCCGGATCGGTGGAACCGGCTAGCTGGGCCTTGAGCTCAACGCGGCGGAAGGGATTGGTAGTGAAATTCTGGATGGTGTCGGCAAACACCTTGTTGTTGCCGATGGTCGTATAGACCCCGTCGGGCGTATCGAGGGTGGTGGCGAACAGCCCGATTTCGCGGACGGTGCCGGTGACCCCGGCGACACTGACGAAATCGCCGACCTTGAACGGACGCAGCACGATCAGGAAAGCGCCGGCGGCGAAGTGCGCCAGCAGGCCCGACCAGGCCATGCCGATGGCCACGCCGGCACCGGCGAGCAGCGCCGCGAAGGTCGTCGTCTGGATGCCGAAGTAACCGAGGATACCGATCACCAGCAGCACGTTGAGGGTCACGGTGATGATCGAACCGACATAGCGCAAGGCCGTCGGATCGACCTTCTGCCGCTCCAGCGCAGCGCGGACCAGATTGACGACGAAGCCGATGAGGAGGCGCCCGATGACCCAGAAGGCCACCGCCGCCAGCACCTTGACGCCGAACTCCATCACGTACTGCATCGCGATGTCCTGATACTTCTGCATGCCGCTGCTGTCCATGGGATCACCTTTCGCTGGTCAACGATGAGGGGAAGCCACAGGCTTCCGCGAAGCGCCGGAATTGCAAGGGCGCGCGGTTCAGTATTGTCGGGCAATCCGGGATTGTCAAAGCGATTGGCATGGCGCGGCCACGCCCAAACCGGCCGTTAGCGCGGTCAGCCTCTGACCTCCCTCAACTGAATGCACGGCAGCAAGCGCCTGGCTTGCTGGACTGGCTAGTGGTGCCAGTCGGTCTCCCGGCGTTTGCTCGGCGCCAGCAGTACCCGATAGATGACCTCCATCGGGACATTTTCCTTTTTCATGTACTCGATGCCGGCGCGGACACCGTCCATCAGGACCACGGCCAGACCCCGGCTGACTGCAAGTTCCGTACTCTTGTATACGCGGAGATGTTGGTTCATGGGGCACTCCTTCCAACGACTCGTCGTGAAATATTCCCTTGACGTTCGACCAAAAAAGGCCAAGGAAATTCATCGCGCGCTCACTGCAAGAGGCGGCCCCTACGGTGGCTTGTGCTGCCGTCGCCACCGGTGCCAGACTATGCCTGCCGCCAAGGCTCAATCACCCAGGGAGGTTCGATGGACCACTTCATGCAGGCAGCCATAGCTGAGGCGCAGGCCGGGCTGGACGAGGGCGGCATTCCCATCGGTTCGGTGCTCGTGCATCGCGGCGTGATTCTCGGCCGCGGCCACAACCGGCGCGTGCAACAGGGCAGCGCCATCCTGCACGGCGAAATGGATGCCCTTGAACGGGCTGGCCGGCAGTCGGCGCAGGTCTATCGGGAAGCCGTGCTGTATACGACGCTGTCGCCCTGCGCGATGTGTTCCGGGGCGATTCTGCTCTACGGCATTCCCCGGGTGATCGTCGGCGAAAACCGCAGCTTCATGGGCGAGGAAGCGCTGCTGCGGGCGCGCGGCGTCCACCTCGAGGTACTCCAGGAGGCACGCTGCATCGCCCTGATGCAGGCCTTCATCGCCCGCCACCCGGAACTCTGGCACGAGGATATCGGCAAAACCGGCTGAGCCGGCCAGCTACTCCCTGGGCGCCTCCGGCACCTCGGCCAGCGCCGTTTCCGGCGGCTCCGCCGGCGGCAGTTCGGCCAGCGGCCTTTCGGCTGGCGGCACGTTGCGCACCACCGGCTGCACCTGGGTGCGCTGCAGGCTGTGCTCGATCTGGCCGGCCAGGCGATGGATGCCGGCGGTCACCCCGTTTTGCCGATCGTCCACCAGCAGTCGCCACAGCTCGTCCATTTCCTCAGCCAGGATGCCCCGCAGCTCGGCCTCGATCGGCCCGCGATCCTTCTCGTGCAGCGCCAGACCGACGCCGGCGGCACCGATCGAGATGATCGTGCCCGCGACGCCGCCGACCAGCGCCGAGGCGGCACTGGTGCCGCCGCTGATGGCCAGGCGCTCGAACATCTTTTCGCTGACCCGCCGAGCCAGCGGCGATATCCGTTTTTTCGACAGCCCGGCGGCGGCCATGCCACTATCCTCGCGCACCTGGCGCAACAGGGCCGCGTAGGCCGGCAGGCTCTCCGGGCCAGCGGCGGCGACGAGTTGGTCGAGGGTGGCGCCGGGCGCCGCCGGGCTGGCCGGAAGGATCGCCGGAATGCCGTGCAGGCGCCAGGTCAGCTGCGCCGGGGCCAGGCTGTAGCGGCCGGGCAGCGCCTGTAGGTGGGCGGCCAGGCGCTCGACGTAGAGGCGGGTCGCCTCGGCGATGACGGCATCGGGATCGACCTCCTGCGCCGCCGGGGCCAGCACGCGGTCGTAGTACTGCGCCTGCAGATAGGCGGCCAGCCGGTCGACCGGCGGCTCGCCGCCCTCCTCAGCCTGCAGCTTGTACCAGGCCACTTTGACGGTCATCCACTGCTGCGCCCAGTAGCTGGAGAACCAGGGAACGAAGTCGCTGGCTGCCTGCTGGTCGACCCTTTGCCGCCAACGCGCCATGCGGCGGTGCGCCAGTTCATTGGCCGGCCCCGTCGCCGCCAGGGCGCCGGCAGCGATATCGCTGTCGACCAACCACCAGGTTTCCTCGGCGACCTCGGCCGGCGCCAGCGCCGGCGCTTCCGGGGCGCGCCAAGGCGTGGCGCAGCCGGTGAGCAGCAGCGTCAGCAGGATGAACGGCAGAAGCCGGAGAAAGCGGAAGTTCATGGGGTTTGGACAGCCAATCGCCGGGCGATATCCGGCCATGCCATCACCGGCCGGCAGTGGGCAATTGCCGCGATTCCTTACGGCCGTCGGCTTTTGCCGCTAAAGTAGCGCGTTCGCCAACCCGCCAGGAATTCCCCACTGTGCACAGCCCAACGCTGCTAATCCTCGCCGCCATCCTGATGGGACTCATGGCCTCGATGCTGCTGGCTGCCTGGCGATTCAACCGGCAGATCGCCGGTTTCGGCGCGTGGACGCTGTCCTACTTCTCCGGCTTCCTATTCTGCATCAGCCTGTTGCTGCGCCCGGCCCTGCCCGAGATTGCCTCGGTGCTTGCCGCCCAACTCTGCGTTTTCCTGATGGCCTACCTGAGCCTCGCCGGGACGCGCGCCTACATCGGCCTCCCGGCCCTGCCCAAGGCCTACCCACTGCTCGGGCTGGCCGCGCTGCTGAGCGTCTCGACCTGGTTCACCCTGATCCAGCCCGACGGCGGCGTGCGCTTTGCCGTGTCCAGCCTGGTGATCGGCAGCCTCTTCCTGCTTTGCGCGCGCACCATCGCCCAAGGCAAAATCCACGACTATCCGGCGCGTTATCTCTGCGCCACGGCCAGCGGCGGCCATGGCCTGTTCCTGCTGCTGCGCCCCTGGCTGTTCGCCCTGGGCAGCAATGGCTTGTTCGATGAACAGCAGGCCATCGCCCTTTCCCAGTTTGTCATCATCGAGTCGATCGTCGCCATTGTCCTGATGGCCTTCGCCATCGTCATGCTGGCCAATGAACGGGTGACGCTGGAACTGCGCAGCATCGCCGATTGCGACCCGTTGACCGGCACTTTCAACCGCCGCTCCTTCCTGACCCTGCTCGACAAAGGCATCAGCAACGCCAGGCGCGAGAACTCCCCGTTATCCGTGATGTTGATCGATCTCGACCACTTCAAGAAAATCAATGACACCTGGGGCCACCAGACCGGCGATGAAGCCTTGCGCCATTTCGTCGCCGTGGCCGAGACCTGCATTCGCCACAGCGATGTCATTGGCCGCATGGGGGGCGAGGAATTTGCGATTTTTCTGCCGCATGCCGGACTCAACGAAGCCATGGCCGCAGCCAATCGCCTGCGCCTCGCCGTCGAAACCCAGCCGGTCGCCAATGGCCAGAACCCGATCGGCCTGAGCGCCAGCATCGGCGTCGCCGACTGGTTGCCGGGCGAGACGGCCGAGACCGCCCTGGCTCGTGCCGACGCCGCCATGTACCGGGCCAAGCGCCGCGGCCGCAATCGCGTCGAGCCGGCCACGGCTGGCCAGGGCGCGACCGATGATCGGCAACATTCCGTCAATTCGCTCACGACCGATCTCTCGCTGGAATAAAACCCGGCCTCCGGGCGTATACCCATTGCCAGGCCAACCGCTGGCAACGGCAGTTTCCCTTTTCCCGAGTTCAGAAAAAAAGGAACGAACATGACGCCCAAATCCCTAGTGCTCACCGTCGTCGCCCTTGGCATCGCCAGCACCGCGCTGGCCCAGGTCAAGCCCGAGGATGAAATCCGCTTCCGCCAGTCGGTGATGAACGTCGTCGGCCGCTGCTTCGGGCCGATGATCGGCATGGCCCAGGAGAAGATTCCCTACAACGCGGAAGTCGTCGCCAAGAACACCAACATCATCCAGACGGTGATCGGCCTGCACTGGAAATCCTTCGGTCCCGGAACCGAGAAAGGCGCGCCGACCAAGGCCGACCTGAAGATCTGGAGCGAAACGGCGAAATTCAACGACCTGGCCGACAAGGTCCAGCAGGAAGTCGGCAGGCTCAGCCAGACCGTCAAGGGTGGCGACGAGAAGGCGATCAAGGCCGCCATCGGCGATCTCGGCAAGGCCTGCAAGAGCTGCCATGACGATTTCCGCCTGAAGGAAGTGCGCACCTGAGTTCCCCCGAGGCCTGGCCGGGGTTTTGCGCTTGCCGCCCCGGCCGGGCCGCCCTGATCAGAGCCGATTGACAATCAGCCAGACGACGCCGACGGCCAGCAGCAGCACCAGCAAACCGGCTGCCCAGTGGCCGCCGCGGCCGGCGGCATCGGCATGCTCGGCCGCCACCTCCTTGTTGCCGTTCAGCATCGGCTTGACCAGGTTGTCACCCTTGGCCAGCCAGTAGAAGGCGATGGCCGCGAGGTGGCTGGCGATCAGCGCCAGCAGCAGGTAGAAGTTGAACTGGTGGATGGTGGCCAATAGGTCCCCGGTCTGCCCGGACACGTACTTGGCCAGCGGACCCTCGATGCCGAGATCCTCGTCGGCGAGAAACAGGCCGCAGCCGACCTGCAGGCACAGGCTGCCGAGCATGCTCAGCACCGACCAGCCGCCGAGCGGGTTGTGTCCGGCATGCAGGCGCGCCGGGCGCCGGCCGAGAATTTCCTGGGCATAGGCGATGACGGCGCGCGGACCGCGGATGAAACTGGCGAAGCGGGCATGGCTGCCGCCGACGAACCCCCAGAGCAGGCGGAAGATCAGCAGGCTGAGGATGGCGTAGCCGGAGAGCGGGTGCCAGCGCGCCGCCCAGGGCCCGAGGTCGGCGCTGAACTGGCCGGTGATGGCGGAAGTGAGAACGAGCAGTACCAACAGCCAGTGGAACAGCCGCAGCGGTAGATCCCAAACCCTGATCGTCGTCATTGGTCCGACCTCCATAACGCTGTGCACAACGCCATCAGGCCGGCCTGCAGCCCGGCGGACAAGGCGCCGTGCCGGTCCGTTGTCGGTTGCGGCAGGGCGTCGCCTTATCTGGGTAGACGTTATCGGCCGGCGGTTTATTCCCGTGCCGTCGGCGCTGCCCGGCCGGAAAAATCTCCTTTTAGAGAATCGTCACGCCAGTTTTTTCCAAATTCAGGAAAATTCTCAACTACACGCCCAGGGATTTGGCGGGTTTCTTGAACAGGCGCTCGAGTTCTTCCGGCGACACGAAAAACTCCTTGAGCTCATGGTCGGGCAATGACGGCTCTTCGCCGGCAGCGTCTTCGCACCGGCTGCGCTGGCAGATGGTGGCCACCAACTGGGCCCGGAAGACCTCTTCGTGGCTCAGGCCGAGGTTCACGCCCGGCGGCAGCTCGGCGCCATGTTCGAGCAGGATGCGCACGGTTTCCACCTGCCGGCCGCGGACGGCCGCCCGGACGGCGGCACCGATGCCTTCATAGCTGATGGCCAGGATGTTGGCGCCGCGTTTCAGCAATTCGACGACGATGCCGAGATGTCCGTGAAAACAGGCGCTTCGCAGCGGCAGGCCGGCGTAACCGTGGGCATCGACTTCCTCGATATCGGCGCCCGCCTCAAGGGCGGCGACAACGTCAGCGAGGTTGCCTTGATTGATGGCATTGATGAGCGGGCTGGTCATGGGATTCAGGGGAAAACGCGCGTGTTGATGCCAGGCTGATCGCAACTATCGTTCCAGCCTGCGCCGGCATCCCGTTGTGTGCCCCGGCCAACGGCCAGCCTGACCTCAGTGCGCCGTGGCCGTCCAGATGCTGGCCGGCGGCAGGCGGTCGAGCACGCCCGCGTCGAACAGCAGGCGGTCGATTTCGTCGGCCGACTTGACCGGCCGCAACTGCTGGTAGAGCACTTCGGCCTGGGGATAGTTGCGGCGCAGCATCGCCAGCCATTGCTTGACCCGCCCGCCGGCATGCGCCGGCACCACCTTGTGGCGCACGCCCAACCAGTAGGCGGCGACGCCGGGCTGGACTTCCTCCCAGCCGCCAACCGCCTCGCCACGGACGCGCCGGGCGAGCAGCGGATCGGAAATGGCGCCGCGGCCGACCATGATGTCGGCACAGCCGGTAGCCTGCTGGCAGTTGCGAAAATCCTCCGCCGTCCACACTTCGCCGTTGGCGATCAGCGGGATGGCGATCGCCGCCCGCACCCGGTCGATCCATTCCCAGCGTGCCGGCGGCCGGTAGCCGTCGACCTTGGTCCGGCCGTGCACGATCAGTTCGTCGATGCCGGCCGCCTGCAGCGCCTGGGCGTTATCCACGGCCCGACTGGTGTCGTCGATGCCGAGGCGCATCTTGGCGGTGAAGGGAATCTCCGGCGGCACCACGGCGCGCACGGCGGCGGTGATGGCGTGCAGCAATTCCGGTTCGCCGAGCAGCGCAGCACCGCCGCGATGGCGATTGACGGTCGGCGCCGGGCAGCCGAAATTGAGGTCGATTCCGGCCGGGCGCAGCGTCACCAGCCGGCGGGCGTTCTCGGCCATCATCTGCGGGTCGGAGCCGAGCAGCTGCACGCGCATCGGCGTGCCGGCCGCGGTCTTGCTGGCGTTGAGCAGTTCCGGGCAGATGCGCTCGTAGGTCTTCACCGGCAGCAGGCTGTTGGAGACGCGGACGAATTCGCAGATGCCCCAGTCGTAGCCGCCGATGCCCGTCAGCACGTCGCGCAACAGGTCGTCGGCGAGCCCTTCCATCGGGGCGAGAAGAATGCGGGACATGCGGATTCCGGGTGGTGCGAAGGCGCGCATTATAATCCGCGCCATGCTGCGCTTCGTCCTCGATACCAACGTCGTCCTCGACCTCTTCCACTGGGCCAATGTCGACGCCGTACCGATCATGGCGGCGCTGGAAGCCGGCCGCATCGAATGCCTGGTCGACGAACGCACGCTCGACGAACTGCAGCGCGTGCTGACCTACCCGCAACTGAAG
>PHCU01000156.1 GCA_002842345.1 Betaproteobacteria bacterium HGW-Betaproteobacteria-12 | reverse complement strand
TGTACATTGAGGAGGTTCCGTGCAGATTATTCTGGTTTCGCGCCACTTGAGCGCGGCACGAACGATCACCATTATGCCCCGGCACGTGCTGCTGGTGCTTGCTGTATTCGTTGCGCTGGTCCTGTCGACCTCGCTGCTGTTTTCGTGGCTTTCGGTTCATTGGCGCTTGCCGATTGTCGAGAATTTCGTCCTGTCGCTGCAACAGCAGGAATCCCGGCGCATCCAGAATTACGTCAGCAACAATCTGGAACTGATGGCGACTCGCCTTGGCGAACTGCAAGGCAAGGTGCTGCAACTCGACAGTCTTGGCCAGCGCGTTTCCGGACTGGCCGGTGACAAGCCCGCCAAGCCTCTGGACAAGGGTGGGCAGGGCGGTCCCTTTCTGCCCGAGTCGATGACCGCCGGCGAGTTGCAACAGGAGATCGAGCGTCTGGCAACCAGCATCGACGATCGGGCCGAGGAACTCGCCGCCCTTGAATTCCGGCTGCTCGAAAAGAAGGTCAAGGATCGTCTGCTGCCAACCACGCTGCCGGTCAAGAATGCCCATTTCGGCTCGCCATTCGGCTCGCGCATCGATCCGATCGCCGGTCTGCGCGCCCGCCACGAGGGCATTGACTTCGTGGCGCCCGTCGGTACGCCGATCGTGGCGGCCGCCGACGGCGTCGTGGTGATCGCCGAGTCTCACTCCGAATTCGGCAACATGGTCGACATCGACCATGGCGATGGTCTGACTTCCCGCTATGCCCACCTCTCACGTCTCGATGTTGCCACCGGTCGCCTGATCAAGCGTGGCGAGGCAATCGGTGCGGTCGGCAGCACCGGTCGTTCGACCGGCCCGCATCTGCATTTCGAGGTCCGGATGCAGGGCATCGCCCAGAATCCGGCGCTTTTCCTCAAGCAGGGCGGCGAGTTCGCGCTACTCACTCGGCGCTGAGCTTCAGGGCAAGTCCTTGATCTAGGTCGTCCTCGTCGTATCGGGTCGGCATGCTAGAATCCGCGCTTTGCCGCGCCCTGCGCCACCACATTAGATCGCAATGATTTCCGGCCTACTCAAAAAGATTTTCGGCAGCCGCAACGACCGGCTGATCAAGCAATATGCCCTGACCGTCAAGCGCATCAATGCCCTTGAAGCAGCACTCCAGGGGCTGACTGACGAGCAATTGCGGGCCAAGACGGACGAATTCCGCCAGCGCCATGCCGATGGCGAATCGCTCGACGAGCTCCTGCCCGAGGCCTTCGCCGTGGTCCGTGAGGCCGGCAAGCGCGAACTCGGCATGCGCCATTTCGACATGCAGCTGGTCGGCGGCATGGTGCTGCACTTCGGCAAGATCGCCGAAATGCGCACCGGCGAGGGCAAGACCCTGGTCGCCACGCTGCCCTCCTACCTGAATGCCATTTCCGGTCAGGGTGTCCATGTCATCACGGTCAACGACTACCTGGCCAGCCGAGATGCCGAGTGGATGGGGCGCCTGCACCGCTTCCTCGGTCTCTCCGTCGGCGTCAACCTGTCGCAGATGGATCACGAGGCCAAGCAGGCCGCCTACGCCGCCGACATCACCTACGGCACCAACAACGAGTTCGGCTTCGACTACCTGCGCGACAACATGGTCTACACGGCCGGCGAGCGGGTCCAGCGCGGTCTAAACTTCGCCATCGTCGACGAAGTCGACTCGATCCTGATCGACGAGGCGCGCACGCCGCTGATCATTTCCGGCCAGGCCGACGATCATACCGACCTCTACCTGCGCATGAAGGATGTCGTGCCCAAGCTGTCGCGGGCCATGGAAGAGCAGGGCGAGGGCGACTACTGGGTGGACGAGAAGGGCCATCAGGTCCATCTGTCGGAAGCCGGTTACGAGCACGCCGAAGCATTGCTGGTCGAGCATGGCCTGCTGAGCGAGGGTGCGAGCCTGTACGACGCCGCCAATATCCTGTTGATGCACCATCTGAATGCTGCCCTGCGCGCCCTGACGCTGTTCCAGAAGGATCAGCAGTACGTGGTACAGAACGGCGAAGTGATCATCGTCGACGAGTTCACCGGTCGCCTGATGGCCGGTCGTCGTTGGTCGGACGGCCTGCACCAGGCGGTCGAGGCCAAGGAGGGCGTCAGGATCCAGGCCGAGAACCAGACCCTGGCCTCGATCACCTTCCAGAACTACTTCCGCATGTACGGCAAGCTGGCCGGCATGACCGGCACGGCCGACACCGAAGCCTACGAATTCCAGCAGATCTACGGTCTGGAAACCGTCGTCATTCCGACCCATCGACCGATGGTGCGCAAGGACATGAACGACCTGGTCTTCAAGACCGCCGACGAGAAGCACGAGGCGATCATCGCCGACATCAAGGAATGCGCCCAGCGCGGCCAGCCGGTGCTGGTCGGTACGACCTCGATCGAGGCCTCGGAGCTATTGTCCGGCCTGCTCGACCAGGAAAAGCTGCCGCACTCGGTGCTCAACGCCAAGCAGCACGCCCGCGAAGCCGAGATCGTCATCGAGGCCGGTCGCCCCGGGCAGATCACCATCGCCACCAACATGGCCGGTCGCGGTACCGACATCGTGCTTGGCGGCAGCATCGAAAAAGCCTCCTCGGCGATCAAGCACGACGAATCCCTGCCGGAAGCCGAGCGCGAGGCGAAGATTGCCGCCATGCGCGCCGAGTGGCAGAAGTTGCACGATCAGGTACTGGCTGCCGGCGGCCTGCACATCATCGGCTCCGAGCGTCACGAGTCGCGCCGTATCGACAACCAGCTGCGCGGCCGCGCCGGTCGCCAGGGCGATGCCGGCTCCTCGCGTTTCTACCTGTCGCTTGACGATCCCTTGTTGCGCATCTTCGCCGGCGAACGCCTGCGCGCCATCATGGACAAGCTGAAAATGCCCGAGGGCGAGGCGATCGAGCACCCGCTCGTCACCCGCTCGCTGGAATCGGCACAGCGCAAGGTCGAGGCCCGCAACTTCGACATCCGCAAGCAGTTGCTCGAATACGACGACGTCTCGAACGACCAGCGCAAGGTCATCTACCAGCAGCGCAACGAACTGCTGGAAAGCCAGGATATTTCGGAAACCATCAGTGCCATGCGGGCCGGCGTCATTGCCGACATTTTTCGCGTCCATGTGCCGGTCGACTCGGTCGAAGAACAGTGGGACATGGACGGCCTGGAGCGCGCCCTGCAGGCAGAACTGCAGATCGTTGCTCCGGTTGCCCAGTGGTTCAAGGACGAACCGACGCTGTCCGACGACGACATCCTGGCGCGTATCCAGCAGGGCGCCGACGAGGCGTATCGGGCCAAGGTCGAGCTGGTTGGCGCCGAACCCTTTCAGCAGTTCGAGCGCAATGTCATGCTGCAGAGCCTGGATGGCAGCTGGCGCGAGCACCTCGCCGCTCTCGATCATCTGCGCCAGGGCATCCACCTGCGTGGCTATGCCCAGAAGAACCCGAAGCAGGAATACAAGCGCGAAGCCTTCGAGCTGTTCGAGGGCCTGCTCGACCGCGTGCGCCGCGACGTCACCCGGGTCGTGTTCACCGTGCAGATCCGCTCGCCGGAGGATGTCGAGGAAACCGCACCGCATGCCGATGTGCACAACGTCCAGTACCAACACGCCGACTATGACGAGGCACTGGCTGATGGCGCCGCCGACGAGGCCGCGCCAGTGCAGCCGGTGCACAACGGGCCGAAGATCGGTCGCAACGATCCCTGCCCTTGCGGTTCCGGCAAGAAGTACAAGCAGTGCCACGGCAAACTTAGCTGAGAGCTGTTAGGAGTTAGCCGCTAGCCAGACCGCGGTCGGTGGCTAACTCCTCGATCCTAATAACTCGATCCCGGATCCTTCCATGCCCGTCAACTACACCACTCCCGCCGCCGACCAACTGTTTTCCGTGGCCGGCGTTCGCCTGGGCGTCGCCGAGGCGGAGATTCGCAAGAAGAATCGTCGCGACCTGACGCTGGTCGCCCTCGACCCGGGCTGCACGGTCGCCGGCGTGTTTACGCAAAACCGCTTCTGTGCAGCACCGGTGCAGCTGTGCCGCAAGCACCTGGCCGGCGACCGGGAAATCCGCGCGCTGGTGATCAACACGGGTATCGCCAACGCCGGCACCGGCGAACTGGGGCGTCAGGCGGCGCAGGCGACTTGCGAGGCGGTCGGCGGCCTGCTTGGCGTGACGGCCGAACAGGTGCTGCCGTTCTCGACCGGCGTGATCCTCGAACTGCTGCCGGTCGAGCGCCTTCAGGCCGGCTTGCCGGCTGCCGGCGCCGACCTGAAGGCTGACAACTGGCATGCCGCGGCGCACGCCATCATGACCACCGATACCATCGCCAAGGCCGCTTCGCGCCGTCTCACGGTCAATGGTCGGAGTATCACCATCACCGGCGTCTCCAAGGGTGCCGGCATGATCAAGCCGAACATGGCGACCATGCTCGGCTTCCTCGCCACCGATGCCGGTATCGCCCAGCCGCTGCTCGATACGCTGGTCAAGGATGCCGCCGACGCCTCGTTCAACTGCATTACAGTCGATGGCGATACTTCGACCAACGATTCCTTCGTGATGATCGCGTCCGGCCAGTCCGGCGCTTGTTTCGCCAGCGAAAGCGATGCCGGCTGGCATGAAGTCCGCGCCGCCATCATTGCCGTCGCCGTCGAGTTGGCCCAGGCCATCGTCCGCGATGGCGAAGGGGCGACCAAGTTCATCACCGTCGCCGTTGAAGGTGGCAAATCCGTCGAGGAATGCCGCAAGGTCGGCTATGCCATCGGCCATTCGCCGCTGGTGAAAACTGCCTTCTTCGCCTCCGATCCCAACCTCGGGCGCATCCTGGCGGCGATCGGCTATGCCGGCATCGGTGATCTCGATGTCGATGGCGTCCGCGTCTGGCTCGATGCCGTGCTGGTTGCCGAAAACGGCGGGCGCGCCGCGGCCTATCGCGAGGAAGATGGCGCCCGGGTGATGGCCCAGGCCGAAATCACCGTCCGTGTAGTCCTCGGGCGCGGCGAGGCAGCAGCGCGGGTCTATACCTGCGATTTTTCCTACGATTACGTGAAGATCAACGCCGACTATCGGAGTTGATCAAAACAGCGCGGGGCCGACCGGCCCCGCTGCTGTGGTGCTGGTAGCTTACTTCTTCGGTGCGGCGATCTGATTGACCATGTAGGTCACCGCCGACTTCATTTCGGCGTCGCTCAGGTCGGCCATGCCGCCGCGGGCCGGCATGGCGTTGTGGCCGTTGATTGCCGACTTGACCAGCGGCTCGACCCCCTTGCTCAGACGCGGCTTCCAGGCCTCGATATCGCCCAGTTTCGGGGCGCCGTTCTTGCCGTCGGCATGGCAGTCCTGGCAGCGGGCGCGGACGATTTCCTCGCCGCTGCGGGTTTGCGGCGAGGCGTAGGCCTTCTTGGTGTCGACCGCATGGCCATCGCTGACCATATAGGCGACGGCACGGCTCATCTCGACGTCGGAAAGCTTGGCCTGACCGCCGTGGGCCGGCATATTGCGGACGCCGGTGATGGCGTTCTGAGTCAAGTTGGAGAGGCCCTTCGAGGCGCGCTTCGCCCATTCGGCGCGATCGCCGATTTTCGGTGCGCCATCGACGCCGGTGGCGTGGCAGCCGGCACAGACTTCCTCGACCACCTGTTTGCCTGTCCGTTCAGCGGCCTGGGCCGTGGCGGTGAAGCCGAAGGCGGCCAGCAACAGGGTAGCGCCGAGACAGGCGGCGCTCTGCCGGACGACGGAGTTTTTTGTGATATTCCGCATGACCATTTCCTTGTTCTAGTGGTATTGATGTTGCCCGTTCAGGCAGTCGGCGGCGGAATACCGCGGCCTCCCTCCCCGCCGCAACCGGAAAGCGGTCGCAGTTCGGCCTGAAGTTTCCACAGAATAGCACTGGCCGCCGCCCCGGCTCAATTTGTCATCGTCCTAGACGCCTGGCGGCAGCGGCAAATTGCGCGATGCCGGCGTGCTAGACTCGGCCGGCCGCCGACCAGCCTGATGACAGGCCGGCGGGCGGCAATCATTGATCTGGAGAGCATGATGACCGACATTCGCCGCGATCTGGCCAGAACCACCCTGGCCATACTCTGCATACTGGGCCTGATCGGCCTGGCGCTCTGGGTCCTGCGGCCTTTTCTGGCGGCCACCGTGTGGGCGACGATGATCGTCGTCGCCAGCTGGCCCTGGCTGCTGGCGCTGGAAAAACGCTGCGCTGATCGGCGCACGCCGGCGGTTGTGTTGATGACGCTGGCCTTGCTGCTGCTGTTGGTCTTGCCGCTGTGGCTGGCCATCGACACCATCGTCGAGCATGCCGATGCGCTGGCGGCTGCCGCCCAGGGAATCGTTGACAATGGCCTGCCGCCACCGCCGGCCTGGCTGGCCGGCCTGCCCCTGATCGGCGAACGGCTGGCGGCGCTGTGGCAGCAATTCGCCGCCGGCGGGGCGCCCGGGCTGGTCGCCAAGCTCACCCCCTATGCGGCCGATACCGGCAAATGGGCGCTGGCCCAGGTCGGCGGTCTCGGCGGCATGCTGATCCAGTTCCTGCTGATCGTCACCATCGCCGCCATCCTTTATGCCGGCGGCGAAGGCGGCGCCCGGCTGTGCCGGCGCTTCGGCCGCCGGCTCGCCGGCGAGCGCGGCGAGAATTCGGTGATCCTGGCCGCCCAGGCGATCCGTGGCGTGGCGCTCGGCGTCGGCGGCACGGCGCTGGTTCAGACAGTACTCGGCGGTCTCGGCCTGGCCGTCGCCGGCGTGCCCTTCGCGGCACTGCTGTCGGCCGTGATGCTGTTGCTGTGCATCGCCCAGGTTGGCCCCGGCCTGATCCTCTTTCCCGCCGTCGCCTGGATGTATTGGAGCGGCGACACCGGCTGGGCGACCTTCCTGCTGGTCTGGAGCCTGATCGTCACCATGCTCGACAACGTGCTGCGGCCGATGCTCATCCGCCGTGGCGCCGATCTGCCGCTGCTGCTGATCTTCGCCGGGGTTATCGGCGGCATGCTGAGTTTCGGCCTGATCGGCATCTTTGTCGGGCCGGTGGTGCTGGCCGTGACCTGGACGCTGACCCTGGCCTGGATCGAGGATGCCCTCGGCAAGGACGAGGAGGAACTGCCGCCGGCGCTGGGCCTAGAGCCGGCGCAGGCGGATCAGGCGGAACCACCCGCCGGCTAGGGCCGGCTGGTCCGCCTCGCAGGCAAGGGCGGGGGCGCTGGCGAGGACATCCTCGAAGACTACGTCCAGCCGCGTCGCCAGCCGGCGCATCAACGGGTTGGCCAGGCGGCGCAAGAGGGCGGTCTGGCCGGGGCGGAGAAACTTGTCGAAGACGATGACCCGGCCGCCGGGGCGGACGATCCGGGCGATCTCGCCCAGGCAGCGTTCCGGTTCCGGCACGACGGCCAGGATCAGGTGCAGGATGGCGCCGTCGAAACTGGCCTCGGCGAAGGGCAGGGCATGCACGTCGCCCTGCACCGGCAGGAAGTCGAGATGGCCGGCGCGCGGCAGGGCGCGGCGCAGCATCGGTCGATTGAAGTCTATGCCAACGTAACGGTGTTGCGGCGGCAGGTGCGGCAGGTCGAGGCCGGTGCCGACGCCGGCCAGCAGCACCCGTCCAGCCTCGCCGGGCAGGCTGCTCAGACTGTGCCGGCGGGCGGCCCGCGTCGCCCGGTCGACCGCCGCATCGTAGAAGGGGGCGATCAGCGAATAGCTGTGCTTCAGGCTCAGTGCAGCATCCTCGGCATGGCCAGCGTGAATTCGGGAATTTGGGCCTCGAAGTGGGTGCCGTCCTCGGCCACCATCTGGTAGGCGCCCTTCATCGTGCCGACCGGCGTGCCCAGTTGCGAGCCGCTGGTGTACTGGAAGCTTTCGCCCGGCTTGAGCAGCGGCTGCTTGCCGACGACGCCGAGGCCGCGCACTTCCTGTACCGTGTCGTGGGCGTCGGTGATGATCCAGTGGCGCGAGACCAGCTGCGCCGGGACGGCGCCGACGTTGCGGATGGTGATCGTGTAGGCGAACAGATAACGTCCGTCCTCGGGGCTGGACTGGTCGGGAATGAACTGGGCGACCGGGTCGACTTCGATGCGGTACTTGCTGGGGTCGGGCATGGGATAATTCCGTCTGTTCTTGTTCAGGGGGCCATCATGGCGGTCAAAGATTACGTCATCGCGCCGAGTATTCTCTCGGCTAATTTTGCCAAACTTGGTGAGGAAGTGGCCAATGTCATCGCCTCCGGCGCCGACTGGATCCACTTCGACGTGATGGACAACCATTATGTTCCCAATCTGACCATCGGGCCGCTGGTTTGCGAAGCCATTCGGCCGTGCACCACGGCGCCGATCGACGTGCATCTGATGGTCAAGCCGGTCGATCGCATCATTCCCGATTTTGCCAAGGCCGGCGCCAACATCATCACCTTCCACCCGGAAGCCTCCGAGCACGTCGACCGCAGCCTGTCGCTGATCCGCGATGCCGGCTGCCAGGGCGGCCTGGTGTTCAATCCGGCGACGCCGCTCGACTATCTGGATTACGTGCTCGACAAGGTCGATGTCGTGCTGCTGATGAGCGTCAACCCCGGCTTCGGCGGGCAGAAGTTCATTCCCGGCACACTGGCCAAGGCCAGGCTGGCGCGGGCCAAACTGGATGCCTACGAAGAGCAAAGCGGCCGGCGTATCCGCCTGGAGATCGATGGCGGCGTCAACCCCGCCAACATCGCCGAAATCGCCCGCGCCGGTGTCGATGCCTTCGTCGCCGGTTCGGCCGTCTACGGCGCCGGCAAGGACAACGACCCGCATCGCTACGACTCGATCATTGCGGCCCTGCGCGGCGCGTTGGCCAAGGCCTGAACATGCGCTTCCACTCCGTTACCTTCGATCTCGACGGCACCCTGCTCGACACCATCGCCGACCTGGCCGAGGCCTGCCGGCTGATGCTGGCGGAAATCGGCGAGCCGCCGCGCACGCAGGAAGAAGTACACAGCTTCGTCGGCAAGGGCATGGCGGTGCTGGTCGAGCGCTGCCTGACCCGCGAGCGGGCGCCTTCCGCCGAAAGACTGGCCGTCGCCATCGAGTCGTTCAAGCGCCACTACACGGCAGTCAACGGCCACCACACGCGCATCTATCCGGGTGTACTCGAAGGCCTCGACGCCTGGCGCAACGGCGGCTTGAGGATGGGAGTCGTCACCAACAAGCCGGCGATGTTCACTGAAGCCCTGCTCGAACGCATGGGCCTGGCCGGATATTTCGATGTCGTCGTCTCCGGCGACACCACCGCCCACAAGAAGCCGCATCCGGAACCGATCCTGTATGCCTGCCGCCAGTTCGGCGTCGAAGCGCCGCGCAATCTGCATATCGGCGACTCGAAAAACGACATCGAAGCGGCCCGTGCCGCGGGCTGCGCGGCCTACTGCGTGCCCTACGGTTACAACGAGGGAGAGCCGGTGGACAGTGCCGAATGCGATGCGCTAGTATCCGACCTGCTCGCCGCCTACCGGCTGGCCCTCACTTTTCAAGACCTCAAGCACAAATGACCTCTCTGCGACTCTGGACCGAATGGCAAGGCTGGCGCCGCTGGCGTCCCTGATCTCCGTTCGCGCGCCGCTCCGGCGCACTGTTCCAGTCTGCAGTACCCCTGTCATTCTCGAGGCATCCCCATGACCGAAACCGAATTCAATGCGCTCGCCGCGCAAGGCTACAACCGTATTCCCGTCACGCTGGAAACGTTTGCCGATCTCGATACGCCGCTGTCGATCTACCTGAAACTGGCCAATGCTCCCTATACCTACCTGCTCGAATCGGTGCAGGGCGGCGAGCGTTTCGGCCGCTACTCGATCATCGGCCTGGCCGCCTCGACGCGCATCGTCGTCAATGGCCACCAG
>PHCU01000155.1 GCA_002842345.1 Betaproteobacteria bacterium HGW-Betaproteobacteria-12 | reverse complement strand
GTTGGCCACCGGCGTGAAGCTGTAGTCGCCATTGGCAGTAATGCTCAGCGTACCAACGCCGGCGATGCTCGCCGTCTGGCCAGCCGTGAAGGCGCCAGCGACACCGGCGACCGTGAAACCGCTCACCGTCACCGGGCCGTCGACGCTCGTCGTGCCGGTCAGAACGCTGCCGCTCAGGGTCGTGTCTTCGGCGACGCTGACCACTTCGTTAGCATCGCTGAAGGCGTCGTCGACCGGCGTTACCGTGATGCTCAGCGTCGAGGTATCGCCGCTCGAACCGTCAGTCAGCGTGTAGGTGGCGACCGGTACTGCGCCATTGAAGTTGGCCACCGGGGTGAAGCTGTAGTCGCCATTGGCGGCAATGTTCAGCGTACCGACGCCGGCGATATTCGCCGTCTGGCCGGCCGTGAAGGCGCCGGCGACACCGACCACCGTGAAGCCGCTCACCGTCACCGGGCCGTCGACGCTGCTCGTGCCCGTCAGAACGCTGCCGGTCAGGATCGTGTCTTCGGCGACGCTGACCACTTCGTTGGCGTCGCTGAAGGCGTCATCGACCGGGTTCACCGTGATGCTCAGCGTCGAGGTGTCACCACTGGAGCCGTCAGTCAGGGTGTAGGTCGCCATCGGCACCGGGCCGTTGTAGTTGGCCACCGGGGTGAAGCTGTAGTCGCCGTTGGCGGCGATGCTCAGCGAGCCGACGCCGGTGATGCTCACCGTCTGGCCGGCATTGAAGGCGCCAGCGACACCGACCACCGTGAAGCCGGTCACCGTCACCGGGCCGTCGACGCTGCTCGTGCCCGAGAGCACCGTGCCGGTCAGGGTCGTGTCTTCAGCAACGCTGACCACTTCGTTGGCATCGCTGAAGGCGTCGTCGACCGGGGTGACCGTGATGCTCAGCGTCGACGTATCGCCGCTGGAACCGTCGGTCAGGGTGTAGGTGGCGAGCGGTACCGGGCCGTTGTAGTTGGCCACCGGCGTGAAGCTGTAGTCACCGTTGGCAGCGATGCTCAGCGTGCCGACGTCGGCGATGTTCGCCGTCTGACCGGCGGTGAAGCTGCCGGCGACGCCAGTCACCGTGAAGCCGCTCACCGTCATCGGGCCGTCGACGCTGCTCGTACCCGAGAGCACTGTGCCAGTCAGGGTCGTGTCTTCGACAACGCTCACGACTTCATTCGCATCCGTGAAGGCATCGTCGACTGGAACCACTAGCCCCAGGGTCAAAGTAGCGCTGTCAGTACCGCCCAGGCCATCGCTGATGCTATAGGTCGCCACCGGCACCGGGCCGTGGTAGTTGGCGGCCGGGGTGAAGCTGTAGTCGCCGTTGGCGTTGATCTGCAGGGTGCCGACACCGGCGATGTTCGCCGTCTGGCCGGCCGTGAAGCTGCCGGCCACACCGGCCACCGTGAAGCCGGTCACGGTCAGCGAGTTGCCGTCCGGGTCGCTGTCGTTGACCAGCACGTTGCCGCTGACTGGGGTGTCTTCCGTCACGGCCACCGGGCCGTCGTTGATCGCGTCCGGCGCCGTGTTGTTGCCCATGCCCAGGCTCAGCGTTGCGCTGTCCGTACCGCCCTGGCCATCGCTGATGCTGTAGGTGGCGACCGGAATGGCGCCGGCGTAGTTGGCCGCCGGGGTGAATGTGTAGTCGCCATTGGCGGCGATGCTCAGCGTGCCGACGCCAGCGATGTTCGCCGTCTGACCGGCCGTGAAGCTGCCGGCTACACCGGCCACCGTGAAGCCGGTCACGGCCAGCGAATTGCCGTCGAGATCGCTGTCATTGGCCAGCACGTTGCCGCTGGTCGGGGTATTGATCGGCACGCTATTGCTGTCGTCGAGGGCGAGCGGATTGTCATTGGCCGGCGTGACAGTAATGGCAAGCGTCGAGGTGTCGCCGCTCGAACCGTCGGTCAGCATGTAGGTGGCAACCGGTACCGGGCCGTTGTAGTTGGCGGCCGGGGTAAAGGTGTAGTCACCGTTGGCGTTGATCTGCAGGCTGCCGACGCCGGCGATAGCCGCCGTCTGACCGGCGGTGAAGCTGCCAGCGACACCGGCGACCGTGAAGCCGCTCACCGTCACCGGACTATCGACGCTGCTTGTACCCGAGAGCACCGTACCCGTCAGGGTCGTATCTTCGGCGCTGCTGACCACTTCGTTGGCGTCCGCGAAGGCGTCATCGACCGGGGTGACCGTGATGCTCAGGGTCGAGGGGTCGCCGCTCGAGCCGTCGGTCAGCGTGTAGGTCGCCATCGGCACTGGGCCGTTGTAGTTGGCGACCGGCGTGAAGCTGTAGTCGCCGTTGGCAGCGATGCTCAGCGAGCCGACGCCGGCGATGTTCGCCGTCTGGCCGGCCGTGAAGCTGCCGGCGACGCCGGCAACCATAAAGCCGCTCACCGTGATCGCGCCATCGACGCTCGTCGTGCCCGTCAGCACCGTGCCAGTCAGGATCGTATCTTCGGCCACGCTGACCACTTCGTTAGCGTCCGTAAAGGCGTCATCGAGCGGGGTCACCGTGATGTCGAGTGTGCTGGCGCTGCCCGTATTGGTCGTGAAATTGACCGTCGGTACCGTGCCGTTCCAGTCGACGGCCGGCGTGAAGGTGTAATCGCCGTTGGCGTCAACGGTGATCGCCCCGATGCCGGCGATGGTCGCCGTCTGGCCGGCCGCGAAACTGCCGGCCACGCCATTTACCGTGAAGCTCGCCACAGCGAGACTGTTGTCGATGTCGCTGTCGTTGGCGAGCACGTTGCCCGACACCGCCGTGTCTTCCGGCGTGGTGTTGGCATCGGCGACCAGCACGCTGGGGTCGTCGACCGCGGCGATGTTGAGATTGACCACGGCCGAGTCGCTGCCGCCGCGCCCGTCGGCGATCGTGTATTGGAAGCTGAGCGGGCCGTTGAAATTGGGATTGGGCGTGAAGGTCAGCGTACCGTCGGCATTCAGGCTGACCACACCCTGCGCCAGAGTAACCGGGGTGCTCAAGGCCAGTGGCTGACCGTTGATCTCGGTGATGGTCAGCGGATCGCCGTCCGGGTCGCTGTCGTTGGAGCGCGGATCGAAGTTGACCGGGCTGTCCTCGCTGCCGTTGACCACGTTGTCGAGGGCAACCGGCGGGTCGTTGACGTCGTCGATCACCAGATGCACGTTGGCCGTGTCGCTCGCCGTGCCGTCGGTGATCGTGTAGCTGAAATCGGCCGGCCCGTTGTAGCCGGCCGCCGGGGTGAAGGTGATCGTGCCGTCGGCGTTCAGGGTCGCCATGCCATTGGCCACCGCCACGCTGTCGCCGGCGGCTACCGGCTGTCCGGCGATCGCCGAGACGCGCAGAGGCTCGCCATCGACATCGCTGTCGTTGCCGAGCACGGCGATGGTCACCGGCGTATCTTCCGGCGTCGTCCGGGCGTCGTCGATCGCCAGCGGGCCATCGTTGGCGCCGCTCACCGTCAGACTCAGCGTCGTCGTGCTGCTCAGCCCGCCCGGATCGGCAACGGTGTAGGTGAAGACGTCGGTCCGGCTTTCGCCGTCGTCCAGCGCCTGGGCTGCCGCATTCGGAACATAGGTGTAGCTGCCGTCGGCATTCAGGGTCAGGTTCCCCCAGGCGCCGGCCAGGGCACTACCGACCGTCCCGATGCTGGCGCCAAAGGCGATGCCGCTGACCGCCAGGCTGTCGCCGTCGAGGTCGCTGTCGGCCCCGGCCGCCCCCAGGATGACGCCGTCGGCCGCCGTCACGACCAGCGTCACATCCTCGGTCGTGCTGCCGCTGTCCGGATTGGCCAGCGGCGCATCGTTGCTGCCGCCGACATTGACCGTGACGCTGGCCGTATCGAAGCCGCCCTGGCCGTCGCCGATCGTGTAGCTGAAGGTGTCGGTGCCGTTGAAATCGGCGTTCGGGCTATACACCAGGTTGCCCTGGGCATTCAGCGTCACCGTGCCGTTGGCCGGGTTGGTGAAGGCGCTCACCGTCAGCGGCTCGCCGTCGGTATCGCTGTCGTTGGCCCGGACGAGGATGGTCACCGGCGTGTCTTCCGGCGTCGTGGCGCTGTCGTTGACCGCCTGCGGCCCATCGTTGACCGCACCGACGGTCACATTGACGTCGGCGCTGACCGGCGTCCGGCCGTCGGTCGCGGTGTAGGTGAAACTCGCCGGGCCGTGGTAATTGGCGGCCGGCGTGAAGGTGATGGTGCCGTCGACATTCAATGTCGCCGTCCCGTTGGCGACCGCCACCGTGTCGCCGGCGGCCACCGGCTGGCCGGCAATCGCGACGATGGTCAGGGGGTCACCGTCGGCATCGCTGTCGTTGTCGAGCACGCGAATGATCACCGGCGTGTCTTCCAGCGTAGTCGCCACATCGTCGGAAACCGACGGCGTGTCGTCGAGCGGGCTGACGGTGATGTCGAGCGTGCTGGTCGCGCCGGTATTGGTCGTGTAACTCACCGTCGGCACGGTGCCGTTCCAGTCGGCGACCGGCGTGAAGGTGTAGTCGCCATTGGCGGCAATAGTCAGCGTGCCGGCGCCGGCGATGGTCGCCGTCTGGCCGGCCGCGAAGCTGCCGGCGACACCGGCCACGGTGAAGCCAGCGACGCTCAGGACATCGTCCGCATCGCTGTCGTTGGCCAGCACGTTACCGGTCGCCACGGTGTCTTCCAGCACACTCTGGCTGTCCGGCGCCAGGACGCTGGCATCGTCGGCCGGCGTCACGCCGATGGAAACGGTCGAGGTCGCAGTGCCGCCATGGCCGTCGGCGATACTCACGGTGAAGCTGTCGCTGCCGTTGTAGTTCGGCCCCGGGGTATAGGTCCAGGTGCCGTCCGCATTGACCGTCACCGTGCCATTGGCCGGATCGCTGCCCTTGGCGTAGGTCAGCTGATCGCCATCGGCATCGGACCCGACGACCTGCCCGGAAACCGGCGTATCTTCCGGCGTCGTCGCACGGTAATTGCCGGTTGCCGGATCGAAGGCCGGATTGCCCGGATCGGCCGGCGTCGGCGCATCATTGACCGGCGTCACGGTCAGGTCGAGCGAACTGGTGCTGCCGGTACTGGTCGTGTAGCTGACCGTCGGTACCGTGCCGTTCCAGTCGGCGACCGGCGTGAAGCTGTAGTCGCCGTTGGCGCCGATGCTCAGCGTGCCGATGCCGGCGATGCTCGCCGTCTGGCCAGCCGCGAAGCTGCCGGCAACACCGGCCACCGTGAAGCCGGTGACGCTCAGGATATCGTCCGTATCGCTGTCGTTGGCCAGCACATTGCCGGTCGCCACCGTGTCTTCCGCCAGCGTTTGGCCATCCGGCAGCAGAATGCTGTCCGTGCCGACCGGCGTCGCTGCGACCGGTGCCGCCTCGCCGTCGCCCACCGCCGGCGCCTGCACGCTTTCGGGCGGCGCTACGCGGGCCGTGCTGAACTGGTAGGACAAGGGATCGATCGTTTCGACGATCCGGGCAAATTCGACGAAGGTATGGCCTTCACCGCTCGGCCCGGCGTTACCGGCAGCCGGATCTTCGAGGAGTGCGTCGAGGTCTTCGCCGCGGGCCAGGGCCTCGCTGATGCCGCGGAAGGCCTTGGGGTCATTGGCGACGGCGCTGTCGGTGGCATCCGGCTTGAATTCCGCGGCGACTTCCGCATCGATACGCACCACATCGCTCGGCGATACCGCCAGTTGCCGACCGTCGGCCAATTGCAGCACGACCTGGGCGCCGTCAGCCGTCACCACGGATTCGCCCTCGCGAATCTCGTCGCCTAGCTTCAGGCGGCGCAAGCGCCCTTCGGCATTGCGGGCATAGGCTTCGCCGCTCAGCGACGAGACTTTGGCGATGATCGGGGCTTGGGCCATGAAGGTGCTCCAGAGACTATTTGCGATGCTGCCAGTGTAGGAAGGCCTTCCCCCCTGCACCATTGCACCAAAGTACAGTTCTGGCACCCGGCGTGAAATAGCTCACGCGTCATCAAAGCGGCAGGCCGTTGATCCTCAATGACAGCTGCAGGCGGTCGCGCAGGCCGAGCTTCTCGAAAATGGAGGTCAGATGCGCCTTGACGGTGCGCTCGGAAATCGACAGCTGGCCGGCGATTTCCTTGTTGCTGGAGGCGCCGGCGACGAGCCGGGCAACCTGGGCTTCGCGCTCGCTGAGCAGAGCCGACCAGTCATCGACCTTGAGCGCCGGCTGCCGCGCGAGAATTCGTGCGCTGCTGCCCATGACCCGGCGCAACAGGCTCTGGCCGACCCACAGGCCGCCGTTGGCGACGACCAGCGCGACCTGCTGCAGCACCTCGGGTGCCGCATGGCTGTTGCAGCAACCGGCAGCACCGGCAGCCAGGGCTTCGAGGACCGTCGCCTCGTCCGGCTCGTCGCAGAGGAGAACGAAATACTGGTTGCTGGCCGGCCCGACGGCGGGCAGCACATCGGCGACCGCCTCGCCGGAACGCTGGCGGAACCAGAGAATGCCGGCCCCCTGCGCAACGCCGGCCTGGGCCCGGGCAAGCACGCGCGCCTGCGGCATGGCGGCGCGCCAGGTCGGCAGGGCAACCGGCTGACGATCGACAAACCAGTGCTGCATCAGCGCTCCGACATGGCGACGCTCTTGGCGCGCAGCACCGGCTTCAGCAAATAGGCGAGGACGCTCTTCTTGCCGGTCAGGATATCCACCTCGGCGACCATGCCGGGAATGATCGGCAGATTGGCATCACCGAAGCCCGGGCGGTTGGTGCGCACGCGGACGGTGTAGAAGGCGTTGCCCTTGTCGTCGGTGACGGTGTCGGCGCCGATATGCTCGAGCGTGCCGTCAAGACCGCCATAAATCGAGAAATCGTAGGCAGTGAACTTGACCATGGCCAGCTGTCCGGGGCGCAGGAAGGCGATGTCGCGTGGCTGGACGCGGGCTTCGAGCAACAGCGCATCCTCGAGCGGGACGATCTCGATCATGTCCTTGCCAGGCTGGACCACGCCGCCGACCGTATTGACCAAGAGGCGCTTGACCGTGCCCTTGACCGGCGAGCGGATCGACGACTGCTTGACCCGGTCGGTCAGGGCGACACCGCCTTCGGTCAGGCTGTTCAGCTTGGTTACCGTATCCGACAGCTCGCGCCCGGCGTCGTTGCGGAAGCTCAGCTCGACCTCCTCGATCTTGCGCTGCGCTTCGCTGATCGAGGCCTGGACGCGGGTGATCTGGGCCGAGGCCATATCGCGCTCGCCGCGATAGCGCGAGACATCGCGCTCCAGACGCAGCAATTCAACCTCGGAAATCGCCCCGGAATTGATCAGCGGGCGCGTCACCGTCAGTTCCCGCGAGGTCAGTTCGAAGCCCTGGGAAGCCTGTGCCCGCCGCGCCAGCGCCTCGTTCAGCTCCTGCTGGCGCTGGGCCAGTTGCTGGCGGGCGATCGACACCGAGGCCTGCATCTCGTCGCGCTTGGCAGCGTAGAGCAGGCGTTCCTGCTCGACGATTTCCGGCGCCTCCTTGAGCACTTCCGGCGGCGGCACGAACTCCTTGCCATCGGACAGCGCCCGCAGGCGCGCCACCTTGGCCATCAGGGCCGATGCCTGCGACTGGTTTTCCTTGACCGAGGAGGCAAAGCGCGTCTCGTCGATCTTGATCAGCAACTGGTCGGGCTGGACGATCTCGCCCTCGCGGACGAGGATTTCGCTGACCAGGCCGCCATCTATGCTCTGCAGCACCTGCAATTGGCGCGACGGAATGACCTTGCCCTCGCCGCGCGTCACCTCGTCCAGCTGGGCAACGGCCGCCCACAACACGAACACCGCGAAGACGATGCTGATCGAACGCAGCAGCACCCGCGCCCGCAGCGGTTCCTGGCGCAGCATGGCGAGATCGGCGTCGGTGGCGAAATCGACGACCTCGATCTCCTCCTTGGACGGCAGCCGGCCGAGCACCTTCTCGACACGCGCCGCATTATTGCGCGCGACCTTCTCCAGCCAGGCATGGATGAAGGCGGCCACCGGCAACAGGCGCTTCACGATGCCCTCCCGATGCGGCCGCTCTGCAGCGCCTGGATGACCTGGTCGCGCGGGCCGTCGGCGACGACGCGGCCGTCATCGACGACGATGACTCGGGTAGCCAGGTCGAGCAGGCTGTTGCGGTGAGTGACGATGAGCACCGTCTTGTGCGCGGCCAATTCCTTGAGGCGCTGTTTGAACTGCTGCTCGGAAGAAAAATCCATGGCGCTGGTCGGCTCGTCGAGCAGCAGAATCGGCGGATCGAGCAACAGCGCCCGAGCGATGGCGATGCCCTGGCGCTGACCGCCGGAGACGGAGTCGCCACGTTCGCCGATCATCATGTCGAAACCGTCCGGATGCCGATTGACGAAATCGGCCAGGCCGGCCGCCTCGGCTGCGGCGACGATGGTCGCATCGTCGGCATAGGGCGCGCCGATGGCGATGTTGTCGCGCAGCGTGCCGTAGAACAAGGTCACGTCCTGGGCGACATAGCCGATATTGCGCCGCAGGTCGGCCGGATCGAGCTGGCGCAGATCGACACCATCGATCAGCACGGCACCGCCGGTCGGTTGATAGAGGCCGAGCAGCAGTTTCTGCAGCGTCGTCTTGCCGGAACCGATGCGGCCGATGACCACCACTTTCTCGCCCTCGGCGATCCGGCAGTTGAAGCCCTTGAGCGCCGTCACCGAACTGTTCGGATAGCTGAACTCGACATCGCGGAAATCGATGTTGCCTTTCAGCTCCGGTCGATGCACGAAAGCGGCGTCGTCAGGCCGTTCGACCGGCTTGGCCATGACTTCATCGAGCGAAGTCAGCGCCACCTTGGCATTGTGATATTGCATCAGCAGCCCGACCATCTGGCCAAGTGGCGCCACCGCCCGCGAGGTCAGCATGGTGCAGGCGATCAGGCCGCCCATGCTGAGTTCGCCCTGGCCGATCAGATAGACGCCGGCGATGACCACGACGACGTTGACCAACTGCTGGATTTCCATCGCACCATTGGTCGCCGCCGCCGACAGGAAACGCATCTGGTTATTGACCCGCGAGACGAAAGCTACCGACTTTTCCCACTTCGACTGCATGACGCTTTCGGCGCCCTGCGTCTTGATGGTTTCCAGCGCGGTCAGGCTCTCGATCAGCGTCGCGTTGCGCAGGGCGCCGGCGCGGTAGGTGGTCTCCGATAAGGCATGCATCTTGTGCTGCAGGATGTAGGCATAGACGATGACGACGGCGATTGCCAGCAAGACCGGGATGATCAGCGGCCAGGCAATGATGGCGATGACCAGCACGAACAGCAGGGCGAACGGCAGGTCGATCAGCGCTGTCACCGAAGCCGAGGTGATGAAGTCGCGCACCGTCTCGAACGAGCGCAGGTTCGACGAGAAGGCACCGACAGCCAGCGGCCGCGCCTCGAGGCGAACGCCAAGCACGCGTTCCATGATGTTGGCCGACAACTGCATGTCGATGCGGCCACTGGCCAGATCGATGAAATAACCGCGCAACAGACGCAGCATCATATCGATGCCGATCACCAGAACCACCCCGAGGGCGAGCACCCACAGGGTTTCCATGGCCCGGTTGGGCACCACCCGGTCATAGACGTTCATCACGAACAGCGGCATGGCCAGGGCCATGACGTTGATCAGCAGAGCCGCCGCCAGGACGTCGCGATAGACCGGCAACTGTTCCGCCAGGGCGCCCCAGAACCAGTGGCGCAGCTTGACGTGGCCGACCTGCGGCGTACGCCGGTCGAAACGGAAATGCGGCCGGGCGAAGATGGCGATGCCGGCGTAACGGGCCAGCAGCTCGCTGCGCGCCAGCACCACCGAACCCTGCCCGGTTTCCGGAAAGAGCAGGCGGGCATGCTCGCCGCTGTCGTCCCAGCCGAGCAGGACGCAGGCTTCCTCGCCCTTGAGCAGCAGCACCGCCGGCAGCAGGACTTCGTCGATGCGCTCCAGGGCGCGGCGCACCAGCTTGGCCGACAGGCCCGCCC
>PHCU01000154.1 GCA_002842345.1 Betaproteobacteria bacterium HGW-Betaproteobacteria-12 | reverse complement strand
GGCATAGCTTCTGGTTCAGGTCGCCGTAGGTGCGGCGGGAAATTCTTCCCGTCGTGTTATGACTTGAAAGGAGGAAAGACCTGTGGGTCTCAATCTGAATGACAAAAAAGCCGTCGTGGCTGAGGTGTCGGCACAAGTAGCCAACGCCCAGACGATTGCGATCGCCGAATACCGTGGCATCGAGGTCGGTGACCTCACCGTGCTGCGCCGGAAGGCTCGCGAGTCTGGCGTTTATCTGCGCGTGCTGAAGAACACTCTGGTGCGTCGCGCCGTGGAAGGCACGCAGTTTGCCGGCCTAGCCGACCACATGGTTGGTCCGCTGATTTACAGCGTATCCACTGACCCGGTGGCGGCAGCGAAGATCCTCAACGACTTCGCCAAGACCAATGACAAGTTGGTTCTCAAGGCCGGTTCCTATGCCGGCAAGGTGCTCGACAAAGCCGGTGTGCAGGCGCTTGCGTCCGTCCCGAGCCGCGAAGAGCTGCTCTCCAAGCTGCTGTACGTCATGCAGGCTCCGGTTGCCGGCTTCGTCCGTGCCCTGGACGCTCTTGCCAAGCAGCGCGAAGAAGCCGCCGCTTGATCCTTACCGCATACGAACTGATTTAGGAGTTTATTGAAATGGCAATTAGCAAAGAAGACATCCTGGAAGCCGTTGGCTCCCTGACCGTGATGGAACTGAATGACCTGGTCAAGGCATTCGAAGAGAAGTTCGGCGTTTCCGCTGCCGCCGTCGCCGTTGCCGGCCCGGCTGGTGCCGCTGCTGTTGTTGAAGAGCAAACCGAATTCACCGTCATGCTCAACGCTGCCGGCGAGAAGAAGGTTGAAGTCATCAAGGTCGTCCGTGCGGTTACCGGCCTGGGCCTCAAGGAAGCCAAGGATCTGGTCGACGGCGCTCCGAAGCCGGTCAAGGAAGGCATTTCCAAGGCCGACGCCGAAGCCCTCAAGAAGCAACTGGAAGACGCAGGCGCCAAGGTCGAAGTCAAGTAATCGACCTGTGGTTTGCGGGCTGGCGGTTTTCCGCCAGCCCTTTTGTGCTTTGTACGACAGGTTTCACTGACCCGAAAAAACGAACTTGAATAACGCCAACCGGCAAACGCAAACGCTGCTTTCCTCTGTCCCGCAAGGGAGGAGAGCCCGTTTGCGTTTGCCTGTTTCGACAGGTTCTACGTTTGATTTTATCCTCACGGAGTTACCATGACTTACTCCTTCACCGAGAAGAAACGCATCCGCAAGAGCTTCGCCAAGCGCGAAAGCGTGTTGGACGTTCCCTACTTGCTGGCGACCCAATTGCAGTCCTTCAAGGACTTCCTGCAAGACGCGGTTGGGCCGGAAAAGCGCAAGAACGAAGGCCTGCAAGCTGCGTTTACCTCGATCTTCCCGATCGTTTCGCACTCCGGCAACGCCCGCCTCGAGTTCGTCAGCTATATGCTCGGCGAGCCGGCGTTCGACGTGACCGAGTGCCAGCAGCGCGGCCTGACCTTCGCTTCATCGCTGCGTGCCCGCGTCCGCTTGGTGATTATGGATCGCGAAGCGCCGGACACGGTGAAGGAAGTCAAGGAGCAAGAAGTCTACATGGGCGAGATTCCGCTCATGACCACCAACGGCTCCTTCGTCATCAACGGCACCGAGCGCGTCATCGTTTCGCAGTTGCATCGGTCACCGGGCGTCTTCTTCGAGCATGACCGCGGCAAGACCCACAGTTCCGGCAAGCTGCTGTTCTCGGCGCGCGTGATTCCCTACCGCGGCTCGTGGCTGGACTTCGAATTCGATCCGAAGGACACGCTGTTCTTCCGTGTCGACCGTCGCCGCAAGATGCCGGTCACCGCGCTGCTCAAGGCCATCGGCATGTCCGTCGAGGAAATCCTGGCTGAGTTCTTCGATTTCGACACCTTCATGTTGACCAAGGAGCATGTCGAGTTCGCCCTGGTGCCCGAGCGCCTGCGCGGCGAAGTGGCGCGCTTCGATTTCGTGGCGCCGGACGGCAAGGTCATCGTCGCCAAGGACAAGCGCATCACCGCCAAGCATATTCGCGATATCGCCGCTGCCAATTTGCAGCAGCTCGCCGTGCCGGAAGACTTCATTCTCGGCCGGGTGATCGCCCGCAACATCATCGACACGTCGACCGGCGAAGTCGTCGCCAACGCCAACGATGAAATCACCGAGACGCTGCTGGCCAAGCTGCGCGAGGCCAGCATCACCACCGTCGAGACGTTGTACACCAACGAACTGGACCGTGGGGCCTTCATTTCCAATACCCTGCGCGCCGACGAAACCGCTTCGCGTCAGGCGGCTCGTATTGCCATCTATCGCATGATGCGTCCGGGCGAGCCGCCGACCGAGGAAGCTGTCGAGATCCTCTTCAATGGCCTGTTCTATTCCGACGAGCGCTACGACCTGTCCGGCGTCGGCCGGATGAAATTCAACCGCCGCCTGGGTCGGCCCGACGTCATCGAATACAAGGTGATGGTCAAGAGCCTGGCCTCGCGTGCCGAAGCCGCGCTGCGTAACCTGTCCGAAGGCTCTGGCTTCCCGCTGGCCGCCATCCAGGATCTGGTCGGCCTGCTGCCTTACGGTCCGCGCGCCATGTGCGAGAACATGACGCAGATCGATGCCGAAGGCCTGGCCGGCAAGATCAAGCCGCTCGGCGCCAATGTCGAGGTGCGCGAACAGCTGACCCTGTCGCCGCGCGACATCGTCGAAGTCATCAAGATCCTGGTCGAGCTGCGCAATGGTCGCGGCGACATCGACGACATCGATCACCTCGGCAACCGTCGTGTGCGTTCCGTCGGCGAATTGGCCGAAAACCAGTTCCGTGCCGGTCTCGTCCGCGTCGAACGCGCCGTCAAGGAGCGCCTGAGCCAGGCCGAATCCGACAATCTGATGCCGCACGACCTGATCAACGCCAAGCCGATCAGCGCGGCGATCAAGGAATTCTTCGGTTCGAGCCAGCTGTCGCAGTTCATGGACCAGACCAACCCGCTGTCGGAAATCACCCACAAGCGCCGCGTCTCGGCCCTTGGCCCGGGCGGTCTGACGCGCGAGCGTGCCGGCTTCGAAGTGCGCGACGTGCATCCGACCCACTACGGCCGCGTCTGCCCGATCGAAACGCCGGAAGGTCCGAACATCGGCCTGATCAACTCCCTGGCCCTGTTTGCCCGCGTCAACAGCTACGGCTTCATCGAGACCGCCTACCGCAAGGTGAACGACGGTCAGGTGACCAACGACATCGAATATCTGTCGGCCATTGAGGAAGGCAATTACGTCGTCGCCCAGGCCAATGCTGCGCTCGACGCCGGCAATCGGCTGTCCGACGATCTGGTGACCTGCCGCGAAAAGGGTGAAACCATTCTCGCCGAGCCGGCTCGTGTCCAGTACATGGACGTGGCGCCGGGCCAGATCGTTTCCGTTGCTGCCTCGCTGATCCCGTTCCTCGAGCACGATGACGCGAACCGCGCGCTGATGGGCGCCAACATGCAGCGCCAGGCCGTCCCCTGTCTACGTCCGGAAAAGCCGCTGGTCGGCACCGGTATCGAACGCACCGTCGCCGTCGACTCCGGTACCGCCGTGGTCGCCCTACGTGGCGGTAAGGTGGACTATGTCGACGCGGCCCGTGTCGTGGTCCGCGTCAATGACGACGAGACCATTGCCGGTGAAGTCGGTGTCGACATCTACAATCTGGTCAAGTACACCCGCTCCAACCAGAACACCAATATCAACCAGCGGCCGATGGTCAAGGTTGGTGACATCATCGCCAAGGGCGACGTGGTTGCCGACGGCGCCTCCACCGACAAGGGCGAACTGGCCCTCGGCCAGAACATGCTGATCGCCTTCATGCCGTGGAACGGCTACAACTTCGAAGACTCGATCCTGATCTCCGAACGCGTCGTCGCCGAAGACCGCTATACCTCGATCCACATCGAGGAACTGACGGTCGTCGCCCGCGACACCAAGCTCGGCCCCGAGGAAATCACCCGCGACATCGCCTCGCTCGGCGAAGCACAGCTGTCCCGTCTCGATGATTCCGGCATCGTCTATATCGGCGCCGAAGTCGAGGCCGGTGACGTGCTGGTCGGCAAGGTCACGCCTAAGGGCGAAACCCAGCTGACGCCGGAAGAGAAGCTGCTGCGCGCCATCTTCGGCGAGAAGGCGTCCGACGTGAAGGACACCTCGCTGCGCGTGCCGTCTGGCATCGCCGGTACCGTCATCGACGTCCAGGTGTTCACCCGCGAAGGCATCGAGCGCGACAAGCGTGCCCAGTCGATCATCGACGAGCACCTGCGTCACTACAAGCTCGACCTGGCCGACCAGATGCGCATTGTCGAACGCGACGCCTTCGAGCGCGTCGGTCGCCTGATTCTCAACAAGAAGGCCAACGGCGGTCCGAAGAAGCTGGCCAAGGGCTCGACTATCGACCAGGCTTACCTGGATGGCATGGATCCGCATCATTGGTTCGACATTCGCTTGGCTGAAGACGACGTTGCGTTGCAACTGGAGCAAGTCAAGGACGGCCTCGAGCAGGCGCGCAAGGACTTCGACATTGCCTTCGAAGCCAAGCGCAAGAAGCTGACCCAGGGCGACGAACTGCCGCCGGGCGTGCAGAAGATGGTCAAGGTCTATGTCGCCGTCAAGCGCCGCCTGCAGCCGGGTGACAAGATGGCCGGCCGGCACGGTAACAAGGGCGTTGTGTCGCTGATCCTGCCGGTCGAAGACATGCCGCACATGGCCGATGGCCGTCCGGTGGACATCGTCCTGAACCCGCTCGGCGTGCCGTCACGGATGAACGTTGGGCAGATTCTCGAAGTGCACCTTGGCCTCGCCGCCAAGGGCCTCGGCCACAAGATCGGCGACATGCTGCGCGCTCAGTCGAGCGTCAAGGAAGTCCGCGGTTTCCTGGATACGGTGTACAACTCCAGCGGCAAGTCCGAGAACCTCGAAGAGCTGAACGATGTCGAAGTGATGGAGATGGCCCAGAACCTGACCAGCGGCGTGCCGTTCGCGACGCCGGTGTTCGACGGTGCCAAGGAAGAGGAAATCAAGGCCATGTTGGCGTTGGCCGGCATGCCGTCCTCGGGCCAGATGACCTTGTTCGACGGTCGTACCGGCGAAGCTTTTGAGCGTCCGGTGACGGTGGGCTACATGCATTACCTGAAGCTGCATCACCTGGTCGACGACAAGATGCACGCCCGTTCGACCGGTCCGTACTCCCTGGTCACCCAGCAGCCGCTGGGCGGCAAGGCGCAGTTCGGCGGCCAGCGCTTCGGCGAAATGGAAGTGTGGGCGCTGGAAGCGTATGGCGCGGCCTACGTGCTGCAGGAAATGCTGACCGTCAAGTCCGACGACGTGAATGGCCGTACCAAGGTGTACGAAAACATCGTCAAGGGCGAGCACCGTATCGATGCCGGAATGCCGGAATCCTTCAACGTGCTGGTCAAGGAAATTCGTTCGCTGGCGATCGACATCGATCTGGAACGTTACTGATTTAGGGCTGGGAGTTAAACGATGAAAGCATTGCTCGATCTATTCAAGCAGGTAACCGCCGAAGAGGAATTCGACGCGATTACCATTGGCCTCGCTTCGCCCGAAAAGATCCGTTCCTGGTCCTACGGCGAAGTCAAGAAGCCGGAAACCATCAACTACCGGACCTTCAAGCCCGAGCGCGACGGCCTGTTCTGCGCCAAGATATTTGGTCCGATCAAGGATTACGAGTGCCTATGCGGCAAGTACAAGCGCCTCAAGCACCGTGGCGTGATCTGCGAGAAGTGCGGCGTCGAAGTGACGCTGGCCAAGGTTCGCCGCGACCGCATGGGTCACATCGAACTGGCCTCGCCGACCGCCCACATCTGGTTCCTCAAGTCCCTGCCGTCGCGTCTCGGCATGGTGCTCGACATGACGCTGCGCGACATCGAGCGTGTCCTGTACTTCGAAGCCTATGTCGTCACCGATCCGGGCTTGGTCAGCGCCCTTCAGCGTGCCCAGCTGCTCACCGAAGAGCAGTATCTGGAAATGATGGAGGAGCACGGCGACGAATTCACTGCCTACATGGGCGCTGAAGGCATTCGCGAGCTGCTGCGTAACCTCGACCTCAACAGCGAAGTCGAATCGCTGCGCGCCGAACTCGAAGTCACCGGTTCGGAAGCCAAGAACAAGAAGCTGGCCAAGCGCCTGAAGATTCTCGAGGGTTTCCAGAAGTCCGGCATCAAGCCGGACTGGATGGTGCTCGAAGTGCTGCCGGTGCTGCCGCCGGACCTGCGTCCGCTGGTGCCGCTCGATGGCGGCCGCTTTGCGACTTCCGACCTGAACGACCTCTATCGTCGCGTCATCAACCGGAACAACCGTCTGAAGCGTCTGCTCGAGCTGAAGGCCCCGGAAATAATCGTCCGCAACGAAAAGCGCATGCTGCAGGAGTCAGTTGACTCGCTGCTCGACAACGGCCGTCGCGGCAAGGCCATGACCGGTGCCAACAAGCGTCCGCTGAAGTCGCTGGCCGACATGATCAAGGGCAAGGGCGGTCGTTTCCGGCAGAACCTGCTGGGCAAGCGCGTCGACTACTCCGGCCGCTCGGTCATCGTCGTCGGTCCGCAACTCAAGCTGCACCAGTGCGGCCTGCCCAAGCTGATGGCGCTGGAACTGTTCAAGCCCTTCATCTTCCACAAGCTGGAAGTGCTCGGCTACGCCACCACCATCAAGCAAGCCAAGAAGATGGTCGAAGGCCAGGAGCCGGTTGTCTGGGACATCCTGGAAGACGTCATCCGCGAACATCCGGTCATGCTGAACCGCGCGCCGACGCTGCACCGCCTGGGTATCCAGGCGTTCGAGCCGACTCTGATCGAAGGCAAGGCCATCCAGCTGCACCCGCTGGTTTGTGCGGCCTTCAACGCCGACTTCGACGGTGACCAGATGGCCGTCCACGTGCCGCTGTCGCTGGAAGCACAGATGGAAGCCCGCACCCTGATGCTGGCCTCGAACAACGTGCTGTCGCCCGCTAACGGCCAGCCGATCATCGTGCCGTCGCAGGACATCGTGCTTGGTCTGTACTACGCCACCCGCGAAAAAATCAACGGCAAGGGCGAAGGCATGTATTTCGCTGACATCGCCGAGATCGAACGCGCCCTGGCGGCCAAGGAGCTGGATATCCAGACGCGCATTTCGGTGCGTCTGACCCAGTACGAACCGGCCGCCGTCGATGGCGAATGGACCGAGAAGATCGTCCGCGTCGAAACTACCGCCGGCCGCGCGCTGCTCTCCAAGATCCTGCCGAAGGGCCTGCCGTTCAAGGTCATCGACCGTGCCCTGAAGAAGAAGGAAATCTCCAAGCTGATCGACGAATCCTTCCGTCGCTGCGGCCTCAAGGAAACTGTCGTCTTCGCCGACAAGCTGATGCAGAACGGTTATGCCCTGGCGACCCGTGCCGGTATCTCCTTCTGTTCCGACGACATGCGCGTCCCGGCCAAGAAGTACGAAATCATTTCTGCGGCCGAAGCCGAAGTGAAGGAAATCGAGATCCAGTACACCAACGGTCTGGTGACCAACGGCGAACGTTACAACAAGGTCGTCGATATCTGGGGTCGCACCGGTGACCAGGTGGCCAAGGTGATGATGGACGAACTCGGCCACGAGGACACCATCGACCGCCACGGCAAGAAGGTCAAGCAGGAGTCGTTCAATTCCATCTACATGATGGCCGACTCCGGTGCCCGCGGTTCCGCCGCCCAGATCCGTCAGTTGGCCGGTATGCGCGGCCTGATGGCGAAGCCGGACGGCTCGATTATCGAGACGCCGATTACCACCAACTTCCGCGAAGGCCTGAACGTTCTCCAGTACTTCATCTCGACTCACGGCGCCCGTAAGGGTCTGGCCGACACCGCGCTGAAGACCGCCAACTCCGGTTACCTGACCCGTCGTCTGGTCGATGTGACCCAGGATTTGGTCATCACCGAGGACGACTGCGGCACGCCGAACGGCTTCGTGGTCAAGGCCCTGGTCGAAGGCGGCGAAGTCATCGAGCCGTTGCGCGAGCGTATCCTTGGCCGCGTCACGGTCGACGATCTGGTCGATCCGGAAACCCAGGAAACGGTCATCTTCGGCGGCACCATGCTCGACGAAGACCTGGTCGACCTGATCGACAAGCTCGGCATCGACGAAGTCAAGGTTCGCACGCCGCTCACCTGCGACACCCGCTACGGCCTGTGCGCCAAGTGCTACGGTCGCGACCTCGGCCGCGGCATGCTGGTCAATGCCGGCGAAGCGGTCGGCGTCATCGCCGCCCAGTCAATCGGCGAGCCGGGTACCCAGCTGACCATGCGGACCTTCCACGTCGGTGGCGCCGCATCCCGGGCGGCCGTCGCCTCGCAGGTCGAAGCCAAGTCGTCGGGTACCATCCGCTACACCGCCAACATGCGCTACGTGACCAGCGCCAAGGGCGAGAAGGTGGTCATTTCCCGCTCCGGCGAAGTGCTGATCACTGACGATCATGGCCGCGAGCGCGAGCGCCACAAGGTGCCGTATGGCGCCACGCTGGCGGTTGATGAAGGCAAGGTCATCAAGGCCGGCGCCAAGCTGGCCAACTGGGATCCGCATACCCGTCCGATCGTCACCGAATACGCCGGTACGGTGCGTTTCGAGAACGTCGAAGAAGGTGTCACCGTCGCCAAGCAGGTTGACGACGTGACCGGTCTATCCACGCTCGTCGTCATCGACCACAAGCGCGGCGGCAAGGCGGCGACCAAGGGTGTCCGCCCGGTCGTCAAGCTGCTCGACGAAAACGGACTGGAAGTCAAGATCGCTGGTAGCGACCACCATGTTTCCATCGCCTTCCAGGTTGGCTCGATTATTTCCGTGGTCGACGGCCAGCAGGTTGGCATCGGCGACGTCCTCGCCAGGATGCCGCAGGAATCGGCCAAGACCCGCGACATTACCGGCGGTCTGCCGCGAGTCGCCGAGCTGTTCGAAGCCCGTACGCCGAAGGATGCCTCGGTGCTGGCCGAGTACACCGGCACCATCTCCTTCGGTAAGGACACCAAGGGTAAGCAGCGTCTGATCATCACCGATCTCGATGGCACCACCCACGAGTACCTGATCCCGAAGGACAAGCATGTTCTGGTGCACGATGGCCAGGTGGTCAACAAGGGCGAGAAGATCGTCGAAGGCCTGCCCGATCCGCACGACATCCTGCGTCTGCAGGGTGTCGAGGCGCTGGCCCGCTACATCACCGACGAAGTGCAGGATGTCTACCGTCTGCAGGGCGTGAAGATCAACGACAAGCACATCGAAGTGATCGTTCGCCAGATGCTGCGCCGCGTGACCATCGTCGAACCGGGTGACACCAAGTTCATCAAGTCGGAACAGGTGGAGCGTGCCGAGCTGCTGGCGGAAAATGATCGGGCAGTCGCCGAAGGCAAATTGCCGGCGACGATCGAGCACATGCTGCTCGGTATCACCAAGGCTTCGTTGTCGACCGACTCCTTCATTTCCGCGGCGTCCTTCCAGGAAACCACCCGTGTGCTTACCGAGGCTGCCATCATGGGCAAGCGCGACGAGCTGCGTGGTCTCAAGGAAAACGTCATCGTCGGCCGCCTCATCCCGGCCGGTACTGGTCTGGCCTACCACCGCAGCCGCAAGGCCCAGGCGGCAGGCGAAGATCAGGCTGCCACCCGGCCGATCGAGCCGGCTGTCGCCGAAAACGCAACACAGGAAGTCGATCAGGGTCTGTAAGCTGTTTTACAACCCCCATGTCTCGTTGACATGGGGGTTGATCAACCATAGAATCTATGGTCTTTGTCGGCGGAGGCTAATCATTGTCTCCGCTTTGGATAACAAAATTGCCGTCGTGCACCGTTTTTGGGTGCCCGGTCGTTGAAGGATTTCGATATGCCGACTATCAACCAGCTCGTGCGCAAGCCGCGCGTTGCCGAGGTCACCAAGAGCAAGGTGCCTGCTCTCGAAAAATGCC
>PHCU01000153.1 GCA_002842345.1 Betaproteobacteria bacterium HGW-Betaproteobacteria-12 | reverse complement strand
CGTGAAACTTTCACTTCTTCTTTTTTAAGACTATTATTTTAAGACTTTTTTATCTATAAATATGGGTTCGCAAAATAGTTTGAAAGATAGTGGTTCTCTCTCTCTCTTAAAACTATATGTAAATTATTAAAATATTACTTATCTATAATCTCCACAATAACGACTTCATTGCCATCCGGATCCTTCAATCTCAATTCATATGTACCCCATTCAAACCTGACAGGCGGTTCAAAAGAAAGTCCTTTCGTCTTCAACTCATCGCAGGGCTTGTCTAAATCATCACAAACAAAAACAAAAGACATTGTGCCGCTGACGGGAGTATTCCATTTACTCGCATCCCACAGACATATCGTTGGAGCATTTTCAAGAAAACCCAGATTCACTCCATCAAATTCGTCTACAATCGTGTTTAATACGGGAACTCCAATTTCTCATGGTAAAACGCTTTGAGCAACTTCACATTCTTTGAAAAAACATTTGTACAAGAAAAACTTTGAATCATTTCAGTTTTTTCCTTCTCTTAGCCTTTAAATTTATGAAAGCACGATTAAAACTATCTCTCGCAAAAAAGCTGTCTTTTCAGACAGCTTCTTTTCATTCAAACCTATTAGAAGTTGGAATAGATTCTGACTGGAACAATCAGAAAATAATATCCTTCCGTCTTTGCCGGGGGCGTCGTCCCCGCTTCACGATCTTTTCCTGCCATGACTTCACCCGCCCATTGCCCGGTTTGCGGCGCCGCCGCCGAATACGACTTCAGCGGTCGCGACCTGATGTTCGGCCTGCGCCAGCGTCACGACTACTACGGCTGCCCGCGCTGCGCCACGCTGTTCATGCACCCGATGCCGGCGCCGGAGGTGATCGCCGGCTTCTATCCGCCGACCTACGACATCTACGAAGAGGACGATCGCGAGCCGGCGCCCGGCTGGTGGAAGCGGGTCGTGCTGCAGCAGCGCCACGGCTACCGGCATCTGGTCACCGGGCCGTTGGCCGGACTGCTGGCACCGCTGGCGGCGCTGTTCACCGAAACCACGGCGCCGACCTTCGTTACCAATGGCCGCCTGCTCGACGTCGGCTGCGGCAACGGGCGCTTCCTGCGCACCATGCGCAGCCTCGGCTGGACGGTGAACGGCGTCGAGTTCAGCGACGACGGCCTGCGCGTCTGCCGCAAGGCCGAACTGCCGGTGCATCACGGCGACCTAGCATCGGCAGCCTTCCCCGATGCGCATTTCGATGTCATCACGGTGCGTCACGTGATCGAACACATACCCGAGCCGCAGCCCTTCGTCCGCGAACTGGTGCGCATCCTCAAACCGGGCGGCACGCTGATCATGGAGACACCGAACAGCCGGGCCCTTGGCCGGCAATGGCTGAGCAGCAACTGGTTCGCCAACGAAGTGCCGCGCCACCTCTTTCTCTACAACCCGGACGCGCTGACCCGGCTCGCCGAACAGCATGGCCTGCAGCGCCAGTCGCTGGAGCTGAGCACCAGTCCGAAAATCCTGTTGAACAGCCTCGATTACATCCTGCAGAACCGCGGCCGGCCATCGAAGCGCATCCGCTCGCGCCGCCTGCTGGCCCGCGCCTACGTGTGGCTGGCGCGGCGTTCGGGCAAGGGCGACGTGATCCACGCCCGCTTCGGCAAGCCGGCGAGCGGGGGCTGATCGCCATGGGCTGGCTGGGCAAACTGCGCCGCCGGCTGCGCGGCAAGAAGCGCGGTCTGGCCGAGCGCTTTCCGCAGTACGCGATCGGCCGCGCTTCCTACGGCGATCTGGAAGTCCGCTCGTGGAAGGAAGGGGCGACGCTGCAGGTCGGCGCCTTCTGCTCCTTCGCCGCCGGCGTCAAGATCTTCCTCGGCGGCGAGCACCGTACCGACTGGGTCACCACCTTTCCCTTCCCGGCACTATGGAAAGCACAGGCGGGGCACATTCCCGGCCATCCGAAAACGCGTGGCGACGTCGTCATCGGCAACGATGTCTGGATCGGTGCCGAGGCCGTCATCATGTCCGGCGTCAGGATCGGCGACGGCGCCGTGGTTGGCGCCCGCGCCGTCGTCACCCGCGACGTGCCGCCCTATGCCATCGTCGCCGGCAACCCGGCGGTGCTGATCCGCCAGCGCTTCGCCGAGCCGGTCATCGAACGCCTGCGCGAGATCGCCTGGTGGAACTGGAGCGACGAGCGGATCGCCCGGCTGATGCCCTTGCTGCTCTCCGAACGGATCGAGGATTTCATCGCCGCGGTGGCGGCCGAGGAGGCCTGTGGCTGAGATTCTGGTGCTCTCCAAGGGCGAGGATTCGCCGTCGACCCGCTACCGGGCGCTGCAGTTCTTCGATCGCCTGCGGGCGGCCGGGCACCAGCCGTACCATCTGAGCCTGTCTGGCGGCGCCGGCAACGTGCTGCGCGCCCTGCGCGCGGCCCGCCGGGCCGATCTGGTGCTGGTGTTGCGCAAGACGCTGCCGGGGCCGCTGCTGTGGCTGTTGCGCCGCGCGTCGCGGCGACTGGTCTTCGATCTCGACGATGCCATCTTCTGCAAGCCCGACGGCAGCCCGTCGGCGACGCGCCTGTCCCGTTTCGCCGCGATGGTCCGTTGCTGCGACCAGGTGACCGCCGGCAACGGCTTCCTGGCGGCAATGGCGGCGCGCTTTAACCCGGCCGTCACCATCATTCCGACCTGTGTCGACGTCGCTCGTTATGCTCCCGGCGATGGCCGGAGGTCGGATCATTTCGATGTCGTCTGGATCGGCAGCAGTTCGACGCGCAAGTATCTCGAAGCGGCAATTCCCGCGCTGCGTGAAGCATCGCGTCGTATTCCGGCGCTGCGCCTGAAAATCATCGCCGATTTCGATCTCGACGCACCGGGTTTTCCGACCCTGCCGGTCCGCTGGCGCGCCGAGAGCGAAGCGGCCGAACTGGCCTCGGCGCAGGTCGGCATCGCACCGATGCACGACGACGACTGGAGCCGCGGCAAGTGCGCCCTGAAAGTGCTGCAGTACATGGCAGCCGGTCTGCCGGTCGTCTCGTCGCCGGTCGGCGTCAATGGTGAGGCGGTACTGGACGGGGAAACGGGCTATCTGGCGCGTAGCGACGACGAGTGGGTCGCGGCACTGCAAGCCCTGGCTGCCGACCCCGAGCGCGGGCGGCGGATGGGGCTGGCCGGGAGTCAGCGCGTCGCGGCGCTGTATTCGTCGGCGGTCGTCGGTGCCCGACTGCTGGCTTTGCTCGAGGCGGTCGTCGGCGGTAGCGAGCGGCCCGTCGGGACATAGACGACGATCGCATCGCCGTTGCGATCGGCGAAGCGCTGTACTTCGGCAAGCCCGGCCGTGCCGGCCCAGGCGCCGATTTCGCTGTCCTTGCGCGAGACTTCGAGAATTACCACGTCGTAACGTCCGGCCAGGACGTCCGCCAGCAATTTTTCGCGGGGCACGGTTGCCAGGCGTGTGGTGAACTTCCAGCTGGCGTAGTGGGCGGTCCGGGCACTATCCAGATAGATGCGCGGAGTTTCCACGTACTGGCTGTGCAGCCAGCTGCCTGCCGCGGCGAAATGCTGTTTGCCGGGTTTCAGCGAGACGACGTTGGCCAGGGCAAGCAGCAGGCACAGGCCGAGGATCGGCAGCCAGCTGCGCGGAAAACGCTGCACCAGATCGTGCACACCGTAAGCCACGAACGGCAGCGTGAACATCAGCAGCAGGCCGAGGTAGCGACCGGAGATGAACTGTTGCTGGAGGACGAAGATGGCGAGGATCAGCAGGTAGCCGCCCAGGGCCCAGAGCAGCAGATCATGCCGCCGGTAGCGCTCGGCCTTCCCGTGGCTGAGCAGAAAAGCCAGTAGGGGGATGACGAAGATGCCCAGCTTGCCGATGAACTTCCACGGGATCAGGGCCAGTGAGCCGAAGAACAGGATGGTGTGCGCCGTTTCTGCCTCTTCCCGGGCGTAGGCATTGAAGGCCTGGCTCATGGCACTGGCGGTCGCGTCGAATCGGCCGAGGAAGTCGAAACGTGCCAGTTCGTTGGCCAGGCGCGATGATCCGCCGAGGGCGCCGGTGAAATAGGCGGCCAGCAGAACGAGCAGTCCGAGTGCCGGCAAGGCGCCAAGCATCAGACTGCCCGACCAGCGCTTTTCCGGCGCCGCCCGGAAATGCTGCCAGAGGACCAGGCAGGGGTAGAAGACCAGGACTTCCGGGCGGAACAGGGCGGCCAGCAGCAGACTGGCCTGGATCGCCAGGGCGCGACGCCAGCCCGGCCTGGCCGGCCAGTCGATGGCCAGCCGGAAGGCGAGCAGCAGGAAGAACCAGCAGCCGTACTCGCGGATCAGTTCGTTGCGGTAGTCGTTGAGTCCGGGAAGCGCCAGGACGACAACGGCGGCCAGCCAGGCCAGCTGCGGGTCGTTGCGGCGGACGAGATCGACGAGCAGGGCGCAGGCGCCGCTCATAAACAGGACGTTGAGCGCGTGGCCGCACCATTCGGGCGGCAGGCCGGTCAGTTCCGCCAGCAGGCCCATCAATACCGGCAGGAAAGGCCAGCTGAAGACCTGGATGGCCGCCGTCAGGCCGCCATCGATGAAGGCCCTGGCGGTTTCGACGTAGAGCATGCCGTCGCGGTTCAGGTTGCCGCTGGTGACGGCGATGATCGACAGCAGCAGGCTGGTGGCGAAGGTGAAGGTGACCGGCGAGAGGATGTCGCCGAGCCGGCGCGGCTGAGCCATGACGGTGCCTACTTGGTGACCAGGATGTCCTGCATGATCAGATACTGCAGGTCGGAGCCGAAGAACATGTTCAGCGCATCGGTTGGCGAGCAGATCATCGGTTCGCCGCGGCGGTTGAGCGAGGTGTTGAGCACCACGCCGTTGCCGGTCAGCTTTTCCATCTCTTTCATCAGGTCGTAGTAGCGCGGGTTGTACTCGCGCTTCAGCACCTGGGCGCGCGAGGTGCCATCTTCATGGACGACTTCCGGTACGCGCGTCTTCCATTCCTCGGCGACTTCGAACGTGAAAGTCATGAACGGCGCCGGGTGGTCGCTGCCCAGCATCTGCGGCCCGACCGTGTCGAGCATGCTCGGGCAGAAGGGACGCCAGCGTTCGCGGAACTTGATCTGTTCGTTGATCCGGTCGGCGACGCCGGCGGCGCTCGGGCAGCCGACGATGGAGCGGCCGCCGAGGGCGCGCGGGCCGAATTCCATGCGGCCCTGGAACCAGGCGACCGGGTTGCCGTCGGCGAGAATCTGGGCGATGCGTTGCGGCACCGCGGTTTCGCCATTCTCGATCAGTTGCCACTGCGGCTTGGCCGAATGCCGGGCGCAGGCAGCGATGACGTCTTCGTTGCTGTATTCCGGGCCGAGGTAGACGTGCTCCATCTTCTCGACCGGCACGCCGCGCTCGACCGAGACGTAGGCGGCGGCGCCGATGGCCGTGCCGGCATCGCCGGAAGCCGGCTGGACGAACAGTTCCTTGAGTTCCGGGCGGGCGATGATCTTCTGGTTCAGTTTGACGTTGAGCGCGCCGCCGCCGGCGAAGGCCAGCTTGCCGGTTTCCTTCAGGATGTCGCCGAGGTAGTAGTCCATCATCTGCAGCGACAGATCCTCAAACAGCTTCTGCATGCTCGCCGCGTAGTGGATGTAGGGGTCGTCGGCGATGTCGCCGTGGCGCATCGGACCCAGCCATTCGATCAGCTTGGGCGAGAAGTAGTAGCCCTTGCCCTTTTCCTTGTAACGGCGGAAGCCGATCACGTTGGCGTAGTCGGTATTGACGATCAGTTCGCCGTTCTCGAACTTGGCCAAGCGCGAGAAATCGTACTTCGTCGGGTCGCCGTAAGGCGCCATGCCCATGACCTTGTATTCGCCGTCGAGCATCTCGAAGCCGAGGTATTCGGTGATCGCACCGTACAGGCCGCCGAGCGAATCCGGGTCGTAGAACTCCTTGATCTTGCGGATCTTGCCGTGCTCGCCGACGCCGAAGAAGGTGGTGGCGTATTCGCCCTTGCCGTCGATGCCGAGGATCGCCGTCTTCTCCTGGAAGCCGGAGCAGTGGTAGGCGGAGGAGGCATGCGTCAGGTGATGTTCGACCGGCACGATCTCGGTCTTGGCCAGGTCGAAGCCGAGCTGCTGCAAACACCATTCGATGCGCTTCTGGTAGCGCTTGAAACGACGGTTGCCGTTGACCAGCGCGTCGAGGGCGCGGTCCGGCGCGTACCAGTAGCGCTTGGCGTACTGCCAGCGGGCCTTGTCGGCGAGGCTGATCGGCGCGAAGGGAATGGCCACCGCAGTGACATCCTTGGGCTTGATGCCGGCGAACTCCAGGCAGAAGCGCGCCGATTCGTAGGGCATGCGGTTCTTGGCGTGCTTGTCGCGGACGAAGCGCTCTTCTTCGGCGGCGGCAACCAGCTTGCCGTCGATGTAGAGGGCGGCCGACGGATCGTGCGTCAGGGCGCCGGAGAGTCCAAGGATAGTAAGGGCCAAGGTCGGTTTCTCTTCTGTTGTGTCTTGGGGGTCAGGGCCGGGAGTATACCCGGCTCATCGCGACGCAGGTTTGCCGGCCGCCCGGTGGGCTTCCACGAGCAGCGCCCAGTCGGCGTCCGACCAGATCTTCTGGTGGCGCGCCAACTGTTCCAGGTCGTGCCGTGCCGCCTTGCCGGGCAGCCAGGTGCGGCGCAGCTTTTCCAGGTCGATCAGCGCGACCATCGGCTGGCCATCCTGCCAACGCACCATGATGTGCTTGTCGTACAGGCAGCTGTGCTGCAGGTTGTGGCGGTGCATGCGGCCGAGCATCTGGCCGACGGCGGCGGCCAGCCGGCTTTTCTCGGCCGGCGAGCGTTGGCCTTGGGCGGCGAGATCGGTGAAGCCCGCCAGCTCTTCGGTGACCAGCAGCCCTTCGTAACCTTCGGCTGTCCGCCGGCTTCCGTGGAAGACCGGTTGCGGCACGGTGATGCCGAGGGACTGCAGGCAGCGGATGTTGGCGTACTCGCGGCTGACGGTCGGCCAGCCGAACGGATGGCCCAGCGTGCGACAGAGGTGATTGCACTGCTTCTTGACGTAATAGGTGTGTCCTCCGAAGCGGGCGCGCATCATGCCGCTCCAGCCGCTGCGCCGCTGGTTCGGCTCTTCGACCCAGGCGCCGGGAGCGGCCCACCAGCTGGCGAAATCTTCGGGCGGCGGCGCTGCCGGCTTGTCGTCGTGATTCATGAAGTCGGGCTCAGTAAGGTTTGGCTTCGCCGGGCGGCCGCGTCTTGAAGCGGCGGTGCACCCAGTGGTACTGCTCGGGCATGCTGCGGATGACGCTCTCGATCCAGGCGTTCATCCGTGCCGTATCGGCAACCACATCGTCGCTCGGATAGTCGGCCCACGCTTCGCCGATCTCCAGCCGGTAGCCTGCGCCACCGGGCAGCATGCGGGTGACGCAGGGCAGCACCGCGGCGCCGGCGGCCTTGGCCAGGCGGGGCAGGCCGGTGATGGTGGCGGCCGGGATGCCGAAGAAGGGGACGAAGATGGCGTCGCGGCGGCGGGCATTGAGATCGGGTAGGTAATAGAACGGCCGGCCGGACTTCATCGCCTTGATTGTCGCCCGCGCCCCGTCCTGGCGCGACAGCAGCTGTTGGTCGCCGAAACGGCTGCGGCCGCGCAACAGCAGCCGATCGAAGACCGGGTTGGTCTGCGCCGCGTAGATGCTGACGATGTCGTAGCGCATGGTGACGGCGACGCCGCCGGCATCGAGACCGAGGAAATGCGGGGCAAGCAGGATCACCGGGCGGCCGGCGGCCAGTTGGGCCTGCAGGTGCTCCTCGCCGTCTACCTGGATCAGCTTCTCCAGGCGTTGCCGGCTGCCCCACCAGAAAATTCCGCGTTCGAGGATGCTGCGACCGAGGGCCTGGAAATGCCGGCGCGCCAGGTCGTGGCGCGCCGCCGCGTCGAGTTCGGGGAAGCACCAGGACAGGTTGAGGGCAACGACGGCGCGGCGCTTGCGGCCGAACAACATCAATAGCCGGCCGAGGCCGCCGCCGATAGCGGCGAGCAGCGCCAGCGGCAGGAAGTGGAGCAGCCAGAGCAGGGCGGCGACTGGCAGGCTGTAAATGCTGCTCAGCATCGGGCGGTCGGTGCGGACAGGGGGGCGGGCGTCATCGCGTGGCAACGGGCGGCGGGCCGCGGGTGGAAAACCGGCAATGTTAACGCAAGAACGGGTGCCCACCAAACGGCGGGCACCCGTTCATCGGTGGCCCGTGCCGGGCCGACGCTCAGGAGCGGATCAGGTGGTCGAACGCGCTCAGCGAGGCAGTGGCGCCGGCGCCCATGGCGATGATGATCTGCTTGTAGGGCACCGTCGTGCAGTCGCCGGCGGCGAACACGCCGGGTACCGAGGTGTGGCCCTTGGCATCGATCTCGATCTCGCCGAAGCGCGACAGTTCGACGGTGCCCTTCAGCCAGTCGGTGTTGGGCAACAGGCCGATCTGGACGAAGATGCCTTCGAGTTCGACGTGCTTGATCTCCTCGCTGACGCGATCCCTGTAGGTGATGCCGTTGACCTTTTGGCCGTCGCCGGTGACTTCGGTGGTCTGCGCCGACTTGATCACGGTGACGTTGGCCAGGCTGTACAGCTTCTTCTGCAGCACGGCGTCGGCGCGCAGCGTGTCGGCGAATTCGAGCAGGGTCACGTGGGCGACGAGGCCGGCCAGGTCGATCGCCGCCTCGACGCCGGAATTGCCGCCGCCGATCACTGCCACGCGCTTGCCCTTGAACAGCGGACCGTCGCAATGCGGGCAGAAGCAGACGCCCTTGGCCTTGTATTCCTTTTCCCCGGGCACATTCATCTCGCGCCAGCGGGCGCCGGTAGCCAGAATCACCGACTTGGCCTTCAGCGAGGCGCCATTGTCCAGTTGCACTTCGATCAGTTCCCCGGGAATCAGCTTGCTGGCGCGCTGCAGGTTCATCACGTCGACCTCGTACTGTTTGACGTGCTGTTCCAGCGCGGCGACCAGCTTCGGTCCTTCGGTTTCCTTGACCGAGATGAAGTTCTCGATGCCCAGCGTATCCATCACCTGGCCGCCGAAACGCTCGGCCAGCACGCCGGTGCGGATGCCCTTGCGGGCGGCGTAGATGGCCGCCGCGGCACCGGCCGGGCCGCCGCCGACGACCAGCACGTCGAACGGCGCCTTCTGGCCCAGTTCCTCGGCGGCGCGGGTGGCGGCGCCGGTGTCGAGCCTGGCCAGGATTTCCTCGATGGTCATCCGGCCCTGGCCGAATTCCTCGCCGTTCAGGAACACCGTCGGCACGGCCATGATTTGCCGCGCATTGACTTCGTCCTGGAACAGCGCGCCGTCGATCATCGTGCTGGTTACGCCCGGATTGAGCACGGCCATCAGGTTGAAGGCCTGCACGACGTCGGGGCAGTTGTGGCAGGACAGCGAGATGAAAGTTTCGAGATTGAAAGTGCCGGTCAGGCCCTTGATCTGCTCGATCACCGCCGGCTCGACCTTGGGCGGATGGCCGCCGGTCTGCAGCAGCGCCAGGATCAGCGAGGTGAATTCGTGGCCCATCGGGATGCCGGCGAAATGGATGCGCGGCGCCGCGCCGGGCAGGCCGACGGCGAACGACGGGCGGCGGGCGGCGTTGCCGTTCTCGCGCAGGCTGACCTTGTCTGACAGGCCGGCGATGTCCACCAGCAGGCCGCGCATTTCCTGGGCCCGGGCGCTGTCGTCGAGCGAGGCGACCAGTTCGATCGGACGCTGCAGCTTTTCGAGATAGGCCTTGAGTTGTTCCTTGATGGCGTTGTCGAGCATGGTGTTTTCCCGGTTCAGTGAGTCGTTCGACACTGGCTGCTGGTCGAGAACGACCAACAGCCAGTAGCTAAGGACTAATAACTTGCAGCTACTTAGGGCCTGTTCACAGTAGCTGATTTGTGTTTACATCCTGGAATTTGGATGTTGCACATGGATCGGCGAATGTTGAACGATGAACAGTGGTTGCGGATA
>PHCU01000152.1 GCA_002842345.1 Betaproteobacteria bacterium HGW-Betaproteobacteria-12 | reverse complement strand
GCCGCCGGCCAGATCGGTTATAGCCTGCTGTTCCGCATCGCCTCCGGCGAAATGCTCGGCAAAGACCAGCCGGTCATCCTCCAGCTGCTCGACCTGCCGCAAGCCCAGCAAGCCGTGAAGGGCGTCATGATGGAGCTGGAAGACTGTGCCTTCCCGCTGCTGGCTGGCATGGTTGCCACCGATGACCCGAACGTCGCCTTCAAGGATGCCGACGTCTGCCTGCTGGTCGGCGCCCGTCCGCGCACCAAGGGCATGGAACGTGCCGACCTGCTGACCGCCAACGGCGCCATCTTCACCGTTCAGGGCAAGGCCATTGCCGAGAACGCCAAGGAAGACGTCAAGGTCCTGGTCGTCGGCAACCCCTGCAACACCAACGCCTTCATCGCTGCTGCCGCCGCCAAGAAGGTCGGCCGCACCAACCCGAACAACTACCACGGCATGCTGCGCCTGGACCACAACCGCGCCCTGTCGCAACTGGCCAGCAAGATCGGCCGTCCGGTTTCTTCCCTGAAGAAGCTGGTCGTCTGGGGCAACCACTCGCCGACGATGTACGCCGATTACCGCAACTGCACCTCCAACGGTGACAGCGTCAAGGCCCTGATCAACGATCACGCCTGGAACAACGACGTCTTCCTGCCGACCGTCGGCAAGCGCGGCGCCGCCATCATCGAGGCCCGTGGCCTGTCGTCGGCTGCTTCCGCTGCCAATGCCGCCATCGACCACATCCGCGACTGGGTGCTCGGTTCCGACGAATGGGTCACCCTGGGCGTGCCGTCCGACGGCTCCTACGGCATCCCGGCCGGCATCGTCTTCGGCTTCCCGTGCGAGTGCAAGGGTGGTTCGTTCAAGATCATCCAGGGCTTGGAAATCGACGAGTACAGCCGCGAGAAGATCAACTTCACGCTCAAGGAACTGACCGACGAAGCCGAAGCCGTCAAGGACATGCTGTAAGAGCAGTCATCGGTTGCTAGTCGTTAGTCACTAGCAAAAGCATGCAGGGGCCGCGGTAAAATGCCGCGGCCCTTTTCATTTCCGATCCGGTTTTGCCACCAACCAACAACTAGCGACTAACAACTAGCATGCGTCATCCGAGAACCGTCCTGTTTGCCGGCGAGAAGCCCTTCCCTGTCCTACCCGCCGTCGATCACTACGCCGGTTCGGAAAAACTGATGCGTAAGGCCCTGCAGTTACAGCAGGAACTCGGACCGATTTTCGACATCACCTGCGACTGCGAGGATGGGGCCCATGCCGGTGCCGAGCGCGAGCATGCCGAGATGGCCGCCGGCGTGATCATGTCGGACGACAACCCCTTCAACCGCGTCGGTGCCCGCATCCACGACGTCACCCATGCGCACTGGCGACAGGATCTGGAAATCCTGGTGCGTCTGGCCGGTACCCGCCTGCCCTTCATCACCCTGCCGAAACCGTGCAGCGCCGCCGATGTCGAGATCCAGATCGAAACCCTGCGCGAGATCGAGCGCGCTTGCGCCATCACGCGGCCGATCCCGGTGCATGTGCTGATCGAGACGCACGGCGCGCTACGCGAGGTGTGGCAGATTGCCGCCCTGCCCGGTGTCGAGTCGCTCGACTTCGGCCTGATGGATTTCGTCTCCGGCCATCACGGCGCCATTCCCGGCAGCGCGATGAAAAGTCCAGGCCAGTTCGAGCATCCGCTGGTCGCCCGCGCCAAGTGCGAGATCAGCGCCGCGGCGCTGGCCTGCGGCGTGGTGCCGGCGCACAACGTGACCACCGAACTGAAAGATGTCGAGTACATCCGCAACGACGCGCTACGCGCCCGCCGCGAATTCGGCTACCTGCGCATGTGGAGCATCCACCCCAACCAGATCGTGCCGATCGTCGAGGCGATGCGCCCCGACTTCTCCGAAGTCCAGGCCGCCGCCGAAATCCTGATCGCCGCCCAGGACAAGGACTGGGGCCCGATCCAGCACGCCGGCAAGCTGCACGACCGGGCCTCTTACCGCTATTACTGGGAGTTGCTCGAGCGTTCCCATGTCACCGGGATGGATATCCCGGACCGGGCGACGAGCCGCTTCTTTGGCTGAAGAACTGAGCATCCTCTGGCGCGACGAGCAGATCGTCGTCATCGACAAGCCGCCGAACCTGCTCGTCCACCGCTCGGAAATCGACCGCCACGAAACGCGCTTCGCCATCCAGATTCTGCGCGACCAGATCGGCCAGCGCGTCTGGCCGGCGCACCGGTTGGACCGTGGCACCTCGGGCGTGCTGCTGTTCGGGATGAGCGCCGAGATCGCCAGCACCCTCGGCAAGCAATTTGCCACCGGCACCGTGGCCAAGCGCTACCTGGCCGTCGTTCGTGGCCATCCACCGCTGGCTGGTAGCATCGACCACCCACTCTCGCGCCAGCGCGACGATTATGAATTCCGCGGCGAGCGTAGCAGCGACGCGGCGCAGCCGGCGTTGACGCACTATCGCCGTCTCGCCGACATCGAACTACCGGTCGCCGTCGACCGCTATCCCAGCAGCCGCTACGCCCTGCTCGAACTGGAACCGGTGACCGGCCGACGGCATCAGCTGCGCCGGCACCTGAAGCACATCGCCCACCCGATCATCGGCGATGCGACCTACGGAAAGGGCCGGCACAACCGCTATTTCGCCGAGCATCTCGGCTGCCGGCGCCTGCTGCTGGCGTGCATGCAACTAAGCTTCGACCATCCGCTCAGCGGCGAGCGCCTGCAAACAAAAGCGCCAGTATCCGGCGAGTTTGCCGACCTACTGGCGCGCTTCGGCTGGACGGTGGATCAGTAGCCGATCGAACCCTCGAGTTCTTCGAGATGCTTCAGTTCGCGCTCGAATTCGACCAGATCCTGACCCAGTGCATCGCGCGCCGAGACCATGCCGATCGGCGCACCGCCGGCATCGACCACCGGCACATGGCGGAAGCCGCCTTCGGCCATCATATACAGGGCATAAGCCAGCGGCTTGTCGGCGGCGATCGTTTGCGGATCCTTGACCATCACGGCAGACAGCGGCGTGGTGTCGGGATCCAGACCGGCAGCCAGTATCTTGTTCAGCGCGTCGCGCTCGGTGAATATGCCGGCGATCCGGCCGCTCTCCACCACCACCAGCGCACCGATGCGCTTTTCCGCCATCTGCTTCGTAGCGGCCCGTACCGTCGTTTCCTTGCTGGCGGTCACCAGGATGCCGCCGGCAATCACCTCGTTGATCATTCTTCTTGGCACTTCTGTCTCCTCTTGGTTTAGGGGTAAGTCTATTGTGACCAAGTTGACACAAAAACACAGCCTGCTCAACGATTATTTTGACTTGATGACGATGATGGCGATCGCCGCAAAAATGATCAGCAGGCCGATCAATTCAACGTTCACAAACATCGTCCGGCCTCCTCAGGGTGCCAGCTCGTAGACGATATTGAAGCGCGCATCGACCTTGGCCTGTTCGATGAAACCGATGCCGCACGGGTTGGCGGCAACCCACTTGGCCACCTCTTCCGGCGTGGCCACCTTGTTCAGCGCCTGCAGTCGCCCGGAGAAGATTTGGCGCGACCAGTAGGCATTGATTTCGGAAAGATCCTTGCCGACCAGGCGACGATAGAACTGGCCGCGTGCCGGATGGCCGTCGACCAGATCGACAGGATGGGCCTCGCGGCCGTTGAAAAACTGACGATAGCGGCCGAAAAAAATGTTGATGACCTCATTGCGGGTCAACACTGCGACGCCGCAGCGGGCGTTGACCACCACCGCCAGCGTGCCCGTCGCCAACGCCGGCGGTGCGGCGGTGAGCAACAGCAGAGTGGCGAGGGCGCAGATCGGCAGGCGTTTCATGATGTCAGAAGACAAAATCCATGGTCAGCGAGAAGACATCCAGCCGGCCGTCCCAATCCGCCGTTTCGCGCCGGTACGGGAAGATCGAGCTGGGGTCGCCGCGAATGGCATCCCATTGCGCCTTGAAAGCCAGGTTGCGCATGGCATCCCAGCGGGCGCCGATGATCACCGTTCCCTGCTGCGTCCGGGAGTCGGCCTGAACCCTGGCAACGCCCGGATGCGCGGTGGTGCCGCGGCGCGTCGAGTCCACCAGCGAATAACCGAGATAGGGCGTTACCGAGCCGAGCCGATAGCCGGCCAGCACATAGCCGGCGCGGGAATTCTCGAACGCCCGGCTGCCCTGGTCCACACTGTTGAGCATCAACTGGAATTGCCACGGACCGCTGTCGTAGACCAGACCGAGCGAGTAGTAATGACTGCGCGTGCCGTCGGTCTCGATGTAATCGAGCGACGCGCGGGCAAGGTTCGGAGGAAGGACCGCGTAAAACTGATCGGCAATCGGCAGGCTGCTGTTGAAGCGGATATTGGCGTAACTGCCGCGCAGCACCCAGGCGCCGGTTTGATACTCGAGATAGGCCCCCATCAGTGGCGAGCCATCGATTTTCCACTGGCGGTCGGCCAGTGGAATCTTGCCGTCGGCGATGCCGTAGTAGACTTTGCCACTCAGCATGTTGTCGCCCAGCGGCACGGTCAGCGCCGCATCGGCGCCATTGACGCTGAAAAACGGCAGATACCAGAAATAGTCGCCGGGCGGACGCACGGTCAGGTAGGAATAACCGACCATGCGCGAATCGGCGAGCATGAAGAACTCCGTGCCCAGCCGGCCGAAACGCAGGCTGAGCGCCGGATTCGGCTCGTACTTGAGATACGCCCAGGCAATCTCCGGGGTAAAAGTACGGTCGTAGCTATAGCGGCTGACCCCCTGCACCACGGCCTCGAACTCCGGCGTCATCCGCCAGCTGGCCTGCAGGCCGAAGACGCTGTCCACGCGCCCGTTCCACTGGCTGCGCGCGCCGCGTGGCTGGGAAATATCGCGGACAAATTCGACGTCGTCGCTGCTGGTCCGCACCGCCCCCACCGTAGCGAAGCCGCTGACCGAGAAACGGCTGCCGTTATCGGCGATTGCCGGCAAGGCAAGCGCCGCGCTCAACACCGCCAGTGTCAGGCCGAGTACACGGGCCGAACGGTGCAGCATTTCGGAAAGATTCAGGATGGGGATGATGGCCATGTAGCGTTCAGAAAAAACCCGACGCGCGTCGGGTTTCTGGAATTGGGTTGGGGTGGCTCAGGGAAGCAGCTTTTCCGGTAGCGCCACCTGGTTGTCGACACTGAACTGGTAGTCCTTGAAAATGTGCTCGGCCGACAGCATCTGGTAGCTGCCGTCGGGCAGACGATGGGTCGTGTCCTTCAGGCGCCAGGTCAGCTGGCCGCAGGTCCAGATCTCGAAGTTGCGCATGTGTGTGCACAGACAGGTCTTGTCGAACACCTTGACTTTGCGGGCTTCGGGATGAGCCGCCACTTCGCGGTTGTAGGAAGTGATGTAGGCGCACTTGCCGGCAGCGTCGAGCAGGTAACCGTAGGCTTCGCAGTTCGGGCGGATGCCGTCGCCGATGCCGGGGCTGGACTTGATCATGCGCATTGGATAGCCGGTCGGCGAAATCTGGTTGACCTCGATATCGTCCTCGGTGGCCTTGAAGTACTCCTGCTTGGCCTCGGCCGGCAGACCGCATTCGTCGGCGACCGTGAACCGGGTCGCCACCTGTACGGCGGCGGCGCCGCCTTCGAGGAACTGCGCCGCATCGGTGCCGGTGAAGATGCCACCGGCCGGAATCACCGGAATATTCAGGTTCTCATCCTTCAGGTACTGCAGGACTTCGGCGACGATGGTCGCCAGATCGTACTGCGCCCAGTCCATGCCGAAGCCGAGGTGGCCGCCGGCCAGCGGGCCTTCGACGACGACGTAATCGGGCAGGCGGCCGGTGCGCGCGCTCTTCTTCAGGAACAGTTGCAGGGCGCGCACCGAGGAAACGATGATGCCCAATTGGGCGTCGCGGAAACGCGGGTGGTCCTCGATCAGGCCGAAGGAGCTGAGGTGCAGGCCGGCGGCCAGCGTGATGCCGTCGATGCCGGCATCGAGCGCAGCCGACATGCGAACCTTGAGGGTCTCGCGCGGCGCGTTCATGGTCAGCTTTTCCATGCAGTTGATGAACACCAGGCCGTCGCCGCGCTTGCGCGCCATCGTCGCTTCGACGTGCAGGCGGGTCGCTTCGGCCAGGCGGCCGAGGTCGAACTTGACCGAGGACTTGTCCTCGTTGAGCACGTTGTACTTGTACAGCGCCAGCTTTTCCTTGACGTGCTTGGTTTCGTAGCGGCGGTCGGAGACGGTGTTGATCATCGCGTCCGAGATATGACCGACGCCGCCGAGGCGGGCCGCTTCCAGCGCCAGATCGGCCGTCGAAATATCGACCCCCATGCCGCCGATCATGATCGGCACAAGTTCGTGCTTGCCAAGGCGCAAGCGGAAATCATCCACACGCTTCATTTCTATCCTTAAGGAAACCGGCCCGCACGCCCCTCACCCCAGCGACCGAGCCAAGGCGGCGATTTTACGCGAATGTCGGGCGCGATGCTTGACGGGCCCGGGATAAATCAAGTTTTCGCCGGCCGGGTGTGGCTAAACTCAACACTTCGATCCACGATTCACCGAAAAGGTTCACCATGATTCCGGCGTCGCACCCTCTCTGGCTGGTCGGTTTCCGCCCCTTCTTCACCCTCGCCTGCCTGGCCGGCCTGATTCTGCCGTTGGTCTGGGCGCTGATCTTCGGCGGCCAGTTGCCGGCGCCGGAAATTCCCTTCACTTCGGTCCAATGGCACGCCCATGAAATGTTCTTCGGCTTCGGCTGGGCGGTACTCGGCGGCTTCCTGCTGACCTCGACCAAGAACTGGGTCAACATCCGCGGCTATCACGGGCCGGCGCTGATGGTGCTGGCCGGCGCCTGGATCATCGAACGCATCGCCATGAGCTTCGGCGGCTACTGGCCGCTGCCGCTATTCCTGCTGGCCAACAACCTGTTCCTCGGCAGCATCGTCGCCATGCTGCTGTGGACGCTGATCCGCCACCGCGACACCGACAGCTACCGCGACAACGCCTTCTTCCTGGTCATGCTGCCCGGCTTCATCGTCGCCAAGTACCTGATGCTGGCCGGCGGCGATTTCACCGCCGGCTACGTGATGGCCATGGGCCTGTTCCGCCTGGCCTTCCTGGTCATGCTCGAACGGACGCTGACCGGCTTCATGAAGGCCGCCTTCCAGGCCGAGATCCTGCGCCACCCGAAACTGGACATGGCGATCAAGCTGCTCGGCCTGATGCTGGTCATCGAATTCCTGCTGCCGCGCCCGCTCGGCGCAGCCCTGGCGCTGGCCCTGGCGATCCTGCTCGGCATCCGTTTCTTCTTCTGGAAACCGCATCTCGCCTTCCGCCGCATCGACATCGGCATCATGTACATCGGTTACCTGTCCATCGTCGGCCAGTTGCTGGTCGAGGCGCTCGGCCACGTGGTCAATTTCGTCTGGATCGGCTCGGTGTCGGTGCATCTGTTCACTGTCGGCGCCATGGGCTGCGTCATTCCGGCGATGATCATCCGAATCTCCAAGGGCCACACCGGGCGCAAGGTCGTCTTCGACGGCCTCGACCGCACCGTGCTCTACCTGATGCTGGCCACGCTGCTCGCCCGCGTCGGTCTACCGCAGGTCTTCCCGGCCGCCTACCTGGGCTGGATCCACCTCACCGCCTGCCTCTGGTCAACCGCCTTCGCCATCCTCGCCTGGCGCTACATCCCGATCCTGATGCGGCCGCGCATCGACGGCCGCGAGCACTGATCAAAGTACGGCGGTAAACAGTTCGAGCTGCGGCGGCCCGAGGTAGAAGTCGCGCGGCGAAGCTCCGGCCGCCACATGCGCCTGGCGGAAGGCGTCGGACTGCGTCCAGTCGGTAAAGGCCTGCTCCGATTTCCAGACCGTATGCGAGGCGAACAGCGTGCGCTCCTCGGTCGTGTCGCCGCGCAACAGGTTGAAGGAGACGAAGCCCGGCACCGTTTGCAGATAACTGTTGCGGTTGCGCCAGTGGGCGATGAAATCATCCTCCTTGCCGAGGGCGATGCGAAAACGGTTCATGGCGATGAACATGGAAATTCCTCTGGGATGATGCGATGAGCAACGCGCATGCTTATTGCGTGCCAGCTGCGAAATCCATTCAATCCGACAGCGAGACATGCCATGACCAGCTTCGATAACGACCAGCAACCCGACCTCGGCCCCCTGCCGCCGGCCATCCGGCAGCTGCTGCAGGACGGCATCGCCGCCCATTTCACCGATCGCGAACGCGCCGAAAGCCTTTTCCGGCAGGCCGTGGCATTGGCACCGGAAGCCCCGGCGGCGCACCGCTGTCTGGTCAAACACTACAACCGCTGTCGACAATTCGACAAGGCGCTGGCCGCCGCCGAAGACTGGGTCAGCGCCGCCGCCTGTCAAGCCGCCCTGCCCGACGACTGGCGGCAATGGCAGCAAGCCCCCGGCCCCGCCCTCGCCGCCCTCAAGGGGCTGGCCTTCATCCACCTGCGTAGCGGCCAGCCGGGCGAAGCCGAAGCCGCCATCGGGCGGCTGCTGGCGCTTGACCCGGAGGACGGCGTGGGTGGTTCGGTGATTGCGGCACTGGTTGCGGAGATGCGGTTGGCGCCTATTTGAAGATCAGAATCTCAGGTCAGCAATCAAGCAAGAGAGACCATCGCATATGCCATACAATTTGCCATTTGTTCGCTGGAACGTCGATTATGGAAGCTCCCCCATTGCCCCTACCCAATGAATTGGCGCCAATCAAGGCAAGAATTTTTGCCTACCTGATTGACCTCTCGATTGGAGTCGTAGCACTACTTTTCGCGAAGCTTTTACTATCTAAATCGCCCGATAACGTATTAGCCATTCTCAGCGTTTTCGTTTCTTTGGCGATCGTGCTGGGGGTAATTGCTTATCAAGCGGTCTTGTTATCTTCGACCGGACAGACAATTGGAAAGAGAGCAATGCGATTACGCATCGTCACGTTTTCTGAAGCTAGCAATCCAGGGTTTGCAAAAGCCGTCCTGATTCGATGGTGGCTGATCAGTCTGCTATGCACCATCCCCTACCTTGGTTGGATGTTTTGGCTAGCCGACGGTCTATTCATGTTCAGACAAGAACGTCGTTGCCTACATGACTTGATAGCCGACACCAAGGTGATCCAGCAGGTTTGAACTAACCCATTGCATCACCGCCGGTTGCTGGGTTACAGCTCTACAATCCCTAACCTGAAATGCCCCCTTATTCCGCCTGATCCAGCGCCCGGAACATCGAGCAGCGCCGGAATACCTCCTCCGTCGGCGCCACCTGTTTCTGGCTACAGTACTTGGCGACCAGTTTCGCCAGCCCCTTGATGTCGCGACCGGAGGCCTGCGGGAAAATGTCGGGCAGACGTTCCTGCAGTTCCGGGGCGAGGTCGAGGCTGAACTGTTCGGCCATGACACCCCAGATCTTGCGGCGATCCTCGCGCTCCGGCGGGTAGAAGCGGATCAGCGCAATGCAGCGCGAGACGATGGCTTCGTCGATGTCGTCTACGCGGTTGGTGGTCAGGAACAGCAGGCCGTTGAAATACTCCAGCACGCGCAGGAAAACGCCGACGACTGCGTTCATCGTGATGTTGTCGTCGCGCCGCTTGATATAGACGTCGGCCTCGTCGATCAGCATGACCGCGCCCCAGCGCTGGGCGCGGGTCAGCACTTCCTTCAGTGCGGTTTCCATGGCTGCGACGTTCAGGCCGAGCTGGCCGGAATGCACGCGGTACAGCGGGCGGCGGATGATCTCGGAATACACCTCGGCGGTCAGCGTCTTGCCGACGCCCGGCGGGCCGGCGCAGAGCACGGTCGTGCCACCCGACTTGCCGGCGACGATGTCGTCCATCAGCACGTCCATTTCGGCGGTCAGGATGTCGATCAGGTCGGTCTGCTCCGGCGGCAGCACCAGCTTGTCCTTGAGTTCCGGCTGGTAGGCGTAGGGCTGCAGGTCGTCCACATGCACCCAGACGTAGTGGTGCAGGTCGAGGTGGAACATCAGGATGTAGAAATGCACCGGCAGTTCGGTGAACAGCCCCTTGGCGATGCCGTCGCGG
>PHCU01000151.1 GCA_002842345.1 Betaproteobacteria bacterium HGW-Betaproteobacteria-12 | reverse complement strand
AAAAGTAGTGCCGACGTGGTGAAATTGGTAGACACGCTATCTTGAGGGGGTAGTGGCGCAAGCTGTGCGAGTTCGAGTCTCGCCGTCGGCACCAATAACAGGGCAGTGGCCTGCGGGCATGCTGTTTCCTCAATAAGAATTTGGATATTGGCGGCGGATGATGGAAAACTACTTTCCGATCCTGATGTTCGTCCTGGTGGGGGTCGCGGTTGGCGTTCTGCCGATCGCAATGGGTTTCCTGCTGGCTCCCAACAGGCCCGATCCGGAGAAGCTCTCTCCCTATGAGTGCGGCTTCGAGGCTTTCGAGGATGCGCGCATGAAGTTCGATGTGCGTTATTACCTGATTGCCATCCTCTTCATTCTTTTCGATCTTGAAATTGCCTTCCTCTTTCCGTGGGCGACGATTTTCAAGGATATCGTGGCGAGCGAATCGATCAAGCTGTTCGGTTTCGTTGAAATGCTCGTGTTCGTTGCCATCCTGGTCGTCGGCTATGTTTATGCCTGGGCCAAGGGTGCGCTTGAGTGGGAATAAGCGATGGCTATCGAGGGAATTCTTCAGGAGGGGTTTGTCACCACTACGGCTGACAAGCTGATCAACTACATGCGCACCGGCTCGATGTGGCCGATGACCTTCGGTCTGGCCTGCTGCGCAGTGGAAATGATCCATGCCGGCGTTTCGCGCTACGACCTCGATCGCTTTGGTGTGGTCTTCCGTGGCAGTCCGCGTCAATCCGATGTGATGATCGTCGCCGGTACGCTGACCAACAAGATGGCGCCGGCGCTGCGCAAGGTTTACGACCAGATGGCTGAGCCGCGCTGGGTGATCTCCATGGGCTCCTGTGCCAATGGCGGCGGCTACTATCACTATTCCTATTCGGTGGTGCGTGGCTGCGATCGCATCGTTCCGGTCGATATCTATGTTCCCGGCTGTCCGCCGACGGCTGAGGCGCTGATCTACGGGATCATCCAGCTGCAGAACAAGATTCGTCGCACCAACACCATTGCTCGTTAATTTCCGAGGCTGATTCGATATGTCTGCCAAGCTGGAAACGCTTAGCCAAAACTTGCAGAAGCATTTTGGCGACAAGCTGAAGTCGCTCAAGCTTGCCCTGGGTGAAATCACCATCGAAGTTGCTGCCGCCGACTATCTGGCGGTGATGACGGCGCTCAGGGGCGAGCCGGATCTGGGCTTCGAAGAGTTGATTGACCTTTGTGGCGTCGATTATTCCACCTATGGCGACGGTGCCTGGCAAGGCAAGCGTTTTGCGGCCGTTTCGCATCTGCTTTCCGTTGCCCGCAACTGGCGTTTGCGCGTTCGTGTCTTTGCCGAGGATGATGAATTCCCGACGGTCGATTCGGTGACCGGCGTGTGGACGAGTGTCAACTGGTTCGAGCGCGAAGCCTTTGATCTTTACGGTATTGCCTTTGTCGGCCACGATGACCTGCGCCGCATCCTGACCGATTACGGCTTCATCGGTCATCCCTTCCGCAAGGACTTCCCGATTTCGGGTCATGTCGAGATGCGCTATGACCCGGATCAAGGACGCGTGATCTACCAGCCGGTGACCATCGAGCCTCGCGAAAACACCCCGCGCATCGTGCGCGAAGACACCTACGGGGATCCGGCACATGGCTGATATCCGCAATTTCACCCTGAACTTCGGCCCCCAGCACCCGGCCGCGCACGGCGTGCTGCGTCTGGTGCTGGAACTGGACGGCGAAGTCGTGCAGCGCGCCGACCCGCATATCGGCCTGCTGCACCGGGCCACCGAGAAGCTCGCGGAAACGCGGACCTGGGTCCAGTCGGTGCCGTACATGGATCGTCTCGACTACGTGTCGATGATGTGCAACGAGCACGCCTACTGCCTGGCCACCGAGAAGTTGTTGGGCATCGAGGTACCGGAGCGCGGCCAGTACATCCGCGTGATGTTCGACGAAGTCACCCGTATCCTCAACCATCTGCTGTGGATTGGCTGTCACGCGCTGGACGTCGGTGCCATGACCATGGCGCTGTACACCTTCCGCGAACGCGAAGATCTGATGGACGTGTATGAGGCCGTCTCCGGCGCTCGCATGCACGCTGCCTACTATCGTCCGGGCGGCGTTTATCGCGATCTGCCGGACCGCATGCCGCAGTACCGGGAGTCCACCTGGACCAATGCCAAGAAGGCGGCGGAAAAGAACGAGAACCGCAGCGGCACGCTGCTCGACTTCCTGGAAGACTTCACCAACCGCTTCCCGACCTATCACGCCGAGTACCACACGCTGCTGACCGACAACCGGATCTGGAAACAGCGCCTGGTCAATGTTGGTGTTGTGACACCGGAGCGGGCGCTGCAGATGGGCTTCACCGGCGCCATGCTGCGTGGCTCGGGCATCGCCTGGGACCTGCGCAAGAAACAGCCTTACTCTGCCTACGACAAGATCGACTTCGATGTGCCGGTCGGCGTCAATGGCGACAGCTACGATCGTTATCTGGTTCGCATGGAAGAAATGCTGCAGTCCAATAACATCATCAAGCAATGTATCGCTTGGCTGCGCAAGAATCCCGGTCCGGTCATCACCGACAATCACAAGGTGGCGCCGCCGCCGCGTGAAGGCATGAAGACCAATATGGAAGAGCTGATTCACCATTTCAAGCTCTTCACCGAGGGCATCCACGTTCCGCCGGGCGAGGCCTACGCCGCGGTCGAACATCCGAAGGGTGAGTTCGGCATCTATTTCATTTCCGATGGCGCCAACAAGCCCTATCGCATGAAGATCCGCGCCCCGGGCTATGTGCACCTGGCCGGCATGGACGAAATGTCCAGAGGCCACATGATTGCCGACGTCGTCACGATTATCGGTTCCCAAGATATTGTTTTTGGCGAGATTGACCGCTGATGTTTTCCGCTGAAACCCTCCAGAAGTTCGCCCGCGAGGTCGCCAAGTACCCCGCCGATCAGAAACAGTCGGCAGTCATGGCCTGTCTGGCGCACGCGCAGGAAGAAAAGGGCTGGTTGCCTGCTGAGGCGATCGAGGCTGTTGCCAACTACCTCGGGATGGCGCCCATCGCGGCCTACGAGGTGGCTTCCTTCTACAACATGTACGACCTCAAGCCGGTCGGCAAGTACAAGATCACGGTCTGTACCAATCTGCCCTGTGCCTTGTCCGGCGGCTATCATGCCGGCGAGTATGTTCAGAAAAAACTGGGCATCGGCTACGGCGAGACGACGGCCGACGGCAAGTTCACGCTGAAGGAAGGCGAGTGCATGGGAGCCTGCGGCGACGCCCCGGTGTTCATCGTGAACAACCGTTCGATGTGCAGCCACATGCACCCGGAGCAGATCGACCAGCTGCTTGAGGAGTGCAAATAATGGCCATGCTCGGTTCGATCAATGGCGTCCTGATGGAAGGCCTGGATGGCGACAATACCTGGCATCTGAAGGATTACGTCGCCCGTGGCGGCTATGCGCAGCTGAAGCGCATCCTGGACAGCAAGATGACCCAGGAAGACGTCATCAGCGAAGTCAAGAAATCGGTGCTGCGCGGTCGCGGCGGCGCCGGTTTCCCGACCGGCCTGAAGTGGTCCTTCATGCCGCGTTCCTTCCCCGGCGACAAGTACGTCGTTTGCAATACCGATGAGGGTGAGCCGGGGACCTTCAAGGACCGCGACATCATGCGCTACAACCCGCATTCGGTAATTGAGGGGATGGCCATCGCCGCCTACGCGATGGGCGCGAATCGTGGCTACAACTACGTGCACGGCGAAGTCTGGGCCGAATACAAGCGCTTCGAAGAGGCGCTCGACGAAGCCCGTGCTGCCGGCTTCATCGGCCAGAACATCCTTGGCTCCGGCTTCAACTTCGAGCTGTTTGCCCACCACGGTTACGGCGCCTACATCTGCGGCGAAGAGACCTCGCTGCTCGAATCGATCGAAGGCAAGAAGGGACAGCCGCGCTTCAAGCCGCCGTTCCCGGCTTCCTTCGGTCTGTACGGCAAGCCGACCACAATCAACAACACGGAAACCTTTGCCTCCATTCCCTTCATCCTGAAGATGGGCGGCGAGGAGTTCCTCAATCTGGGCAAGCCGAATAATGGTGGTACCAAGCTGTTCTCGGTGTCCGGCCATGTCAATCGCCCGGGCAACTACGAAATTCCGCTCGGCACCCCGTTTGCCACGCTGCTCGAAATGTGCGGTGGCATGCGCGGTGGGCGCAAGCTGAAGGCGGTCATTCCCGGGGGCTCCTCGGCACCGGTCATGCCGGGCGAGGTGATCATGGATTGCACCATGGATTACGACTCGATCAGCAAGGGCGGTTCGATGCTCGGCTCTGGCGCGGTCATCGTCATGGACGAAACGGTGTGCATGGTCAAGGCGCTGGAACGGCTGTCGTTCTTCTATTACGAAGAATCCTGCGGCCAATGTACGCCTTGCCGCGAAGGTACCGCCTGGATGTACAAGGTGGTGCATCGCATCGAGAACGGGCAGGGCAAGCCGGAAGACCTCGATCTGCTGAACAGCGTGCTCGGCAATATCGCCGGCCGCACCATTTGCGCCCTCGGCGATGCCGCGGCATTCCCGGTGCAGAGCTTCATCAAGCATTTCCGCAGTGAATTCGAGTATCACATCGAACACAAGAGCTGTCTGGTGCCCAAGGATGTGCAGTGGGCCGGCAGCGGCTTCCACAAGATTCCGGCCTGATCGGGTGCGGGTTAGTAACGAAATCAACGACGAAAAGTCAGGCTACAAGGTAGCGACATGCTAGAAATCGAAATCGACGGCAAGAAAGCGCAAGTGCCCGACGGCAGCACGGTGATGGACGCCGCGCAGCAGGTGGGCGTCTATATCCCGCATTTCTGCTACCACAAGAAATTGTCGATCGCCGCCAACTGCCGGATGTGTCTGGTGCAGGTGGAAAAGGCGCCGAAGCCGTTGCCGGCCTGTGCAACGCCGGTGACCAACGGCATGAAGGTATTCACCCACTCCGAGCTGGCCGTCAAGGCCCAGAAAGGTGTGATGGAGTTCCTGCTGATCAATCACCCGCTCGATTGCCCGATCTGCGATCAGGGCGGCGAATGCCAGTTGCAGGACATGTCGGTCGGCTATGGCCCGATGAAGAGCCGTTACAGCGAAGAAAAACACGTCGTCTTCCACAAGAACGTCGGACCGCTGATTTCCATGGAGGAAATGAGTCGCTGCATACACTGCACCCGTTGCGTCCGCTTCGGCCAGGAAGTTGCCGGCATCATGGAACTGGGGATGGCCAACCGGAACATGCATTCCGAAATCACCACCTTCCTCGGTCGTACCGTCGATTCCGAATTGTCGGGCAACATGATCGACCTGTGTCCGGTCGGTGCGCTGACCTCCAAGCCCTTCCGCTATACCGCCCGCTCTTGGGAACTGCAGCGTCGTCGTTCGGTCAGCGCGCACGACTCGGTCGGCGCCAATCTGGTCGTCCAGGTCAAGCACGACAATGTGATGCGCGTCTTGCCGCGCGAGAACGAAGCGGTCAACGAATGCTGGATCTCCGACAAGGAGCGTTTCTCCTACCAGGCGCTGAATTCCGATGAGCGTCTGACCAAGCCGATGGTCAAGCAGGGGGGGCAGTGGCGCGAAGTCGACTGGAACGTGGCGCTCGATTATGTCGCGCACGGCCTCAAGGACGTCGCCCGCGAACATGGTGGCGATGCCATCGGCGCGTTGGCCGCGCAATATTCGACGGTCGAGGAATTGTTCCTGCTGGGCAAGGTCATCAAGGGGCTGGGCAGTGGCAATATCGATTTCCGCCCGCGCCAGAGCGACTTCGCCACCGACGGCAAGCGCGCCGGGACGCCGTGGCTGGGCCTGCGCCTGGCGGAGATCAAGGATCTCGATGCCGCCTTGGTGGTCGGGTCCTTCCTGCGCAAGGATCATCCGCTGATCGCCCAGCGCCTGCGTCAGGCAGCCAAGAAATGGACCAAGGTCAGTCTGCTGTCGGTTGCAGGCGATGACCAGCTGATCAACCTGCACCAACAAGTAGTTGTGGCCCCGTCGCAACTGGCTGCCGCTCTCGCTGCCGTGGTCAAAGCTGCTGCCGAACTGAAGGGCGCCGTCGTGCCGGCCGGCCTGGAGTCGGTGCCGGTCGACGAGCAAGCCCGTGCCATTGCCCAAAGCCTGGCGGAAGGTGAAAAGCGTGCGGTCTTCCTCGGCAATGTCGCAACCCAGTCGTCCGCTGCGACGCAACTGCATGCCCTGGCGCAGGAATTGTCCCGGCTGACCGGTGCGACGCTCGGATTCCTCGGCGAGGGCGCCAACACCGTCGGTGCCTACGTTGCCGGCGCAGTGCCAAGCGGTGCCAATGCCCGCCAGATGTTCGAGCAGCCGCGCAAGGCTTATGTCTTGATGGGCATCGAACCCGAATTCGATTGTGCCAATCCGCAACTGGTGCTCGGCGCTCTCAAGCAGGCTAGCCTGGTGGTGTACATGTCCGCCTTCAAGCATGTGCCGGCCCTGGAGTACGCCGACGTGATGCTGCCGATCACCCCCTACACCGAAACCGCCGGCACCTTCGTCAATATCGAAGGGCGGATCCAGAGCTTCAACGGTGTCGTCAAGGCCCGCGGCGATGCCCGTCCGGCCTGGAAATTGCTGCGTGTCCTCGGCAACGTTCTGAATCTTGACGGTTTCGCCTACGATTCCAGCGAAGGCGTGCGCGATGCGGCGCTGGGCAAGGGCAGTGAATTCGTCGCCGGCCTTGACAACGCCCTGAACGGCGTGGCGCTGGCCCTGCCGGCTGTCGCCAGCGGTCTGCAACGGATTGCCGACGTGCCGATCAATTTTGCCGATCCAATGGCCCGACGCGCTCCGGTGCTGCAGCAGACGGCCGATGCCGTGGCGCCGAGCGCCCGGATCTGCGAGCAGACACTGGCTGAACTGGGTCTTGCCGCAGGTGCGATGGTCAAGGTCAAGCAAGGCCAGGGCGAAGCCGCATTAACGGTCAAGGCTGATAATTCCATTCCCGTCGGTTGCGTTCGGGTGGCGGCCGCGCATGCCAGTACTGCCAACCTGGGCGACATGTTCGGCCCGATTTCCGTGGAGCGTGCATAAATGGATGCACTGATGAATTTCGGGATGGGGATTTTCGGCGGCGTCTGGCCGGTCGTCTGGACCCTGCTCAAGATTGTCCTGATCGTTGCGCCGCTGATGCTCGGTGTCGCCTACCTGACCCTGGCAGAACGCAAGGTCATCGGTTACATGCAGGTGCGTATCGGCCCCAACCGGGTCGGCCCCTACGGTCTGATCCAGCCGATCGCCGACGGCTTGAAGCTGCTGCTGAAGGAAATTATCGTTCCGAGTAGTTCCAACAAGGGCATTTTCATCATCGCCCCGATGCTGGCCATTGCCCCGGCGCTGGCGGCCTGGGCCGTGATTCCCTTCACCGATACGCTGGTGTTGGCCAATATCGATGCCAGCCTGCTCTACATCATGGCCATCACCTCGATGGGCGTGTATGGCGTGATCCTGTCCGGCTGGGCTTCGAACTCGAAGTACGCCTTCATCGGCGCAATGCGCTCGGCAGCGCAGATGGTTTCCTACGAAATCGCCATGGGCTTCTCGCTGATCTGCGTACTGATGGTGTCCAACAGTCTGAATCTGGTGGAGATCGTCAATGGCCAGAATACCGGCCTGCTCGCCGGTTACGGGCTGAACTTCCTGTCCTGGAACTGGTTGCCGCTGTTCCCGATGTTCATTGTCTACCTGATTGCCGGCACCGCGGAATTGAACCGCGCCCCGTTCGACGTTGCCGAAGGCGAGTCGGAAATCGTCGCCGGTTTCCACGTCGAATATTCGGGCATGGCTTTCGCGCTGTTCTTCCTGGCCGAATATGCCAACATGATTCTGGTTGCCGCACTGACTTCGATCATGTTCTTGGGCGGCTGGCTGTCCCCGGTCGGTTTCCTGCCGGATGGCATCGTCTGGCTGCTGGCCAAGATGTCCTGCATTCTGTTCCTGTATCTCTGGTTCCGCGCCACGTTCCCGCGCTATCGCTACGACCAGCTGATGCGTCTGGGCTGGAAGGTGTTTCTGCCGATCTGTCTGATCTGGCTCGTCGTCGTCGGCGTCTGGATGATGTCGCCGCTGAATATCTGGAAGTGAGGGGCGCGTAATGGGTTCGATGAAGGAAATCTTCAACAGCCTCCTCCTCAAGGAGTTGTTGAAAGGGATGTCGGTAACTGGCAAGTATTTCTTTGCCCGCAAGATCACCGTCCAGTATCCCGAGGAAAAGACGCCGCAGAGCTTCCGCTTCCGCGGTCTGCATGCTCTGCGCCGTTACGAGAATGGCGAGGAACGCTGCATCGCCTGCAAGTTGTGCGAGGCCGTCTGTCCGGCGCTGGCGATCACGATCGAGGCTGAACCGCGTGATGACGGTTCGCGCCGCACCACCCGCTACGACATCGATCTGACCAAGTGCATCTTCTGCGGTTTCTGCGAGGAGGCCTGCCCGGTCGACGCCATCGTCGAGACCCGTGTTTACGAGTACCACGGTGAGAAGCGCGGCGATCTGTATTACACCAAGCAGATGCTGCTGGCCAACGGCGACCGTTACGAAGCACAGATCGCCGAAGATCGTGCGCTCGACGCCCCTTACCGATAACAGGAACTAGCGATGGATTTTCAAACCCTGGTTTTTTATTTCCTGTCGGCGATCCTGATCGTTGCCAGCTTGCGCGTGATCACTGCGCGTAATCCGGTCCATGCCGCGCTGCATCTGATCCTGGCCTTTTTCACCTGCGGCGGCATCTGGGCCTTGCTGCAGGCCGAATTTCTGGCTATCGCCATCATCCTCGTCTATGTCGGCGCGGTCATGGTGTTGTTCCTGTTTGTCGTGATGATGCTCGACATCAACCTCGACCGCATCCGCCAGGGCTTCTGGAACTACCTGCCGCTGGGCGCCGTGCTCGGCCTGCTGATGGTCCTGGAAATGGGGCTGGTGCTCGGCAGCAAGTACTTCCAAGTGCCGGCTGCCGAAGCCGCCGTGCCGGCCGGAATTTCCAACACCAAGGAAATCGGTCGCCTGATGTTCACCGATTACGTCTATCCGTTCGAACTGGCCTCCATCGTGCTGCTGGTCGGCATGATCGCAGCGATCGTTCTGACTTACCGCGGTCCGAAGAAATCCAAATACACCAATCCGAATCAGCAGGTCTTCGTCAAGGCGAAGGATCGCGTGCGCGTGCTGCAGATGCCGGTTGAAAAAGACTGAGTTCCGGGACGACTATGCTAACTCTCACCCTTTCGCACTTCCTGATCCTCGGCGCGATCCTTTTCGCGATCAGCGTGGTCGGCATCTTCCTCAACCGGAAGAACCTGATCGTGCTGCTGATGGCCATCGAACTGATGCTGCTCGCGGTCAACATGAATTTCGTGGCCTTCTCGCATTACCTGCAGGACTTGTCGGGGCAGATTTTCGTCTTCTTCATCCTGACGGTGGCCGCCGCCGAGTCGGCGATCGGCCTGGCCATTCTGATCGTGCTGTTCCGCAACCTCAAGAGCATCCATGTGGATGACCTGGGCGCCCTGAAGGGTTAAACATGGAAATGCAAAAACTCTATCTGCTCGTGCCGATGGCGCCGCTGTTCGGCGCCATCATCGCCGGCCTGTTCTGCCGCCTGATCCCGCGTTGGGTGGCGCACACTGTCACCATCGCCGGCGTCGCCGTTTCCTTCATCGCCTCGGTGCTGATCTTCCAGGACGTGCAGGCCGGCAATACGTTCAACGGCACCGTCTACACCTGGCTGACCAGCGGCGAGTACACGTTTGAGGTCGGCTTCCTGATCGACTCGCTGACCACCACGATGATGCTGGTCGTCACCTTTGTCTCGCTGATGGTGCATATCTACACCATCGGCTACATGCAGGAAGACCCGGGCTACAACCGCTTCTTCAGCTATATCTCGCTGTTTACCTTCTCGATGCTGATGCTGGTGATGGCCAACAACTTCATGCAGCTGTTCTTCGGCTGGGAAGCGGTCGGTCTCGTCTCCTACCTGCTGATCGGCTTCTGGTACACC
>PHCU01000150.1 GCA_002842345.1 Betaproteobacteria bacterium HGW-Betaproteobacteria-12 | reverse complement strand
ACCGTCGCACGTGATGCGCGCCATGGGCATTCCCTACACCGCCGCCCACGGCACCATCCGCTTCTCGCTGTCGGTCTACAACACCGAAGCCGAAGTCGACCGCGTCATCGAAGCCGTGCCACCGATCGTCGCCCAGTTGCGCAAGCTGTCGCCCTACTGGACCGACAAGGGCCCGGCCGCCAACCCGGAAGCCGCCTTCGCCCCAACCTACGCCTGACCCAGCGAAACTTTTTGCATCAGTCTCTCTCTGTAGCACCTCGGTTAGCCCCGGAAGCAATTCCGGGGTTTTTTTTGTCGATGAGGTATTGCTGTGCAGATGAGCAATTCGATTAAGGATCAATCCGCTAAGCAGCGGCTTATCGTTCGCTAGCGAAATATCCGTTCAGCAAGAGCCCCCGCGCCTCCACCTGAGCTCTGGCTCTTGGAGTGAAACTGTGGAGCCACGCCTTCGGCCCAATTTGCTGGGTGACCATGCCTTGCATGGCCAACTGAAGAAGAAACTCATAGAACAGCTGCCGCGTGGGACTGAAGCCGTTGTCTGTCTGCAAGGTCGCACGTAAGGAGCGTAGGTCAGGATAGGCGGCCCGTGCAGCCCGCTCAACCACGCGCAGGTCGACCGGTACTGTACCAATACAGAACTTGGCAAAAAACCATGTCTGCCAATACATGCAATGAATTCGCCCTAACAATGACTGGCCGTGCACAGTCTGCATGAGGTTCAGCGGAAGCTCCTTGGGGCGCAGTCCTAAGTAATGGCAATGCAGTGCCAACTTCATGGCCGGCGCTAACTGCGAATAAGGCCTACGTCTTTCGGCAGACTGGCTTACCCATGTGTCGGCTGCAGCAACGCAGGCCTCGGCTTCAGCAATCTTGTTATGCGGGTACTGTGGCGAGGAGCACGTGGGAGTGCGTTGCTGGTTCACCTGCGCAAACGGAGGAATGTAAGTCTTCGAACTTCCCTCCACCTGGTTCTGAACTTCGTTCGCGAGACCAGACTGGTTGTTGAGCCATTGCCACCGTCGGACGTCGCCGAGTGCTGTTCGGAGCTGCTCCGGTTCGGCGTTGTCCGGCAAATCACTTAAGTCGACCTCGACCGCATGGACATAGCGCTTTTTCAGCAACGCTATCTTTCCCGGCGGAACGGGATGACGGAAATGAACCTCGACTGCCAATTTCCGAGTCCCTCTAGCAATTACGACATCGGGAATAAACCCCTTTTCGCGGTATTCCTGAGGCTCGACGTCTGCGACATACCCGATAAACCATTGAGCAGGAGCACGTGCCCAAGCTTCCAGCCCCCGTGACTCGATACGCACCTCATGCTGAGGTTCGAGGGCGCGGAGTTCTCGCGCGATGTACGCCTTCGCAAAGCGATGGGTGAGCGATTCCGGGGTCGGATCGCAGTTCGTCTCAGCGACATGTGAGAAATGATGAACGAGGACAGGCCCTTTCTTGGCGATGAGTGGTTTGCCACAGTCTAAGCAGACACACTCACAACCGAGGCCCGATGCCACCTCGGAAACATGAACTACCGTCTCCTTGTGCATTGCATAGCGTATCGACTCGTCGTGGCGAAGATCCGTCATCGTTGCTTACTTCGCAATCGGGCTCGTGCACCATTGGGATTCACAAGGTACGCCGTCACCATCTCCATCCATCTCGGTGTTTGGGCAGTTTTGCAGGAAGTACTTTGCCTCTGCGCAGGAAGTCATCTGCGAGCAGTGCTTTCGGCCATCACACTGGAACGTGGCTGAAGGCGTGGATGCCTCCGCAGAGTCGGCCAAGGCAATAGGATCCGATGGCACAGCAGAGAAGCGTGGAGCCAGGAACTTGTAACCGACGGCAAGAGCAACAATTAGTACGAGAGTGGTTATCGCTTTGCCAATGCCGGAGCTTTTCCGTTCCGATTGACCTGCTGGACGTGATCGATAGGAGTTTGGCGAGTTAGGGGAACTCGTGCCTGGGCGTTGGACCTTGACAGCTTTCTTCTTGCCGTCCTTGTTGAGAGTTACCTCGAAGGATAGCGCCTCTCCCTCTTTGGGCAGCCCTCCTCGCCGTGGATAGTCCGTGATGTGGACAAAGATGTCCTGGCCACCATTCACTGGCGTGATAAAGCCAAAGCCTTTCTCGTCGTTCCAAGACTTCAGTGTGCCGGCAATTCTAAAGGTCATATTCATCCAGTATTCGACACGTCAAGCATGGATTGTCACATGTCATGTGTGCCTCTATGCGGTTAGGCCACAACCTAATCTGCCAAACAAGCCGTTCGGGCATGCCGAAAGGCACCATGAGTGAGCGCGGCCCTACTCACCCTCCCGTGCGCAAGAAAACTATGCCGCCTTCCGCGATTTCAACTCCTCGCGGATGACCTTCCTGATCGTCGCTTCCATGTCGGATTGTTGGAGCGAGTTTTTCAATGTCTCGTTGATCAGCGTCTGATAGCCGCGTTCGCCGGCCATTTCCTTGAAGTGTTCCACCAGGGTGGCATCAAGGTAGAGGGTGACGCGCTTCTTCGGCTGCGCCACCCGACCCTCGACCCGCTTGCGCAGGATCAGCTTGCTGGCGTTGATGTCGGCCTGGGTAATCGGGGCGTCCTCGTCAAAGGTTGCCGTAATAGATTTCTTGCTCATTTCGCTCTGCCTTTCGCATCGAAATCACCCGGATTTCTTCGTCTGTCTCGGCGGTGGCAATGACCACCACCTCCCCGCGCAACATCCCCAGGGTAATGAATCGCTGCTCGTTGTAGTCAAAGCGGCGATCCTCGAAGGTAACTGTTTGGTCGCTTTCGATGACTAGGGGCACGTCCGCGAAGTCGTAACCGTGCTTTTTCAGGTTGGCGACTCGTTTCTTCGGATCGTAGGTGTGGCGCATGGACTGATTATATGTATGTTTGTACATACGTAAAGCAGTCTTTTCAAGGGGGCGGCGTGGGCCCTTGAGATCAGGCCGGCAGCCGCAGCGTGGCCTGCAGGCCACCCAGTTCGGCGCGGCCGAGTTCGATGTCGCCGCCGTAGGTTTCGGCGATGTCGGCGGTGATCACCAGGCCGAGGCCGCTGCCTTCGGTGCTTTCGTCGAAGCGCCGGCCGCGGATGCCGGATTGGTCGATCTGCTCGGCGGTCAGGCCGGGGCCGTCGTCGGCGATGGTGATGACGATTTTGTCCGCTGTTGTCGTCGCCCGTATCGCCACCGTGCTGGCGGCCCACTTGCCGGCGTTGTCCAGCAGGTTGCCGAGCATTTCCTCGAAATCGGTCGGCTCGCCGCGCCAGAGCAGGTCGTCGGCAACCTCGACCTGCCAGGTCAGCGGCCGCTCCGGGTGCAGGCGGCGCATCAGGGCGACGAGGCCGGCGATGCGTTCGCCGATGGCGATCGGCCGGACTTCCCCGGCACCGCTGCCGGCCCGGGCCAGGTGGCGGTTTATCAGGTGCGCCATCGCACTCACTTGCTGGCGCAGCAGCGGCTGCTGCTGGAGGGCGGCATCGCTGTTGAGGATGGACAGCGGTTTCTTCAGTGCGTGGCTGAGGTCGGCAGCGTGGCCGCGGGCGCGGGCGACGATCTTGGCGTTGCGTTCGAGCAGCAGATCCAGCTCGCCGGCCAGCGGATTGAGGTCGGCGCCGTAGCCGCTGCCGATGCGTTCCGCGTCGCCGTCGCGCACCGCCGACAGCCGGGCGCGCAGGCGGCGCAGTGGGGCGAGGCCGAGACGCACCTGCAGGAAGCTGGTCAGCAGCAGGGCGCCGACCAGCGCCAGCTGGGTGACGAGCAGGAGTTTGTCGAGGCGCTGCAGTTCGTCGCCGGTTTCGCTGGCCGGCCCGTAGACGTGCAGCACGACCTGCTGGCCGTCGATGGCGACGGCGCGCGTGATGCCCAGCAGCTCGCTGCCTTGCGGCCCGCTCAGGCGGCGCAGGGGGCTGTCGCCACCGACCGGGCGGGCGTCGCCGGTGGCCAGCCAGGTATCCCACAGCGAGCGCGAACCGTGTAGTTCGCCGCTGCCTTCCAGCTGCCAGTACCAGCCGGAGAAGATGCGGCCGAACTCGTCGCCGCTGCGCCCCTGGCGCAGGCCCAGGCCGCCGTCGGGCAAGCTCACCAGTTCGGCGCTCAGGCGCTCGGCCTTTTCCTCCAGGCGTTGCTCGAAACTCTTGTACAGCGTCGCCTGCACGCTTTGCCGCAACGCCCAGCCGCCGACGGTGCCGACCAGCAGCGCGGCCAGGGCGCCGAGGATGAAGAGGCGGACGCCGAGTCCGCCGCGTTCAGGACTGCGCATCGGCATCCGTCGCCGCGCCGAGGCGGAAGCCGCGACCGCGTTCGGTATGCAGCAGCGGCCGGCCGAGCTTGCGGCGAATGCGGCCGATCAGCACGTCGAGGGTGTTCGATTCGGGGTCGAGGTCGCGGGCATAGACATGCTCGCTGATCTCGCTGCGGGTCACGAGATGGCCCTTGCGCTGCATCAGGTAGGCGAGGATGCGCTGTTCCTGGGCGGTCATCGCCAGCGGCTGGCCATCGAGCGTGAAGCGGTCGGCGTTGGCGTCGTACTGCAGCGGGCCGAGCTGCAGGATCGGCGTCGCATGGCCGAGCGAACGGCGCTTCAGCACGCGCAGGCGCAGCGCCACCTCTTCCTGCAGGAAAGGCTTGGTCAGGTAATCGTCGGCGCCGGCATCGAAAGCGGCCAGCTTGTCGCTCCAGCGGCCGCGCGCGGTCAGCACCAGCACCGGCAGGCGCCGTCCCTGCTCGCGCCAGTGGCGCAGCACCGAGACGCCATCCTGGCCAGGAAGGCCGAGGTCGAGCACGGCCGCGTCGTAATCCTCGGTGCAGCCGAGGAAGGCCGCCTCGTCGCCGTTGCCGACCGTCTCGGCGATCATCCCGTCGCCTTCCAGGCCGGCGGCGATGCTGGCCGCCAGTTCGGCATCGTCTTCGACCACCAGCACCCTCATCGCGCCAGCTCCTCGCCGTTGAGGATGTCTCCGCTGATCGCATCGACATCGAGTTCGAGAATGCGGCCGTCGCTCAGGCGCACTTCGATTTCGTAGAAATAGCGGCCGTCCTGGTCGTATTCCAGCTCTGCCTCCTGGATGACGCCGCGGTAGCGCGCCGGCAGGCGGTCGAGGATGTCGGGCAGGGGACGCAGGCGGCTCAGCGTTTCACGGCGATGGCCTTCGCCGCCGATCGGCTCGCCGCTGTGCGCATCGATGACGAATTCGCGCAGACGGCCGTCGAGCAGGATCAGCTGGATCTCGTAGATCAGGCGATTGTCGGCGCCCTGTTTCAGTTCAAGTTCCAGCACCTGCCCCGGGTGGCGGGCGAGCAGCTGGCGCAGGACTTTGGCGATCGGCACGCGGGCGGCCGCTTCGGGCGCCTGCTGCAGCTCGCTGCCGCTGGTCGCATCGACATGAATCTTGGCGCGCTGGCCGTTGCCCTTGAGGATGGTGATTTCGTACATCCGCCGGCCGCTGCGGTCGCGCTCCAGGTCGACATCGAGCACCTTGCCGGGGTGCGTCGCCTGAACCGCGGCGAGGATTTCGGACAGCGGCTTCAGCTGCCCGGCCTCGACGGCACGGCGGATGACGTACTGCTCCTCGGCAACGACCGGCGGCGCCAGGGCAAGCAACAACAGGAAGAGGAGCGGGAAGGGCGTGGGCATCATCGGCAGCATGCTGGGGGAGCCAGGGTAAACGCTTGATGAATTGTAGCGTCAGCAAATGTTTAACATTGCCTGAGCACAATGGTCTCATCGACAACCGACGGGACCCCCTGCATGCCCCTACCTATCACCGAGCCGAATGTTCAACCGCCCGTCGCCGGGCGCAGCCTCCGCCAGCGGGGCCTTGCCGCCTTGCTGCTGTTGCTGCCGGCCGTGGCCGCCATCTGGCTGCTGCACAGTCCAGCCGCGCCGGTGTTTTCCGGCCTGTCGTCGTGGATCGGCTTGGCCAATGCGGATGTCCGCGCCGGCGAATCGCTGCGCCTGGGCGACTACCAGGTGGCCATCGAGGCGCAGGTCATCGCCGGGCTGGCATCCGATGTCTCAGGCCTGACCTACGATCCGGACCGGCGCACGCTGTTCGCCATTACCAACAAACGGCCGGAAATCGTCGAGCTGTCGCTGCAGGGAGATGTCCTGCGGCGGATTCCGGTGGCCGGCCTGGACGACCCGGAAGCCATCGAATACATCGGCCCGGGTCACTACGTGGTTGCCGATGAGCGCACGCAGACCCTGGTCGAAATCCGCATCGACGAGGCCACGCAGCAGATCGATACCGCGGCCAGCCGGAAATTCAGCATCGGCATGGGGCGCAACGGCAACCGCGGGTTCGAAGGGCTGGCCTACGACCGCCAGGGCGACCGGCTGTTCGTCGCCAAGGAGCGCAATCCGCTGCGCATCTACGAAGTGACGGGTTTTCCGACACTGGCCGGAGAAGGGGCGCGGCCGCTGGAGATTGCCGACAACCCACAGCGCGATGCCGCGCTGCCGGTGCGCGATCTGTCCAGCCTCTACTACGATGCAGGCAGCGGCAATCTGCTGGTCTTGTCCGACGAGTCGCAGGTGGTGCTCGAAGTCGACCGGCAGGGCCGCCGGCTAGCCCGGCTGGCGCTGAAGAAGGGCCGGCATGGACTGCAGCGCAGCGTGCCGCAGGCCGAAGGTATGGCCATGGACGAAGCCGGGAATCTTTATCTGGTGAGCGAGCCGAACCTGTTCTACCTGTTCCGCCGCGACGAATGAGGCGGATGGCCGGCGGCGCGGCTGCCTACTGCTTGCCTTTGCGCGGGGTGACCACGGGCAGGACTTCGATGTATTCGTCGAACTCCACCTCTTCGACGTCCGGGGCGCGGCGCTCCGGAACCTCACGGCGTTCGTCGGTGCCGTAGGGCGGACCCACGTCGAGTTCGCGGCGATCCAGGCCACTACGCTTGTCGTCTTCAGGGGTTTCTGTCATCAGGCGGCCGCAAGAATAAGTAGAACTGCAGAAAGGCAGGGGCGGCGGTGAGTTGGCCGCGGACATGGCCGATTCTGAGCTTTTTTCCGGCATCCGCAAAGCCCGCTGGAATATTCGCCTTGCCGCGGCGCCAGCCTTCAGGTCTTCGGCGTCAGCCAATAGACCTTCTGTTCGACCCGCAGTGGGGCGCTGATCGCCGGGTCGGGATCGGTTTCGTAGACGCTGTCGACATGGCTGAGTTCGATGTCGAAAGCCTGGGCATACAGGCTGCTGATCTCGTCGGCGATGGCAAAGGGCTGGTCGCGCGTTTCGCCCGCTTCCGGTTCTTCGGTGGTCAGCAGCAAGGTCCGGCAGTTTGCCGGGGTGATCCGGCGCAACTGGGCGAGGTAGGCAACACGCAGGTCTTCCGGCAGCGCCGTCAGGGCGGCCCGGTCGAAGACGGCGGCGATCGGGCCGAGATCGGCGGCGCAGAGGTCGAAGAAATCGCCGCACAGGATCTCGATGTTGCCGCCCTGCCACAGGGTGAACCGGCCCTGCTTGCGGCGGCTGGGCTGGATGCGGCTTTCCTTGAAGAAGGCACGGACGGCGAGCGGACTGAGTTCGACGCCGATCACCGGGTGGCCCTGGCCGGCCAGCCACAAGAGGTCGAGGCTCTTGCCGCAGAGCGGGACGAAAATGCGGTCGTCCGGGGCCAGGCCGAGGCCGGGCCAGAAGCGGATCAGCTGATGGTTGACGCTGGTCTGGTGAAAGGCGGTATCGCGGTCACGCCAGCATTGCTGCCAGAGTTCGTTGTCGCGCCCGGTATTTCCGTCTTCCCCCGGTGTCGTCACCGGAGCGTGGGCAAACCCTTGATCCAGTCGCGCTGGGCTTCGCGCCGGCGTTTGTCGGTCAGGCGCTCGATGATGCGCTGGCTGACTTCGGCGAAGGGCAGCATGCCGCTCGGCAGAATTTCGTCGCAGCGCAGGATGTGCAGGCCGATCGGCGATTCGAGAACGTCGCTGATGGTGCCTTCGACCAGGGCAAAGGCCGCCGGCTCGAGTTCGGCGTACAGCTGGCCGCGCTTGACCACGCCCAGCTTGCCGCCTTCCATGGCGGTCGGGCATTGCGAGTGGCGCAGGGCGGCGGCGGCGAAACTCTCGGGCTGGCGGAGCGTGCCGCGCAGTGCCGTCAGCTTGGCATGTACCTTGTCCTTTTCCTTCGGATTGTTGAAGGTCATCAGGATGTGGCGCAGACGGCGCGCTTCCGGCCGGTCGAAGGTTTCCGGGTGCAGGCGGTAGTAGATCTCGGCATCGACGGCGGTGACCGGGGCGGTGCCGGCGGCGACCTTCTCGAGGACGCTTTCGACGCGCAGATCGCGTTCGACGGCTTCGGCCAGCAGGCTCTGGTTGAGGCCGCTGCGTTCGAGGTCGAGGGCGAATTCGTCGGCCGACGGGTAGCGCTGGCTGATTTCGGCGATGCGGGTGGCCAGCGTCGCCTCCGGCACCACGACGTTGGCCGCGGCAGCGCTGGCCAGGATGCGCTGCTCGATGGTGTTCTGCTGGCGGGCGACCTCGGACAGCCGGTGACGTTCCGGGTCGGAGAGCGTTTCCGGCGCTTTCCGGAACAGTTCCCAGGAAAGTTTCAGTTCGAGATAACCGGCCTGCATCGTTCTACTCCTTGGCTTCTTCCAATGTCTGCAGGGCGTCTTCGGGAATCTGCAGGACTCGCCCCGGCAGGCTGTCGAAATGGATGTGATAGGCGACGCCACCGGGCGCGTCGCGAACGACCTTGATGACTTCGCCAATGGCACCAACCGGAATCAGCACCTGGCCACCCACCGACAGGCCCTTGGCGGCCAGCACCTTCTCGCGGAACTCGAAGCGTGACGGGGTCCAGGGCTCGTCGCCGCCGATCAGTTCCTCCTCGCGACAGCCGACGATCTTGCCCTCGTCGAGGAAATTGACCGAGTAAATGACCTGATCCTGCAGGAAGGTGCCGACATCGACGACGTAGCCGATGCTGCCGCGGCGGACCAGCGGCGCCCCCGGATCGAGGCCCGGATAGGTGCCGTCGTTGCGCACGTTGCGGGTCAGGCGCACGGACTCGCCGTACTCCCATTTGGCGTTCATCATTGCTGGAAGACCTTGTCGAGGGAGACGAAGGAGCTGAAGCCGCCCTCCGGCTTGGCCTGGTTCTGGAATACCGCGAAGACCTTCTCGGTGATCGAGTTCGAGGCGACGAAGTCCTGGTAGGCACGCTCCAGCCACAGGCGGTAGATGCCGCGCTGCTGCGCTTCCTCGGGCGGCAGGTTGGGCGCCTGCTTGGTCAGGTAGTCATGGAAGCGCTGCAGGATGTGCAGGCGGTTCACATGGACGACGGAGGGATCGTAGGGAACCTCGAAATAATCGAGGAAATCTTCGGCGGAAACCAGGTCTTCCATGGCTTCGGCGAGGCTCAGGGTATCTTCCATCATGTTCTCCTCAGGCAGCGGCAAGTGACAATACGGGTTCATCGGAATGCTGGAATTCATCGACCACTTCGAGCAGCTTGCCGGCGCCGAGCTGGTCGCGGCTGTCGAGGCCGGCCAGCTTGGCCAGCCGGGCGCGCGAGGCGGAAATCTGGCCGAGGCGCAGCAGCACGACGCTGGCGGCCTTCAGGGCGAGCAGGTAGAAGCGCAGCAGGCCGAAGGAATTCTTGGCGGCGGAACCGAGCCGGGTTTCGTCGAGCAGGTTCCAGTCAGTCGGCAGGCCGAGGTGGCGGCCGGACAGCTGCATCGCCCGTTCGGCGACGACCAGCGCATCTTCCAGCCGGTGCTGGTAGAAGTAATAGCGGTACAGGCCGACCAGTACGCTGAGGTTCTCCGGCGCCAGCAGATGGGCGCGCAGCAGCGACAGCTCGGCGGCGGGATCGCCGTACTCGCTGGCCGCCTGGGCGATCAGGCGCTCGGCTTCGGCCGGCAGGGCGTCCTCGAAGTACAGCTTGCAGTCGGAAAAATCGAGCAGGTCCATGTCAGTGCACCGCCTCATTTTCGCAGCACAGGTCGCCGGCACTGCACACCTTGCACTCGCCGCCACGATCGGGCGGCGGCGGTTCGTGGCGCAGCTCGGCCAGTTCCTTTTCCATCGTTTCGATGCGCTCGATCAGGCAGGCGATCGATTTGGCCACCGGGTCGGGCAGCAGGTTGTGGTCGAGGCTGATGCCGTCGGCGGGGCGTGCCGAACCGACCCGGGTGTCGACGATCCGGCCGGGAATGCCGACCACCGTCCGGTCGGCCGGCACGTTCTTGACGACGACCGAGTTGGCGCCG
>PHCU01000149.1 GCA_002842345.1 Betaproteobacteria bacterium HGW-Betaproteobacteria-12 | reverse complement strand
GGGTCGGCTTCTTGAAAAAGGAAAAAACCATGGTTGCTCCGCGTACAGAGGGTGTGTTTTAGCATGCCCTCCGGCGTCATGCAAACGCGACGCCGAGCACCACCAACAGCAAGGCGAGGACCGGCCCGAATGGCTGGTCGACGAGCAAAGCCAGGGCAAACGCCCCGGCGTAGGCCAGCCCCCCGCCCAGTACCGCCCACCACAAGCTGTGACGCCAACTGCGACCACGGCGGAAGGCGAGCCAGGGCGGCACGAAAAGCAGGGCGAAAGCCGCCATGACCCCCAGACTCATGGTCGCCAGAGCCAGAAGCACGGCCGCCAGCAGATCGAAACCGAGTTGTACCGGCCACAATGGCAGGCCCCGCAGGCGAAACAGATCGGGATAGAGCCGGGCCAGCAGCAGGCGCCCGGACAGTACCCGCAGCAGCGGCAGGGCCAGCAGCGCGCCGCCGGCGACCAGGGCCAGCTGGCGGCCATCGGCGAAATACAGCTGGCCGTCGAACAGGGCCTGGGCCAGGCGCTCGGCCATGGGCTGGTTGGCCGCCAGTAGTACCGCCACCGACCAGCCGGCAAGCATCAGCAAGGCATAGCTGGCGCCCCCGGTCAGCCGGGCGGCGGCAAAACGTTTGCCGGCTCCGGCTACGGCCGCCGCCAGCATGCCGCCAGCCACCGGCGGCAGGCCGGCGACCAGGGCCGCCAGGGCGCCGCCGGCAGCGACATGGGCATAGGCCAGGGCGGCCAGCCATTCATCGCGCAGGCGCAGGTAGCAGCCGAGCAAGGGCAGCACGATGGCCAGCAGCAGGCCGGTGAGAAAGGGAACGAGAAACAGCTCAGACCACATCGTGCGCCTCCAGGACCAGCGTGCGCTGGCAGACAGCTGCGACGAATTCGGCGTCGTGGCTGACCACCAGGATGCCGGCGCCGGTCGCCGCCCGCTGCCGCAGGGTCTGGCTGAGATGCACGCCCCCGGCGGCATCGAGATTATTGGTCGGCTCGTCGAGCAGGATCAGCTCGGCCGGCGCCGCCAGCACAGCCCACAGCGTCAGGTAGTGGCGCTGGCCACCGGACAGGCGATCGAGGCGACAGTCGAGGCGCTCTGCCAGCCAGGGTGGCAGGCCTTCCGCCGTGGCGCCGGTCAGCGCCAGCAATTCGCGCCCGGCCAGCGGCAAACCGGCGACCGGCGGCACCTCCTGGGTCTGCAAGGCCAGGCGCACGCCGGCGGCGATCGTCAGGCGCCCGGCAAACACCTGCGCCCGGCCGGCAATGGCGGCCAGCAACGTCGTCTTGCCGACGCCGTTGGGCCCGGCCAGGCCGACGATTTCGCCGGCCGCCACTTGCAGGTCGAGGCTCGGCGTCGCCGGCCCTTGCCAACCGGCGACCAGCCCCTCGGCGTGCAGCAGGAGGCTCATCGCAGGGCCTGCGTCAAGCGCTGCAGGGTATCGTCGAACAGGCCGAACAGATCGCCGGCCGCCGGACTGCCGCCGACCGTATAGGGCAGCAGGACGACCGGCATGCCAGTCTTGCCGGCCACCCACTGGCTGGGCGCATCGCTGTTGTAGGCGGCACGCAGGACCATCCGTGCCGGCTGCGCCTGCTGCCGGCCGAGCAGCGCCGTCAGGTGACCGCTGCTCGGCTCGATGCCGGGTTTCGGTTCGAGCATGCCGATTTCACGCATTCCCAGCCAGTGGCTCAGGTAGACGAAGGATTGGTGATGCACCAGCACCGGCACGCCACGCAAGGCGGTGCCCTGCTTTTCCCAGCGGCCGATCGCTGCCTGCCAGCGGCCGGCGAAATCGCGGTAGGCAGCCTGGTAAGCCGCTGCCTCGGGCGGATCGAGCTCGCCCAGACGGCGGGCCAGGGATTCGCCGACCGTCAGCACGTTACGCGGATCGAGATGCAGATGCGGATTGCCGGCCGCGTGCACGTCGCCGTGGGCGCGGTCGACTACCGCCGGCACGTCAAGCAGGCGCACCTGGGCCGCCGCCTCGAAGTAGCCGGGACGACCAGCCTGAATCGCCGCATTGCCCGAATCACGCTGGACCAGCGGCAGCCAGCCGGCCTCCAGCTCGGCGCCGACAGCCACCAGCAGGTCGGCGCGACGGGCCTGGGCCAGCAGTGATGGGCGCGCCTCGATGCGATGCGGATCCTGCAGCGCGTGGGTGGCGGTGTAGACGGTGACCCGGGAACCACCGATCTCCTTCGCCAGCGCCGCCCATTCCGGCACCGTGGCGAAGACGCGCAACTCGGCATGGGCCAGCAACGAACTGCCGGCCAGCAGGCACAGACACAGTAGCTTCCTCATTGGCCGTGCCTCCTAGAACTTGTGGGCGCCATGAGCGCCGAGGCTCATGATGTACTGCAGCGTCCACTGGTGGTCGGTCAGCCCCTGCAGCGACTGGTCGCGGGCGTATTGCAGGCGGACTCGGGCGAACTCGCTCCAGTTGTAGTCGGCCATTGCCGTCGCCTTCTTCGGCCGGTAGCTGTCGACGACCAGATTGGCGGCATTGGCGCCAAAGTTGCGCGAGCCGCTGTCCAGTTGCTCGTAGCGCAGACCGGCCCGCCAGTTGGGCGAAAACTGGAAGACACCCTGGGCATACCAGCCGGATTGGCGGGTTTTATAGGCGCTGGTGACGCTGTCGCCGGCCGCTAGCGGGTCACAGGCATTGCCGGCCAGTTCCTCGTCGAAGCAGGTCAGATCGCCCTTCTCCCGGCGCTGAAAATATTCGGTCTGGAACTTCAAGTTGCGGTACTTGGGATTGCCATCCGGCGCCCATTTCCAGACAAAATCGGCGACCCAGGTCGACGAACGGCCGTCGAAGGCACCGACGGCCTCAATCCCGCCGACGTCCTCGAAATGCGCCTCGCGTTCCTTGGCCCGCGTGCGCAGATAGGACACCCCGGCCCGCCAGCTGTTGGCCGGGCCGACATCGCCACCGACATGGGCGAAAACGGCGCCGGCCCCAGCGCCGTTCTTGTTGCGCTCGCTGCCCGGGAAATTGGCCCCGCGGCCGATCTCGGCGCCGATTTCGAGGAAGATCGGTGTCGGCGCCAGCCACTTCAGCTGCAGGCCGTCCTGGGTGTAGCTGCCATGCTCGCCGAACAGCGCCCGGTACATCAGCGGCGCATCGGCGAAATCCCAGGCATGCGGATGCTGCTCGTTGACGTAGCCGATGCCGGAACGCAGACGGCCGCCCTTCAAGCCGATGCCATGGCCGATGGCCAGCGACTGCACCCAGGCCTCCTCGACCTCGACCTCGCCATCGAGGGCGGCGAGGATGGCCTGACCGCGCCAGTAGGGGTCGATGTTGGCGGCCAGCACCAGTTCGGTGTGGTCGACCGAGAAGCCGCGCTTGCTGATGCCCTCGATCCCGTCACTCTCATGCTCATGGCCGCCGGCCGGCACGAAACCGGTGATGCCGCGTTCGGCGACATCCTTCATGTTCTTGTACTGACCCTGCAGGATCAAGGACACCTCGGGATTGAACCCGCTGGCCGGGGTGGCCGCCCGGCTGGCGAGCGCGGCCTCTGCGGGTGCCAGCCGGGCGCGCTGCTGTTGTTGTTCGGCCGAGTGCAGGCGGGATTCGAGGGCGGCAATGCGCTGCTCGTAGGCGGCCTTCATCTGGCCAATCTCGGCGCGCAGCGCCTGCAGATCGGGATCGCCGGCCAGCGCCGGCAGCGAAACGAGGGCACCGGCCGCGGCCAGCACCCAACGGGAGGAAGTAAGCATGGGTAATTCTCCGGAAAACGGGAGGGGCGCTCCCGGGCGGGGAGCACAGCGGGAGCGAAGGATCAGTCCCGGTTTTCCGGCGGCGCGCGGATGGCGTGGGCGATCAGGACCCGTCGCGCCGGACCGGCGGTGAAAGCGAAAGCAAGCCTAGCCTCGCTCGGGCCTGCCGCCGACCATGGCTTGCCGGTTGTCGTGCCCCCCGGCTGCAGACCACCGAGGGCCAGGCATTCGGGACAATCGCCGGCGTCGCCCTCCGGCGCGAGCTGCAGGGTGTCGGCAGCGACATGCTCCAGCACATGCGTCAACGCCAGCTGCTGGACGAAGAGCAACAGCAGCGCCAAGGCGCAGGCGCGCCAGAAGCCGGCCCTCATCGGGCGCCTCCAGCCGTCGGCGAGCAACCGGCGCACAGTCCACGCACTTCGATCTCGACCTGGCGGGCGACGAAGCCCGCCGGCAGGGCGGCCACCGGCGCCGCCATCTGCTCCAGACAGGTGACGCCGCCGCAGCGCTGGCAGTGAAAGTGCGCATGCGCCGCATGCGCCGCCTGGACGCTACTCAACAGAAAACGATAGACGCCGCGCCCATCGACGGTGCGCCGGGCCAGAGCGCAATCGACCAGGCTGTCGAGGACGCGATACAGCGTCACCCGGTCGATCCCGCCTTCAGCGCTCAGCACCAGCCGTTCTTCCAGCTCGGCGTGCGTCAATGGCGCCGTTGCCCGGCTCAACACCGCGAGCACGCGCAGCCGCGGCCGCGTCACCTTGACGGCGGCGGCGCGCAACTGGGCAGCGAGAAAATCGGCGGGGAATTCGGGCACGGCGGGAGTAGACCACGCCCCCGCTGCTAATGCAACCCTGTTGCAAACAGGCTTAATCGACCTGAACGAGCAAGCCCTTCAGATATTCCCCTTCCGGGAAATTCAAGGCCACCGGGTGATCGGCGGCACCGGCCAGACGGCGGACGATGCGGGCAGCCCGGCCGGCATCGTGGGCGGCGCCGGCGACGATCTTCTGGAACAGTTCCAGGCCGATACCACCGGAACAGGAATAGCTCATCAGCAGGCCGCCCGGCTTCAACAGCCGGCAGCCGAGCACGTTGATGTCCTTGTAGGCGCGGGCGGCGCGCTCGGCATGGGCGGCCGAGGGCGCGAACTTGGGCGGATCGAGGACGATCAGGTCGAAAGTCCGCCCGGCCTTGCGGAACTCGCGCAGGGCCAGGAACACGTCGGCCTCCTGCCACTCGGCACGGTCGGCCGGCAACTGCGGATTGAGCGCCAGATTGGCCTGGGCGCGAGCGATTGCCGGGCCGGAGGAATCGATCGACAGCACGTGGGCGGCACCGCCGGCCAGCGCCTGCAGCGAAAAGCCGCCGGTGTAGCAGAAGCAGTTGAGGATGTCCTTGCCGGCGGCTAGTTGGCCGAGCAGTTGGCGGTTGTCGCGCTGGTCGAGATAGAAGCCGGTCTTGTGCCCGCCCTCGATATCGATGGCCAGGTGCACGCCGTTTTCCTCGATCACCGGCAGGCCGGCCGGCGCCTCGCCGTAGAGCCAGCCGGTCGTCGGCTCCAGACCTTCCAGGCCGCGGACGTCGGAATCGGAGCGCTCATAGACACGGGCGCAACTGGTGGCCTTGACCAGCGCCGCGACGATGGCCTGGCGCCACTTGTCGGCACCGGCGGAAGTCAGCTGGACGACCACGGTGTCGCCGTACTGGTCGGCGATGACGCCGGGCAGGCCGTCCGACTCGGCGTGGATCAGGCGCATACCCTGCTGGCCGCGCAGTTCCGGCAGCGCCTGGCGGCGCGCCACGGCGGCGGCGATGCGGCGCTTGAAGAAGGCGTCATCGACCGACTCGCCGCTATCGAAGGTCCAGAAGCGCGCGCGGATCTGCGATTGCGGGCTGTAGGCGGCGCGCCCGAGCGGGCGCAGGTTGTCGGCCAGCACCTCGACCGTGTCACCGGGCCGGGCCCGCCCCTCGAGGCGGCCGACCGAGCCGGCGAACACCCACGGGTGTGATTGCTTGAAGGCCGAGCGTTCCTTGCCAGGCATCAGGATCAGTTGCGCCATCCGGTATTCCGTTCTTGAATGAAAAAAGCCCCGGTCGCCTTGCGGCAACCGGGGCCCGATGGTCGGTCGCGACTCAGGCGCCCAGAGCCTTGCGGTTGCGGGCGTGGCATTCGGCGGCGTAGATGACCTTGAACATGGTCTTGCCATCGCCCTTGAACAGGCGCTTGGTGGACTTGGACACGCAGCGGCGCTCCAGGGAAGAACGACGGTTACGGTTGATGGCCATGACTAACTCCTTGATTCCGGCAATTTTTCAGAACCGCGAATGTTAGGCGCTACGCGGCGAAAGGTCAATGCGAAGCGCAAAGCTCATTTCTGCTTCGCCCGCGGATGGGCGGCGTCGTAAACCTTGGCCAGATGCTGGAAATCCAGATGCGTATACACCTGCGTCGAGGCGATGCTGGAATGGCCGAGCATCTCCTGCACTGCGCGCAGATCGCCGGACGACTGCAGCACGTGCGAAGCGAATGAATGGCGCAGCATGTGCGGATGGACGTGGCGCGGTAGCCCCTGCTGAATCGCCCGGCGTTCCAGCCGCAGCTGGATGCCGCGATGGCCGAGGCGCTTGCCGAGCCGGCCGACGAACAGCGCCGGCTCGCCGTCGGCTGCCAGCGTGTCGCGCACCGCTGCCCAGGCCGCCAGCGCTTCACGCGCCCGGCTGCCGACCGGCACCAGGCGGGCCTTGGCGCGCTTGCCGATGACGCGGACCTCGCCATCGTGCAGCACCGTATCGAGCGCGTCGCGGTCGAGCGCCGCCAGTTCGGCCAGGCGCAGGCCGGAGGAATAGAACAGTTCGAACATCGCCGTATCGCGCGCCGCGAAAACATCGTCTTCGTCGTCCGCCGGGGCCAGCAGGCGCCCGGCTTCGTCGACCGACAGTGCATTCGGCAGATGCCGTGGTGACTTCGGCGGGCGCACGCCCTCGCAGGGATTGGCGCGGACCAGATCGTCTTTGCCGAGCCAGGCGAAGAAGCCGCGCCAGGCCGACAGCAGCCGCGCCAGCGAACGCCCGGACAGGCCCTGGCCATGCAGTTGGGCGACGAAGCGACGGATGTGATGCCCCTGCAACTGGTCGAGCGGCGTCTCGCCCGCCAGTTCGCTGAGCCGACGCAGGTCGCGCCGGTAATTGCTGACGGTATGCGGCGACTGCCGACGCTGTTCGGCCAGCACCGCCAGCCAAGCATCGACCGCCGCCGTGGGGGTCACAAGACGCTCTTGGTCACCCGGGCCAGCGCGGCGGAAACCATCTCGCCGAGCCGTTCGAGATACAGGGTGCCCATGTCGGCATAGAAGCGCTGCGCTTCCTCGCTGCCCAGCGCGATCATGCCGATGGTGCCACCGCCGTTGCGCAGGGCGATCAGGGCTTGCGAACGGATGTGTGTGGCATGCTCGCCGAACCAGGAGGCGGTGCCGAAACCGGCAGTCGAGCCGCAGTAGGGACGACCGAGCGTCTCGGCAAAGACCTGCAGTTCCTCGCTGACGGCGGCGAATTCCGGCAGATCCTCGACGCCTTCCGGCTTGTCCCACAGGCGCAGGGCGACGTGCGGTACGGAGAAGTCGTCGCGCAGGTGGAAATTGAGCAGGTGGATCACCGCCTGGAAAGTTTCGGCGGCGACCAGGCCGACGGCCAGCCGATGCACCTTCTCACTGATCGCGTCGTTTTCCTCGCCGAAGGCGATCAGTTCGGCCAGCTTGGTTTCGGCGGCACGATTTTTCTCGCGCAGCGTCAGCATTTGCCGCTCAGCCAGGGAAATGGCGCGGCCGCCGTGCGGATGCGGCAGGAAGATCTGCGCCATCAGGTCGGCGTACTGCTCGAAAAAGCCCGGATTGTTCTTCAGGTAATCGGCAATTTCGTCGGGAAACAAGGCGCTCATAATTCGATCTCTCCGGAAAACACGGTGACGGCCGGGCCGGTCATCAGCACGGGCCGACCATCGCCGCCCCAGACAATATTCAGGTCGCCGCCGCGGGTGCTTACGCGCACCGGCGAATCAAGCAGGCCGCGACGAATGCCGGCGACCACGGCAGCACAGGCGCCGGTGCCGCAAGCCAGCGTCTCGCCGGCGCCGCGTTCATAGACGCGCAGCTTGATCGCATGCCGGTCGACCACCTGCATGAAGCCGGCGTTGACCCGCTGCGGAAAGCGTTGGTGATTCTCGATCAGCGGCCCGTGGGCTTCGACCGGCGCGCCATCGACACAGTCGACAACCTGCACGGCATGCGGATTGCCCATCGAGACGACGCTGATTTCCAGCGTCTCGTCGGCGACGTCGAGGTTGTAGACGACCACATCGTCGTCGTGCAGGAAGGGAATCTGTTGCGGCTGGAAGCGCGGCACGCCCATGTCGACGGTGACCTTGCCGTCGGCCTCGAGGCGCGGCACGATGATGCCGCTGCGCGTCTCGACGCGGATCTCGCGCTTGTCGGTCAGACCGGCCTCGTGCACAAAGCGGACGAAGCAGCGGGCGCCGTTGCCGCACTGCTCGACCTCGCCGCCATCGGCATTGAAAATGCGGTAGCGGAAATCGACGTCCGGCAGGGTGGCTGGCTCGACCAGCAGGATCTGGTCGCAACCGACGCCGAAGTTGCGGTCGGCCAGGTAGCGCAACTGCTCCGGCGTCAGCGCCAGTTGCTGGCGGATGCCGTCGAGGACGACGAAATCGTTGCCCAGGCCGTGCATCTTCAGAAATTTAAGTTTCACGAAACGCTCCGCGTGTTGGTCAAAAAAGCATAACAGGGACAGGGCGTTATCTCAAATTCCTAAAGTTTTTTCTCCATCACGAAATCGTCCATGACGAAGCCGTGGCCGATGTCGTCGACGACCGATTCACGGACGCTAAAACCGTACTTGCGATAGGAGGCGATGGCCTTCTCGTTGCGCTTGTTGACCGCCAGGATCACGCAGGGATAGCCGAGCTTGGCGGCGCGTGCTGCGACATGGGCGATCAGCTGGCCGCCGACGCCCTGGCGCTGGGCATCGGGATGGATGTACAGCTTGTCCAGCTTGAATTCGCCCTTGTAGAGCTCGCTGAAGGCAAAGCCGACCCGGCGCCCGTCATGGAAGGCCTGGTCCAGCCACTTGTCGGCATCTTCGAGGTCGTCGTACAGCCGCTCGTGGCCGTAGCGCTGCTCGAGCATGAAATCGATCTGCTCCTGGGTGATGATGCCCGGATAGGATGCCTGCCAGATTTCCCGGGCCAGGGCGGAAATCGCCGGCACATCCGGCGGGGTCACGGGACGGATTTGGATAGTCAGCTTGTTCATTGTTTTAGGACCTTTGTTCCCCAGACGGCCGGCTCGCGAAGCACGTTTCAGCAAGGGATTCCGCTCCGGCACGCAGACACCCCTTTCCCCGTACGGCGCCAGCCAGCAAGCGCCCAAGCATTACGGGGCCGTCCATTCTAATGCAACTGACACACCGGCAGCAGGCTTTTTGCTGCAGCGCACCATCGGCATCTCAGGCGCCATTTTCCGGCGGCGACTCGGCGCCACGCGGCTGCTTGTACCGGTTGTAGCCCCACAGATACTGGGTCGGGCACTGACGGATCAGCGCCTCGACCTCGCCGTTGATCTGCTGCGCCCGCTCGATCGTCGAGCCGCTCAAGGGCTGACTGGGCGGCAGGAAATGGATGCGATAGCCACGCCCGCCGGGCAGCCGTTCGCCCCAGGTCAGCAGGGAAACGGCGTTCGTCTCGGTCAGTCGGGCGGCCAGCGTCATCGTGTAGGCGTAACGGCCGAAAAACTTCAGCCACACCCCTTCGCCGGTCTTTGGCGCCTGGTCCGGCAGCATGCCGACCATCTGCCCCTTCTTCAGGGCCTTGATCAGCGCCCGCACGCCGGACAGGTCGGCCGGCGCCAGATGCAGCTGGGCGCGCTTGCGCCCGGTCAGAATCAATTGCTGCGCTGCCGCCGATTTCGGCGCCCGGTACAGCACAGTGATGTCGCCGAAGGCGGACAGGTATTGTGCAGTGATCTCGAAACAGCCGAGGTGCGGCGTCAGGAAGACAATGCCCTTGCCAGCCCGCTGCGCCGCCGCGACGAACTCCCAGCCAATCACCTCGACCACCTGGGCATTGGCCTCTTCCAGCGGTCGCAGCCAGATGCGCGCCAGCTCGGTCATCTGCTTGCCGGCCTCGGCGGCAGCGGCAGCGTGCAACGCCGGATCGATGCCGGCCTGCGCCATATTGCCCTGCAGATTGCGGCGATAGGTCGGCGACAGCAGATAGGTCAGCCGGCCGAGCCAGCCACCCAGCAGGTGAACCAACCACAGTGGCAGGCGGGAAAGGATCCTGAAAAGTAAAACCATGCTGCTCCGGGGGTTGATGGCTGCCGCCAAGAGCGTAATATTATGGGATCGCCGAGTTAAACAGACAACTTGCGGGGCGATTCACAAATCCTGCTAAAGCGTCACCCGCTCGTGGTCCGAAGCCGGTAACGCCGGATAAAAAGGACCACTGGAGCTTCAAATGAGTGACTATCTCTTCACCTCGGAATCGGTTGGCGAAGGCCATCCGGACAAGGTTTCCGACCAGATTTCCGACGCCATCCTCGACGCCATCCTGGCTCAGGACAAGCATTCCCGC
>PHCU01000148.1 GCA_002842345.1 Betaproteobacteria bacterium HGW-Betaproteobacteria-12 | reverse complement strand
GCCGAAGACCCTCGACGGCTGGAAGATCACCACCATCGGCGACGACATCGCCTGGATCAAGCCGCGCGTCGACAAGGACGGCGTCACCCGCTTCTACGCCATCAACCCGGAAGCCGGCTTCTTCGGCGTCGCCCCGGGCACCTCGGAAAAGACCAACTTCAACGCGCTGGCCACGTTGAAGGAAAACATCATCTTCACCAACGTCGCGCTGACCGACGACGGCGATGTCTGGTGGGAAGGCCTGACCAAGCAGGCGCCGGATCACCTGATCGACTGGCAGGGTAACGACTGGACGCCGGCAGACGGTAAGGCCGGCAAGAAGGCCGCCCACGCCAACTCCCGCTTCACCGCTCCGGCCAGCCAGTGCCCGTCGGTCGACAGCGCCTGGGAAGATCCGGCCGGCGTGCCGATTTCCGCCTTCATCTTCGGCGGCCGCCGCGCCACCACCGTGCCGCTGGTCTACCAGGCTTTCAACTGGAACTACGGCGTCTACATGGCCGCCACACTGGGCTCCGAAACCACCGCGGCCGCTTTCGGCCAACAGGGCGTCGTCCGTCGCGACCCGTTCGCCATGCTGCCGTTCTGCGGCTACCACATGGGCGATTACTTCAACCACTGGCTGAAGATGGGCAAGACCGTCGATGCGACGCCGAAGATCTTCTGCGTCAACTGGTTCCGCATGGACAAGGATGGCAATTTCATGTGGCCGGGCTTCGGCGACAACATGCGCGTGCTGAAGTGGATCGTCCAGCGTTGCAAGGGCACCGTCGCCGCCAAGGAAACCGTGCTCGGCTGGATGCCGAAGTTCGAGGACATCGACTGGACCGGCCTGGAAATCAACAAGGCTGATTTCGAAGCCCTGACCACCATCGACGCCGACGCCTGGAAGGCCGAACTGGCCGGCCACAAGGAATGGTTCGACAAGATGGGCGAGAAGATGCCGCGCGAACTGATCCTCAAGCGCGAGCTGTTCGAGATGGGCATCTTCAAGGATGCCGCTTGATCCGTTCCTGAGCTAGGATTGAACGGCCACCCGCGGGTGGCCGTTTTACTTTGGAGAACCGCATGCTTCGTTCCGCCGCCCGCCTGGCCGATATCGCCCCCTTCCACGTCGTCGAGCTGTTCACCCGTGCCCGTCAACTGGAAGCGACGGGGCGCGACATCATCCACATGGAAGTCGGCGAGCCCGACTTTCCGACGCCTGAGCCGATCCGCCAGGCGGCCATCAAGGCCATCGAGCAGGGGCAAACTTTTTACACCGAGGCCTTGGGCCTGCCGGCGTTGCGCGAGGCAATTTCCCGCTTCTATCGCCAGCGTTACGGCGTCGCCGTGCCGGCGGCGCGGATCGCCGTCACCAACGGTGCCTCCGGCGCCCTGAACCTCGCTTTCGCCTGTCTCGCCGATCCCGGCAGCGACTGGCTGCTGGCCGATCCCGGCTACCCGTGCAACCGGCATATTTTGCGCACTTACGAAGGCCGCCCGCGGGCGCTGCCGGTCGGCCCCGACTGCAACTTCCAGCCGAGCCCGGCGCAGGTTGCGACAGCCTGGCGGGACCAGACCGCCGGCCTGCTCGTCGCCTCCCCAGCCAATCCGACGGGCACGCTACTGACGCTGCCGGAGCTCGTCGCGCTGGCCGACGTCTGCCGCGAAAGACAGGGCCATTTCCTGGTCGACGAGATTTACCACGGCCTGACTTATGAGGTCGATGCGCCCACGGCCTGCGCCGCCGGCACCGATATCTGGGTGATCAACAGCTTCTCCAAGTACTTCCAGATGACCGGCTGGCGTCTCGGCTGGATGGTGATTCCGGAAGACTACGTCCGCGACATCGAAAAACTCGCCCAGAACCTCGTGCTCTGCCCGTCGACTCCTGCCCAGCACGCGGCATTGGCTGCCTTCGATCCCGAGACCATCGCCATCCTCGAAACGCGCCGCGACGAATTCCGCAAACGCCGGGATTTCCTGGCACCAGCCCTGGAAAGTATCGGCTTGCGCGTCACCGCCCGGCCGGAGGGCGCCTTCTATCTCTATTGCGACTGTTCCGCCCTGGCCGATGACAGTTTTACCCTGGCCCGCGACCTGCTGGAAAAGACCGGTGTCGCCGCCACGCCAGGTCTGGATTTCGGCAGCAATGCCCCGGAAAGGCACATCCGCTTTGCCTATACGACGAATATCGACCGGCTGGCGGAAGCTGTCGAACGCCTACGCCGGTATTTCGGGCGGTAGATTCATCTCCGGGTAACGAGCGCGAACCTGCGCCCAGTCGAAGTATGGTCCCGGGTCAGTCTTCCGCCCAGGCGCCACATCGCTGTGACCGGCAATGGCGGCAATCGGGTAGCGCGCCCGTAAGGCGTCGACCAGTCGCCACAGGGCGGCATACTGATCGGCCGCAAATGGCTGGCTGTCGGAGCCCTCCAGTTCGATACCGACTGAATAGTCGTTACAGTTTGCCCAACCGCACCAACTCGAACTGCCGGCATGCCAGGCACGCTGGTCGCAGCCGACGAACTGGACGATCCTTCCCTCACGTCGGACATAGAAATGTGCCGATACCTGGAGCGCGGCAATGGTCGCGAAATAGGGGTGAGCCAGCGGGTCGAGACGGTTGAGGAAGAACGCCTCGACCCAGTCGCCACCAAACTCGCCGGGGGGCAGACTGATGTTATGGACGACGACCAGCGACACCGGGCCAGCCGGGCGCTCGCCGAAATTGGGCGACGGCATCCAGGAGACGCCCCCGAGCCAGCCGTCCGCCTGCCAATCCATCACTCGATACCCAGGCGTTCCAGCCGGTAGCGCATCGAACGGAAGGTGACGCCCAGCAGGCGGGCGGCGGCCGTCCGGTTGCCGTCGGTTTTCTGCAAGGCCTCGAGAATGGCCTGGCGCTCCAGACGGTTGAGGTAATCGTCAAGCGTCTCGCTACCCCGCCCGACCGCCTCGCTACCGTTATCCTCCGGCTCCAGATGCAGATCCTGGCTGTCGATGACCGCCCCGGAACTAAGTGCCGTAGCCCGTTCCAGGATATTTTCCAACTCCCGGACGTTGCCCGGAAATGCGTAGAGCTGCATGGCTTTCAAGGCCTCGTCCGAGAGCCGCGGCCGCCCTTCGCCACAGAGGCGCAACAGAATGCAATCAACCAGCGGCGAAATGTCCTCGATCCGCTCGCGCAAGGGCGGCATGCGCAACTCGATGACGTTCAACCGGTAATAGAGATCCTGACGGAAGCTGCCCTTGTCGACACAGTCGCGCAGGTTGCGATGGGTGGCGCAGATGATGCGCACATCGACCGGCTCTTCGGTAACAGCGCCAACCTTGCGGACGCGCTTTTCCTGAATCGCCCGCAGCAGCTTGACCTGCATGGCCAGCGGCAGGTCGGCGACCTCGTCGAGAAACAGCGTGCCACCGCTGGCGGCGTGGAAAAAACCGTCCCGATCGCCTTCAGCACCGGTAAAAGCGCCCTTGCGATAACCGAAAAACTCGCTTTCCATCAGGTTTTCCGGAATCGCCCCGCAATTAACCGGGACGAAGTTGCCGGCGCTGCGGGCACTGCGCGCATGAATCAGGCGCGCCGCCAGTTCCTTGCCACTGCCGGATTCGCCGGAAATGTAGATCGGCGCCTGGCTGCGCGCCAGCTTTTCGATCATCTCCCGCACCTGCTGCATCGCTGGCGAATCGCCAATCAGCCCCGGCAGGGCCTCATCGCTGTCACGGCCGCCATCCGGCAAGCGCAGCGCCGACTTGACCAGGGCCCGCAACTGCTCCAGTCCCACCGGCTTGGCCAGATAGTCGAAAGCACCGGCCTTCAGCGCCGCCACCGCATTCTCGGTGCTGCCGAAAGCGGTGATCACGGCGACCGGCGTCTGTGGATGGTGGTCGCCAATGTAGCGGACGATATCGAGCCCAACACCGTCCGGCAACCGCATATCGGTCAGACATAGCTGGAAGGGCCCGGCGTCGAGCGCGGCCCGCGCCTCGCCGACCGACCCCACGCACTCTGCCGCCAGCCCCATGCGGACCAGCGTCAGGTCAATCAATTCGCGGATATCCGCCTCGTCATCGACGACGAGAACCCGGCTCAGTTCTTCACGTGGCCGGCGGTCGCTTCTGGTACCTGACACTTGTCGTTTCTCCCAGCAATGATGAAGTGCCCGCCCGGCGCATTGGCGGCAATGGCCAGCGTGGCCCCGTTGGCGGCACAAAGCTCACGGGCGATGAACAATCCCAACCCGGTTCCCTGATGATGCGTCGTGAAAAAAGGTTCGAAAATTTGTTCGCGCACCGTATCCGGAACCCCGGGACCGTCGTCGATCACGTGCAATTCTACCCGGCCGGCCTCCGCCACAGCGACCACTTGCAGGCGAACGGCCGCGCTAGCGCGTGACGAGTGGCGCAGGGCATTGCTGACCAGGTTCCACAAGATTTGGTGCAGGTGCGATCGATCGAAGCAGATATCGACAGGCTGCGGCGCTATCAGTTGCACGACGTCAGCAGACAGATTCTCGGCCGCGACAAAATGTTCGACGAAGCTCGCACAGAACTCAGCCAGCGCCAGTTGCTCCGGCTGGGCCCGACTCTGGCGCCCCAACTGCAGCACATCCTGGACAATGCGATCGAGACGCACGACATTGTCGTTGAGAATACGTAACAACCGCTCTTGCATCTCGCCCCGGCGCTCCTCGCGCAGCAACTCACCGGCGTGGCTGATGGCCGACAGCGGGTTGCGGATCTCGTGGGCAATACTGGCCGTCAGCCGGCCAAGCGACGCCAGCTTCATCTGCTGCGCCCGTTCCTTGATGCGGCTGACATCCTCGAGAAAAATCAGCAGCTCTTTATCGGAACTGCTGGTGCGCTCGAAGCGCGCCTGCAATTCCCGGCCGTCCGCTCCGGCGAACTGTACTGTTTCGTCGCCGCCAGACACCCAGACGGCCTGTGCCTTGGCCAGCATCGGCGCGACTATCGCCAAATGCAGATGATCCTCATTGGGCAGGCCTAGCATGGCCCTGGCAACTGGATTGTGACGACCAACCACGCCTTCGTCGCCGACGATCAGCACGCCATCCTGCATGCGCTCGACGATCCGCTGGCTGATGCGGATCTGATTGTCGAGCGCCACGCCGCGCCGACGCGCCAGATCCTCGTTAATCATCACGCGTTGTCCGAGCAACCGGGCCAGGATGGCCGTAGCAAAAAATCCGGCGGAAATGAAACCGGCTTGCACCACCGAGGCTTCCTCGAAGCGCAAGGTGAGAATGCCGTAGATCTGGATAGCCAGCACGGCCAGCGTTGCCAGCGCGGCATAAAGCAGGACCAGTCTGCCCCGCCCGACCAGGCTCGCCGCCGCCAGGGATACCAGCAAGAGGATCCCCAGGCCGCTGCCGACACCACCCGCCACCAGCATGATCAGACTGACCACGGTGACATCTACCAGCATCTGCAGCGACAACTGGAAATTGAAGCGCCTCTGCCAGTGGATGGAGAGCAGCAGGCCGGCGATGACCGCCACCATGTAGCCGCCGGTCAACGCCAACATGGGCGACGACGGCAGCAGATTCAGACGAGCGGTAAGCTCGTGCGGAAAGAGCATGGCCAGCAAGAACAGGCCAGCCAAGACCAGGCGATACAGATTGAAATACTGAAAGGAGCGCCAGTTGGGCTCCCAGGTGGACGACAACCAGTCGTTCATCGGCGTCCGGCGTCGGCAGCCTGGCGATGCGCCTCGCTGCAGTAGAAGGAATCGCCGGCGGCAATGCTGTCGCTTTCCGGCAGCAGCAGTCCGCAATGAGCGCAGGCCACCATTTTCTCCGGTCGCGGATCGGGACGCGGCGCCGACGGCGGCACGGCCGCGCGCTTCTTCCATACCCACCAGATCACGCCGAGCAACGCCACGAGCAGCAGGAACTTCATCATTGCCTCACAGAGCTTGAAATGGAGCGACGCGGCAGGTGTCAAGATGCGCCGCGCTGCCGATATTAACGCAATCGCCGCCAGGGCCACAGCGGCACGCCGGCGCTTGCCAAGTTCAACCGGGGCGGCAGGGGATCGTCGGTTCGTTGCGGCGGTAAGTGCCGGCTGCCCGATGCCATCCAATGCGAGCATCGATGGGATGAAACGGCGCAAACAAAAGAAAAAAGCCTTGATTTCTCAAGGCTTTTTCCTGACCAAATTGGTCGGAGTGACAGGATTCGAACTTGCGACCCCTGCGTCCCGAACGCAGTGCTCTACCAGGCTGAGCTACACTCCGATGCTGCTAAAAAGAGACCTAGTGGTTTCTCTCAACTGCAAAGAGCGTCAATTGTAGCAGAGCTTTTTTATAATTTGAATCCCCCAAAGCATTTATTGCCACTCTTGCCAGTTCCGCCTCCTTCACGGCACGAGCGCGGGCGTAGTCCAGCGCGCCACTGGCGTGAATGGCCTCAAGCACGGCGGGGAAATCGTCCCGCCCACCCTCTTCGATGGCCCTGCGTACGCAGGCGGCCTGCTCGGGCGTGCCACACTGCATGACGTGGATCAGCGGGAGCGTCGGCTTGCCCTCGGCCAGATCGTCACCGAGATGCTTGCCCGTGGCGGCCTCCTTGCCGGAATAGTCGAGCACGTCGTCAACCAACTGGAATGCCGTGCCCAAATGCATGCCGTAGCGGGCCAGCGCCTGCTCCAGTTCCACATCGGCGCCGCCCAGAATACCGCCAAGCTGGGCAGCCGCCTCGAACAGCTTGGCTGTCTTGTAGTGAATGACCTGCATGTAACGCGCCTCATCGACATCGGCATCATGACAGTTCATCAATTGCAGGACTTCGCCCTCGGCGATGATATTGGTCGCATCGGAGAGCACGCGCATGACACGCATGTCGTCGACCGCCACCATCATCTGGAAGGCGCGCGAATAAAGGAAATCGCCGACCAGAACGCTGGCGGCATTGCCGAACATGGCATTTGCCGTATCGCGCCCGCGGCGCAGCGCCGACTCGTCGACGACGTCGTCATGCAACAGCGTCGCGGTATGAATGAATTCGACGACAGCCGCCATCTCATGGTGCCGGGAGCCCTGATAGCCCATGGCACCAGCAGCGAGCAACACCAAAGCCGGACGCATGCGCTTGCCGCCGCCACTGATGATGTACTCCGCCACCTGACGTACGAGAACGACATCGGAGTGCAGTCGATCGCGGATGACCATGTCGACGGCCTTCATATCCGGGCCAATCAGGGTATAGAGCTGTTCCAGAGTCACGTTAGGCAATTGTTGGGTGAAGCGCGGAATCTTAGGGGCCGGCAGGTGGGCAGTCAAGGCCGAAAGATCAGGATTCTCCAGCGAATCCGGGTGGCTTTCGGCTAAACTCTGGCGGTTGCAAACTATACGAAGAGGCTGGCATGGACATTCGCTCGATCATTGCGCCTGTGGTTCAGGATCGCGAGGCGCTTGAGGAGTTTGCCGATGTCCTGACCGATCGTGCCCCGCAAATTGAGCATGATGTCGCCCGCCTGTTGAAGAGCCCGGCTGACCGCGAAATTACTGCCGATCTGTTCCGGGCCATCCACAACATCAAGGGCGATGCGTCGCTGTGCAAGTTCGAGCTTGGCGTCGCCATCGCCCATCCGATTGAAAGCATGATGGCACGTTTCCGTGAGGGCGAAATCGCCTTTACCGAACTCCTGGCCGAATTGCTCCTGCTCGCCGTCGATCGCCTGGAGTTAGCCACCGATGCCCTGCTCGGCGGCAAGGCATTGGATCACCTACGCCTGCCGGAATTGCTTGAAGGACTTGAGCGACTCGCGAGCTCATCGGTCAGCGATGTCGACAGCAACTGTGCGGCGCTGATTGAAACGGTCACTGGTTTTCCGTCGGTGATTGCCGAGATATCCAGCAGAGCCCCGCGCATCGGTGCCAGTCGCGGTGAACACAAGAATGCCTCGGCGGACCTGCAGTTTTTCCGCTCGCTGGCGCTGCAGCTGGAGAGTCGTTCGCCGCTGTTCAAGGGGCGGACCATGCGCATCCTGCGCCTGGCGCTGGAGACCAACAAGACTGCCGGCAACCCGGTCGATCCATTACAGCTGGAAGCGGCCGTCTATCTGCACGATGTCGGCATGATGTTCCTGCCGGAATCCATTTGGCTGAAAGTGGGCAAGATGACGGCGGAGGACAAACAGCAGTTGCGCAACCATCCTGGCCTCGCCGCTGGCCTGCTGCAACGCATCCCTGGCTGGGAAGGGGCCGCCGAAATGGTTGCCCAGCATCACGAAATGCCCGACGGCGCCGGCTATCCCGATGAACTTCAGGGCAAGGCGATTGGCCCCGGCGCCCGGATTCTCGCCATCGTCGATGCCTTTGAAGCAGTGATGCTCAAGCATATCCACCGCGGCAAGAATCGCTCGGTCCTGCGTGCCATTGCCGAAGTCAATGCCTGCGACAAACAGTTCGCTCCGGAATGGATCGCGCCATTTAATGCGGTGATTCGCAAGACCATCGAAAGCTGATGATGGTCGATCACGAGCGCCGCTTCGGTGGCGTTGCCCGCCTGTATGGAGAAGAAGGGTCCGCCCGCCTGCGCAACGCCCATGCAGTCGTTGTCGGCATCGGCGGCGTCGGTTCCTGGAGTGCCGAAGCCCTGGCCCGCACCGCTGTCGGCCGGATCACGCTGATCGATCTCGACATGGTCGCCGAGTCCAACGCCAACCGTCAGGTTCACGCCCTGGACGACCTTTGGGGCAAAGCCAAGGTCGAGGCGATGGCGGAACGTATTCTGGCCATCAACCCGTCCTGCTCCGTCCATTGCGTCGAGGACTTCGTCACCCCGGAGAATGTTGGCGAGATTTTGGCTGGCGACTATTCGGTGATCATTGATGCCATTGACCAAGTGCGCGCCAAAGTAGCCATGATCGTCCATTGCCGGCAACGCCGCATGCCTATCGTGGTGGCAGGTGCGGCAGGCGGGCAAACAGATCCGACACGAATCGTTATCAGCGATCTAAGCCAGACTGTCCAGGACCCCTTACTGGCCAAGGTTCGCTCACAGTTGCGACGGGAGCATGGCTTTCCGCGTGACAGCAAGAAATTCGGCGTATCGGCTGTCTATTCGACTGAACCGCTGCGCTACCCCAAAGCCGACAGCAGTTGCGCGGTTGCTACCAGCCCGGCCGGCCTGAATTGCGCCGGCTTCGGCTCTTCGGTCTGCGTCACCGCCGTCTTCGGCATGACCGCTGCGGCACGCGCGATCGATCTCATAACTGCCGGCTGAACCAGCACAATAGGCTAGCAGTGAACGTTGATCACGCCGCCCGCGTATCGAGCCAGACGCCTAGCCCCTGCGCATTCAGCTCGAGATCGGTCTCCCAGATTTCACGCAACGACTGGTCCGGCAAGGTGCAACCATGGGCACGGATTTGCGCGAACAGGTAGTCGGTCATCGCCTGCTTGATACGTTGGTGCCGCTCCTCTCCACTACTCGCCTCTGCCTCGGCCAGTGCAACCAGCGCATCCAGATGACGCAGCAGATCAGCGCCACGCTGCGCCACATCATCCAGGCGACTGTAATGAGTCAGATAGACAGCTGAGGGCGACAACGCGAGTAGTCGTGCGATGGAGGCACGCATTTCCCGAGGGTCAAATTGCGTCGGTGTCGTCGTGGGAAAAATGAAAGGCCGACCTCCGACGTCCAGTTCGCGATATGAGAGTCCGAACATGTCTCCCGTGAAAATCCCACCGGTTAACTGATCGACAATGCAGATATGGTGGCGTGCGTGGCCGGGCGTATCCAGGCAGAGCAACTGACGCCCGGCAAGCGAAACGAGATGGCCATCAGGCGCTGAAATAATCCGTTCGGCTGGAATCGGCGGGATGTCGCCATAGACCCGCTCAACGTACTCCGCCCCATAAACAGCTGTCACACCGGCCACGAGTTTTGCGGGCTCGGCCATGTGGCGTGCACCACGAGGATGCACTACCAGTCGAGCCTCAGGAAAAGCTACCATCATGTGCCCGGCACCCCCCGCATGATCCAGGTGAATGTGCGTCAAAATCACGTAATCAACCGCAGAACGGGGCAAACCGAGGCGCTCGAGTGCCTCCAGGGCGTTGGGCAGTGCATCGCGGCTACCGGTGTCGATAATGGCGATGCGGCCATCTTCGATGATCATGTGAATCGCCGCCAGCAGCGGACGAACATAACCTGCATCGAAGGCCACGATGCCGTTTCCGTAGTCCCGCCAATCAAACATTTCCATACTCCAGCGTATTGCGTCGGCGAATTATACTTTCGCCATTGTCACAGGCATTACTGAATAGATCCCGCTACCTGCCAAGCACAAAGCCCCTCGGTACGTTTTGTACGGAGGGGCTTTGAATGGGGAGCCTGGCGGTGACCTACTTTCGCGAGCGTAGTACTCACTATCATCGGCG
>PHCU01000312.1 GCA_002842345.1 Betaproteobacteria bacterium HGW-Betaproteobacteria-12 | reverse complement strand
GATCATGGCCTTGAAGGCCTTCATCACCGGGCGGGAGAGTTCGGTTTCAGCCAGCACGCGTTTTTCGTAAATGAAATTCTTGAGCGCCTCGCTCGATTCGCGCCGGGCCTCGCCGATCAGGGCGTGGAATTCGTCGCCAAAGCGCTCGCCGGGCCGATCCTTGACGGCGTCGTAGAGCGCTTCCATGACGATCTTGTCGACGCGCCCCATCTTGCATTTGCCGTCGAGGATCTTGAGCATGACCGTGGTGGCGCAATCGACATCGCTCGCCGACAAAGGATGCGCCTGCACCCAGCCGGCGACATGCGCTGCCGTCATGCCGCAACCGGCGTAGCCAAGGCAGCGGCCAGCGGCGCGTAGCCGCCATCGACGCTGAACACGTTGGTGTAGCGGAAATCGACGAACATCTGGGCAAAAACCTTGCTGGCGTTGCCGTGGTAGCAGTAGATGACCACCGGTGCCTCCTTCGGCAGGCGCTTCATCCAGGCCAGCAGCCTATCCTCGGAAAGATGCGCGGCGCCGTCGACATGCCCCTTCTGGAAACTGGCCATGTCGCGCACGTCAAAGACGATGGCCGGCGGCTCGCCGCGCATCAATGAGACGGTCTCACTAGCGGAAATACAGCGAAAATCGGGTCTGGCGACGGTGTTCATGTTTGGCGTAGGCTAAATGGCAATGAAGCTTGCGATGCAAGAGCAATGCCACCCACCGGAACCGCCCAAACCCGCCATGGACGGGCAATCGCCGCGCACGCCGCCGGACAAGCTTGTCACCTTCGCGACAATCGCGCGCCCTCCCCTGGCAAGGCGGAGGGTTGGCGAGGGGTTTAAACCGCAACCGAGCGCTACATCCCCGACAAAAGCACCAAAACCAAAGCAATGGCGCCGGGAAGTCCCTGCACGAAAAGGATCTTGCGGCTCGACGTGGCGGCCCCGAAAACGCCGGCCACGACAACACACGCCAGGAAAAACATCGTGACCGATTGGTTGGCTGGCCCCTGCGACATTCCCCAGATCAGGCCCGCCGCCAGGAAACCGTTATAGAGCCCCTGATTTGCAGCGAGCACTTTCGATGCCGCGGCAAACTCCGGCGTGAGGCCGAATGTCTTTCGCCCCTTGGCGGTGTCCCACAGAAACATTTCCAGATACAAGATATAGATGTGCAGCAAGGCCACGAGTCCTGTCGCAATGGTCGCCACGGTGTACATATCGCTGATCTCCTTTTCCAACGTCGAACATCTACCGCCTATGTCGATCTGGTTTATGGTTTGTGAAAAGCCTAGTCCGCCATTAAGCAACAGGTCAAGGCCAAGGGACAAGACCTGTCGAGGGTCGGCCGGGAATCATGAAAAATTCCCCGAAAACCGCCTACTCTTCTGAATTAAAAAGCGAATTCTGACTGTCAACACTATTTTTCATTGTGTTA
>PHCU01000311.1 GCA_002842345.1 Betaproteobacteria bacterium HGW-Betaproteobacteria-12 | reverse complement strand
GCATGCCGTTGTTCAGGTTGATGATCTTGATCGGGAAGCCGTACTGCTTGCAGGTCGACATTTCCTGGATGCACATCTGGATCGAGCCTTCGCCGGTGATGCAGGCAACCTGCGCATCCGGATTGGCCATCAGCACGCCCATGCCGTATGGCAGGCCGACACCCATGGTGCCCAGGCCGCCGGAGTTGATCCAGCGACGCGGCTTGTCGAACTTGTAGTACTGGGCGGCGAACATCTGGTGCTGGCCGACGTCCGAGGTAACGAAAGCGTCGCCGCCAGTGACCTCGTAGAGCTTCTCGACCACGTACTGCGGCATGATGTGTTCGCTCTGGCGGTAAGCCAGCGACTTGCGGCCCCGCCACTCATCGATCTGTTTCCACCAGTCGGCCACTTCCGGTTCGGCCTTGAAGCCACCATCCATCAGCTTGAGCATCTCGTCGAGCACGTCGGCGACATTGCCGACGATCGGCACATCGACCTTGACCCGCTTGGAGATCGACGACGGATCGATGTCGATATGGATGACGCGGCGCTTCTCGCTCCCAAAGTGTTCCGGATTGCCGATCACGCGGTCATCGAAGCGGGCGCCGACGGCGAGGATCACGTCGGCATAGTGCATGGCATTGTTGGCCTCGAAGGTACCGTGCATGCCGAGCATGCCGATGAACTGGCGATCGGTGGCCGGATAGCCGCCGAGGCCCATCAGCGTGTTAGTGACCGGAAAATCGAGCTTGCGGGCGAGCTGGGTCAGCTTGTCCGAAGCGTCGGACAGGATCACGCCGCCGCCGGTGTAGATGATCGGCCGCTTGGCTTCCTGCAGCATCTGCACGGCCTTCTTGATCTGGCCGAGATGCCCCTTGACCACCGGGTTGTAGGAGCGCATCTGGATCGACTTCGGATACTCGAACTCGACCATCTGGGCGGTGATGTCCTTGGGAATGTCGACCACGACCGGCCCCGGACGCCCGGTGGCAGCAATATGGAAGGCCTTCTTGATAGTGGTGGCCAGATCCTTGACGTCCTTGACCAGGAAATTGTGCTTGACGCAGGGCCGGGTGATGCCGACGGTATCGCACTCCTGGAAGGCATCCTGACCGATGTACTGGGTCGGCACCTGGCCGCACAGCACGACCATCGGAATCGAGTCCATGTAGGCGGTGGCGATGCCGGTCACCGTATTGGTCACGCCGGGACCGGAAGTCACCAGCGCGACGCCGACCTTCTGCGACGAACGCGAATAGGCATCGGCGGCATGAACAGCAGCCTGCTCATGGCGAACCAGAATGTGCTTGACCTGTTCCTGCTTGAAAAGCGCATCGTAAATGTGCAAAACGGACCCGCCCGGGTAACCGAAAACACAATCGACCTTTTCTTCCTGCAGGCACCTGATTACAATTTCTGCACCGCTGATCATCATTCTTGAGCCCAA
>PHCU01000147.1 GCA_002842345.1 Betaproteobacteria bacterium HGW-Betaproteobacteria-12 | reverse complement strand
GCATCGCCAAGCAGGCCGCTCGGCAAGGGCGCCAGATCGGTGCTTATGGCCAGCTGCTTTTCACCAGCCAGCTCATTGATGATGGAGGCGACGTTGGCGACGATCTGCGGCACATTGACCTGTAGCCGCTCGACTGTCAGCTTGCCGGCCTCTATCTTCGACAGGTCGAGAATGTCGTTGATCAGCGCCAGCAGATGATTGGCGGAATGCTCGATCTTGCCCAGGCAGCCCAGTTGCTTGGCATCGAGCGCGCTGCGCCGCAGCAGGTGCAGCATGCCGAGGATGCCGTTCATCGGCGTCCGGATCTCGTGGCTCATGTTGGACAGGAAAGACGCCTTGGAACGGGCCGCCTGATTGGCCGCATCGCGCGATACGGCGAGCGAGGCATTGGCCTCCTCGAGGGCGGCGGTCTTGTTGCGCACCAGATCCTCGAGATGCTCCCGGTAGGCCTCGACTTCACGCTGCAACTGCTTCTTCTCGGTGACGTCCTGCTTGATCGCCAGGTAATCGGTGATCCGTCCATCCGCCTGGCGGACCGGCGAGATGATCTCGGACTCGACATAGATCTCGCCGTTCTTGCGCCGATTGACCAGTTCGCCGACCCAGACGTCGCCCGCCTGCAGCCGCGCCCACATCTCCTCGTACACCGCGCGCGGTGTGTGGCCGGAGTTGAGCACGCGGGGATTGCGCCCGATCAGTTCCTCCCAGGTGTAGCCGCTGCTGCTCATGAAGGCGCGGTTGACGTATTCGATGTTGCCGTCGGCGTCGGTGATGCAGATGCCCTCCGGACTCTGCTCGACCGCCTGGTGCAGCTTGGCCAGTTCCTTTTCGGCGGCCTTGCGCTGCGTGATGTCGCGGGTCACCGCCAGATGCGCCGTGACCCGCCCCTGGGTGTCGCGCATCGGTACCGCATGGGTCTCCATCCAGCGGCGGACACCGGTCAGGCCGATGATTTCGAACTCCAGCGTCGCCGATTCGCCGGCGAAGATGCGCCGGTTCAGCGCCATGAAAGCCTCGCGGTGCTCGGGCGCGACTAGATCGCTGACCAGGCAGCCGGCCACCTGCGCCAGCGACTCGGCCCCGATCATCGCCAGTCCGGCCTGGTTCATCTGCAACAGCGCCCCATCCTCGGCCACCAGCTTGACGCACTCCGGCTCGGTTTCGATGATCGTCTTCAGGTCCAGTTCCCGTTGCGCCAGACGCTCCACCGTCAGCTTGCGTTCGCCGATGTCGCGCGACGAGGCGACGAGCAGCGTCTCGCCGTCCAGTTCCTGGCAGCGACAGGTGATTTCGACATCGAGCAGATGGCCGTCGGCGTGGCGATGCCGGGTCTCCAGCCGCAGGGTTTCCCCGGAAGCCTGCAGGCGGCGCATATTCTCCCGAATCTGCTCGAGCGTATGCACGGCATCGATAGCATCGATCTGCGTTTGGCCGATGGCCGAGGGCGGCAGGCCGAGCATGCTCAGGAAGGCCGGGTTGGCATCGACCAGCCGGCCATCCATGGCCAGCACATGGATCCCGTCGGTGGCGGTATCGACCAGCGCCTGCTTGCGCAGGATGGTCTCCCAGTCCTCGCGGTGCTTCTTCTGATACCACCCAAGCCCGGCGCAGGCCAGCCCCGCGACGCCGAGATAGAGCATCAACCAGGCGAGGGCCCGCTGCCGCCAGTCGGTGAACACCGCATCGATCTCCCGCCCGACGGCGAGGATCAACGGATAGTCCATGTGCAGGCCGGCCGGGTGGATGGTGCGCAGCGCCATCATGCGTTCTTCGCCGGTGGCGGTGACGATGCCGGTCAGGAAGCTGTCCTGCCGACCGCTCTCGGCATGGCGCGAGAAGAAGGAGCCGGGCACGGCGAGGTTTTTCCCGGCCTGCCCCGGCCGCTCCGGCACCATCATGATCTGGATGCCGTTACCGTGGGCCAGCGCCGTCCACATGTCCTCGGCGTAGAGGGTGCGCTCCAGCAACTGACCGATAAAAGGCATGTCCATGCTGGCCATGACGACGCCGGCGAAGCGCCCCTGGCCGTCGACCAGCCTGCGCGAAATGGTGAAGGTGTAATTGCCGAATACCGTCTGGAACGGTGGCGAGACGATCCGCGTCTGGCCATCGCGCGCCTCCCGGGCCATGCGGAAATAATGCCGATGGGCGAAATTCTGGCCGAGCAGATCGTAACGGTTGGACGCCAGCACCTCGCCGCTCGAGGACATCAGCATCAGGATCGCGGTGCCGTGGCCGAGACCCGCCAGTTGCGTCAACTGGCTATTGGCCGACTGCCAGTGGTCGCCAGCCACCGACCAGGCGGGCACATTGCCGATCACGGTCTGCAGCAACTGGTCGGTGCCCTGCAGGCGGCGCTCGATGATGTCGGCGGAAATGGCGGCGAGATTGCTCAGGTGTACACGCTCTTCGCTGGCCTTGGTGCGGCGGGAGTCATGGATGTTGTAGGCCATGAGCAGCGCCAGCAGCGCCAGAAAGGCGCCCAGCAGCTTCCACTGGGTGTGGAACACCCTCATCGCACCGCTCCTCCACATATTGTTAACTGTTTTGCCGGACTATAGCGGAAAACTATGGGGGGAAATCGGTGATATTTCTCAATTATTGGAAGATTGTCGCCGCCAGCTGGCCGACGAATTCTCTCAGGGCGGCGAGCACCACCGCTTCCTGGTCGCGCTGCGGCGTATGGCCGCAAGCGGGCAGCGCGAGCAGCCGCGTGCCGGGGAGACGCTCGGCGATGACCTCGATCTGGCGCAGCGTCGCGTATTCGTCGTCGACGCCCTGAATGGCCAGCACTGGGCAGGCGATAGGCGGCAGATAGTCCTCGATATTCCAGTCGCGAAAGGCCGGCGACAGCCAGGTATCGTTCCAGTCGCGGAACACCTGCTCGGTGCGCGTGTGGTGGTAGCGCGCCAGCTTCTGCGCCAGGTCGGTCGTCGTCCACGCCGCCCGTGCCGCACGGATACCGGCCAGCGTCACTTCCTCGACGAATTCATGCGGCGCCAGCACGGCGATACCGAGCGGCACTTCGGGAAAGCTGCCGGCGAAGATCAGGGCGATGCTGCCGCCGTCGCTGTGACCGATCAGCACCGGCCGTTCGATACCCAGCACGGCGAGCAGCTCGGGTAGCGCCTGTTGGGCCTCGCGGTGCATGTAGTCGGGCTGGCGCGGCTCCGGCCAGGGCTGCGAGCCGCCATAGCCGGCGCGCGACCAGACGATGACGCGGCAGCCGGTGGCGGCCGCCAGCTTTTCGGGAAAATGCCGCCACATGGCGACGCAGCCCAGCCCTTCGTGCAACAGCAGCAGGGTCGGCCGATCGTCGGCGGTGGCGGGAAAATCACGGTATTCCAGCCGGCAGCCGGCCACGGTGACATGCTTCATGCAGCGAGCAGGAATTCGCGGACGACGGAAATCTGCGCCTCGTCGAAGAACATCGGCGCATGGCCGACGTCGGCAATTTCGGCCAGCACCGCACGCGGCCCGCGCTCGCCCATCTGCTGCCAGGTGGCCCGTGGCAGCAGGTCGGAGGCGGCGCCGCGAATGGCCAGCGTCGGACCGGTAATGCGCTCGTACACCGGCCACAGGTCGATATCCTGGTCGGCAAAGGCGGCCTTGAACGGCGCCGCGATCTGCGGATCGTAGAGAAAGCCCCAGCGGCCATCGGCGCGCTGGCCGACGCTGTTTTCGGTGAGCGTCCACCACTGCGCCTCGGTCAAGGGGCCGAAAGGCGCGCTGACCAGTTTGACGTAGGCCAGCGCCTCGGCGAAGGTATTCCAGGTCGGATCCATGCCGACATAAGTGGCGATGCGGTGCAGGGCCTCGACGGTGATCACCGGCCCGACGTCGTTGAGCACCAGCCGGCCGACCGGCGTCCCCTCCTGGGCTGCCAGGGCCATGCCGATCAGGCCGCCCATCGACGTGCCGACCCAATCCACGCGCTCGACGCCGAGGCGGGCAATCAGCGTCACCATGTCGGCGACGTACTGCGGCACGGCATAGCCGGCCGGGTCGCGCAGGCGGGCACTCTGGCCACGGCCGACGACATCCGGGCAGATCACGCGGTAATGGCCGGACATCGCCTCGGCCAGCGCATCGAAGTCGCGGCCGTTGCGGGTCAGGCCATGGACGCAGACCAGAACGCGCGGATTGTGGCGGTCGCCCCACTCGGTATAGGCCATCCGGTGCAACCCGGACGGGCTGAGGCATTGCACTGTCTGCTGCTGGAATTTCATCTCACTTCCTCCGCCGGTAAATGTATCACCGTCCATGCCAGTAGCGCTGCCGCGCCTGGCGCCAGCCGCCGACCGTCACCCCGTCGGGGCGCAACACGATGCCCAGCGCGCCGTCTCGGTCGGTGCGCCAGATCCGCGCCCCGCTCTCCCCATAACGCTCGACCACCTCGCCGCGCGGATGCCCGAAGCGGTTGCGGTAGCCGGCCGAGAACAGCGCATGACGCGCCCCGACGGCGGCAATAAATGGCGGCGTCGACGAGCTCTTCGCCCCGTGATGCGGCACCAGCAGCACATCGGCGGCCAGTGCCGTCGGCGCGCCGGCGACCAGCCGGGCTTCGTCGTCGGCCTCGATGTCGGCGGTCAGCAGCAGGCGACGGCTGCCAGCCGTCACCGTCAGCACGCAGGACAGATGGTTGTTGCCGGCCCGGGCGACGGCATAGGCCTCGGCCGGCGGATGCAACACGGCAAATTCGACGCCGTCCCAGTGCCAGCGCTGGCCGGCGACGCAGCGCTCGCCGCCGGTTTCCGGCGCCGACGAGAGCAGACTGCCGACCGGCAGCGCCGCCTGCAGCGAAGCCAGGCCACCGGCATGGTCGCTGTCGGCGTGGGTGACCACCAGTCGGTCGATACCGCCGGCCCCGAGCCAGCGCAGGTAAGGCACGACGACGCGCTGGCCGGCGTCGGAATCGGCGCCGTACTGCGGCCCCGGATCGTAGATCAGCAGATGGCCGGCGGTGCGGACGACGACGGCCTGCCCCTGGCCGACGTCGAGCACGTCGATGCGCGCCTCGCCAGGCGCCAGCACTTCGGCCGGCCAGAAAATGGCCGGCAGCATCAGGCTGGCGCCGAGCAGCCGACCTGGCACGCCGCGCGGCAGCAGGCAAACAGCCACCCCCAGACCAGCGGCCACTACCGCCCAGACAGGCGGCGCCGGCGCCTGCCAGACCGGCCAGGCGGCGCACCAGAAAAGGACAGCCATCAGTCCGTTGAGCACCGCATGGGCCAGCGCCATGATCGGCCACCAGGGCAGCAATGCGGCGAGCAGCGCCAGCGGCGTGACGACGAAACTGATCAGCGGTACCGCCAGCAGATTGGCCAGCGGCGAGACCAACGGGAACTGCTGGAAGACGAGCAGCAGCACCGGCAGCGAAGCCAGCGTCGCCGCCCACTGGACCAGCCCCCAGCCGCGCAGTCGGCTGCGCCAGCCGGAGGCTTCGCCGACCACCGCCGCACCGATATAGAGCAAGGCGCCGACGGCGCCGAAAGAGAGCCAGAAACCGGCCGCCAGCACCGCCCACGGATCGGCCAGCAGCACCACCAGCAAGGCCAGCGCCAGGATCCGGCTGGGCGCCAGCAGGCGCCCGGAGAGCATCGCCGCGACGGCGACCAGCAGCATGTACAGGGTGCGCTGGGCCGGCACGCCGAAGCCGGCCAGCGCCGCATAGAAGCCGGCCATCGCTGCCGCCGCCAGCAGCCCGGCATGCTGCGCCGGCAGCCGCAGGACCAGCGCCGGCACGCGCCGCCAGCCGGCAGTGAACAGCCAGCCAGCGAGGCCGGCGACCATCGTCACGTGCAAACCGGAAATACTCATCAGATGGGTCGTGCCGGTTCGATTGAACACCGTCCACAAATCCCCCTGCACCGCCTTCTGGTCACCGACGACCAGCGCCGTGAGCACCCCGACCCAAGGCCATTCCGCTTCCGGCAAGGCCTGCCGGAAATTGTCGCGGACCGCCGCGCGCAGGCGCTCGACGACATGGCCCGGGCGCCAGACAAAACTCTCCAGCCGCGTCGCCGGTCCGGGCCGGACATAACCGGTGGCCCGGATGCCGCGTTCGAGCAGCCAGGCCTCGTAGTCGAAACCGCCGGGATTGGCACCGCCGTGCGGCCGTTTCAGACGCACCGTGAAGCGCCAGCGCTCGCCCGGCCGCAGCGCCGGCGGCAGCGTGCGCCCGGCATACCAGGCGAGCTGCAGGTTGTCGGGGACGATGGCCGCGTCGGTCAGCCGCTGCTCGACGGCGAACTCGAAGCGCAACCCGCGTTCGAAATCCTGCGGCAACCCGGCGATGGTGCCGACCACCTCGACATCGCGCCCCTCCCACTCGCGGCCGAGTTCGTCGCCCAGGCGGATCTCGGCGCGCCAGGCGGCCCACCCGAAGCCGAGCAGCAGGCAGCCGACCAGGAACAATGCCCGCGTCGCCGGCCGGGCGCACAGGGCGACCGGCAGACAGGCCAGCCCGCCGCCGGCCAGCCAGAGAGCCGCTGACGGCAGTTCGCCGGACGTCTGCAAGAGCAGGACGCCGGCAGCAAAGGCAAGGATGGCCGAACGCATGCCAATATCATGACACGGATCGCCGCGCCAGGGCTGCGGGTAAACCGCCCTGCAGCCGGCCGCCGGCTTTCTGGGATAATCGCCGGATGCGCAGCTTCCTGAAGAAATACCTGCCCGATCACGAAACGATCCGCCGCAACCGCTGGCTGCGGCCGTTCGAGAACACCCTGTTGCACCCGCGGCTATGGCACCTGAACCGCCGCTCGGCCGCCGGTGCCGTCGCCGCCGGCCTGTTCTGCGGCCTGGTTCCCGGGCCGCTGCAGATGCTCGGGGCGGCCTTCTGCGCCGTCTTCTTCCGCGTCAACCTGCCGCTGGCGCTGCTGACCACGCTATATACCAACCCATTCACCATCGTTCCGCTCTATCTGGCGGCCTATCAGGTCGGGCGGGTGATCATCGGCGACGACAGCGGCTTCCTGGCGCCGCCGCTGTTCTCGGCCACCGATTTCGTCGGCTTCACGCAGGCCATGCAGGCCTGGATGCTCAGCGTTGCCGCACCGCTCGGCATCGGCCTGATCGCCCTGGCCAGCAGCCTGGCGCTGGCCGGCTATTTGCTGACCAAGGCGGTCTGGCGAATTTACCTGCTTGCCGCCTGGCACCAGCGGCACCGCCGGTAAAAGGAGCTTGCCGGGCGCGTCAGCCGCTCAGGCGGTGCCGAACAGGCGCTTGAAGCCGCCGCTGATGCGCTGCAGGAACGGCAGCTGGCCGGCCGGATGGGGCGACTGGCGGGCAACCTGATCGAGATCGCGGCTGAAGGCCTGCTTGCTGTCGGCATCGATCTCGACCACCGCATGCCGGCCGGCGAGTTCGGGATTAGCCTTCAATTGCTGGCGTTTGCGCCCGGCAGCGGTAACCGCCAGGGCCAGCACGGCGGGTTTCACCGGCTTGGGGATGAAGCGGAAGATCTGCCCCTGATTGATCAGGCTGACCACTTCGCCGGCGTCGGTGCCGGCGGTGTAGACGACGGTGACGATGCCCGGATGCTGTTGCTTGAGCATGCGCAGCATGGCCGTGGTATCGACGTCACCGACCCGGGTGTCGGACAGGACAATGCCGATGTCGTTGTCGGCAAAGGCGCCGACCGCCTCGCCGATATTCTGGGCGTGAATGACCCGCAAGGCCGACCCCAGTTCCTGGCGCAGATGCTCGGCCAGCGTCGCCTCGTCATCGATCAGCAAGATGCTCTCGGCCTCCGCCGGGTCAACGGTCTCACCGGGCGCCGCATCGGGCGCCGGATGATGGCGGGCGATGGAGGCGGCCTCGGCCACCACCGCCGGCAGTTCGTCGATCTTCCAGGGCTTGCTGATGAAGCGGAAGACTTCGCTGTCATTGACCGAACGCAGCATGGCCTGCAGGTCGGAGTAGCCGGTCAGCATGATGCGCATCGAGCGCGGCGACAGCTTGCGCACTTCGCGCAGGAACTCCGAGCCCATCATGCCGGGCATGCGCTGATCGGAAATGACCACGTCGAAATCGTGGGCGGCGACCAGGGCCAGACCTGCCTCGCCGCCGTTGGCGGTAAACACCTCGAACTCGCGCTGCAGCAGCCAGCTCAGCGAACGCAGGATGTTCGGCTCGTCATCCACACAAAGAATCCGTCCTTTTTTTTCGACCATTTGGCAATCCTCCAGCTAGGCAGCGACGGGCAGGCAGACGGCGAAAGTCGTCCCGGAATCATCTCCGGTCCGCGTCTGCACCGATATTTCCCCGCCATGTTCGGTGACGATGCTGCGGGCGATGCTCAGGCCGAGGCCCGTGCCCTCGCCCGCCGGCTTGGTCGTGTAATAGGTGTCCCAGATATGCGGCAGGTGCTCGACGGCGATGCCGCCACCCGTATCCTCGACCTCGATGCGGATGCCGGCGTCCTCGACCCGGCTGCGCACGGTGATTGTCCCGTTCTCGCCGATCGCCTGGGCAGCGTTGTTGATCAGGTTGAGGAAGACCTGGTTGAGCTGCGAGACATTGCACTCGATCTGCGGCAGATCGGCGAAATCCTCGCGCACCGTGATCGAGGTCGGAATGACGCTGCGGGCGATGTAGATGACGTTGTGCAGGCTCTTGTTGAGATCGACGCGCGCCGTCTTGGTCCGGTCCAGGCGGGTGAAATCGCGCAGGTTCTCGACCAGCTCGCGCATCTGCTCGATGCCCTGCAGCGTGTCCTGGAGCATCGCCTGCGGCATCTGCACATCGAGGTCGGCCGGATCGATCTCGGCCACCCGCTCGCGCGAGGCGGCGACATTCAGCGTCAGCTTGTCGGTGGGACTGGCCTTGACCAGACGCGCGAAGGAACCGGCCACCTGCAGCGGCAGCTCGTAGCGGGCCAACGCCTGCTGGGCCATCTGCACGTTGGCGTAGGAGAAGGCCAGCGGCGTGTTCAACTGATGCGCCACACCGGCCACCATCTGGCCGAGCGAAGCCATCTTTTCCGACTGGGCGAGCTGCTGCTGGGCGCTGTCGCGGTCCTTTTCCTGACGGGCGATGATTGCCGCCGCCCGCCATACGATGGCGAACAGCGCGGCGAACAGCATTAGCAGCAAGGCCATCACGATGGCCAGCGTCTGCCTGGCGGAGTCGTCGACGGTTGCCTGGTTGGCCGTGGCGGCGGTTTCGACCTTGTCCTGATTGTCGGTGGCCGCCTTGCGGATATCGGCCGAGGTCGCCTTGATATGGTTCAGGAAGGGCGTCACGTCCGAATACACCTCGAACACGCCGACCACCTTTTCGCTGCCGGGGGCGAGCACCGGCAAATAGCTGGAAATCAGGTCGCGCTTCTCGACCACGCCCTCGAAAGCGCTGAACTTGTCGCGAAAGGTCAACTCGCTGGTCGGCTTGCCATCGACCGCGGCGCCCCGCCAGCCGGCGTTCTGGCTCTTGTCCTCACCCATCTGGGCAAGCTCGGAGGAGTAGACGGTAATGCCGCGCAGATCGAACACCTTGATCTTGAAGACGGTGCTCTTCTTCATCATGTCGAAGACCTTGGCATTGAGCGCGGCAAACTCCGGGAAGGCCGCAATCTTTTTGCCCATCTCGGCAAAGCAGGCCTTCTTCTCCGCCGAGGGCTTCGTCTTGCCATCCTTCTCGTCCACGACATCGGCCAGCGCCCGGCAATCAGCCGCGGAAATCTGCCCGGCCTTGGCGACGAAGGGGGCGAAATCCCTTTCCCACAGCGCATTGGCGAACAAGCGGGTGAGATTGACGTTGCCGGCCTCGTGAATGCTCAGCAGGTCACGGCGGGCGACGCTCTCCTGGCGGCTGGCGAAGTCATTCTGCACCTGCTGGAAGAAGTCGATCTGCTTGTCCTGAACGGCGCGGAAGAAGCTGCCCTGCTGCCGCTCGAAATACCACAGCGCCCCGGCCACCAGCAGGAACATCGCCAGACTGGTGGCGGCGAAAAACGGCAACAGCCGGAAACGCCCGCTGTTGTCGGCCAGTGCCGCCAGCGGTGCGCCGGCAAGGCTGGTCATGCGAATTGGTGTCACGGAAAGCCCTCGTGAATGGCTTGTTGTTCGTATTGGCCCGATCGACCTTGCTGACATCCTGCGCCGAGGCCCCCCGCAGGCGGGGTACGCAGTTTTCATGCCAAATTCGAACGGCCTGCCCGACAGCCCGTCAGGCGGTCGAATCGCCTCGACCAGCGCACGCCAGGGCGGTCCGGGAGGCGCAGCAAATTCCCATCACCGGGAAATGATTTTTCATTTTTGGAATTTTCGGCAGAGCAGCAAGCCGGGGAAATCCCCCGGTCATCCCCCTGGGCGGACGGGTCACCGAAAGACCTGCCGCTGGGGCGAAAGCTAGCTGTCCCGACCCGTTTCGCTTGTCCCGGGAGAGGCGTCACGCCGTTCAGCCGCCTCGCGATGCCGGCGACAGTGTTCCTCCACTTCCGCCTCGGACGGCATCCGCCGGATT
>PHCU01000310.1 GCA_002842345.1 Betaproteobacteria bacterium HGW-Betaproteobacteria-12 | reverse complement strand
CCAAGAACGCCGTGGCCAAGTTCGAGGAGATGTGGGGATGAACCAGGAACGTCTGTTGCAGGTGCTGCTGGCACCGCAAATCTCCGAAAAGGCCACCTATGTTGCCGAAAAGCACGAGCAAGTGGTCTTCCGTGTTGCGTCCGATGCCACCAAGCCGGAAATCAAGGCTGCGGTCGAGCTGCTCTTCAAGGTCGAAGTCGAAGGCGTGCAAGTTGCCAACGTCAAGGGCAAGGTCAAGCGCTTCAAGGGCACGACCGGTCGCCGCAAGGGCTGGAAGAAGGCTTTCGTCAGCCTCAAGGCCGGCCAGGAAATCAATTTCGTTGAAGGGGGGAATGCCTGATGGCACTCGTTAAAGTCAAGCCGACTTCCCCGGGCCGTCGTGCCGTCGTCCAGGTTGTCAATGCCAACCTGCACAAGGGCAAGCCGTTTGCCGGGCTGGTTGAGTCCAAGTCCGCGAACGCCGGTCGCAACAACAATGGTCGCATCACGGTGCGTCATCAGGGCGGCGGTCACAAACAGTCCTATCGCGTCATTGATTTCAAGCGCACCAAGGACGGTGTCCCGGCCAAGGTCGAGCGTCTGGAATACGACCCGAACCGTACCGCCAACATCGCCCTCGTTTGCTACGCCGATGGCGAGCGCCGTTACATCATCGCCAACAAGGGCATGGTCGTCGGTCAGCAGCTGATGAGCGGCGCCGAGGCGCCGATCAAGTCGGGTAACGCCCTGCCGATCCGCAACATTCCGGTCGGTACCACCATCTGCTGCGTTGAGATGCTGCCTGGCAAGGGCGCCCAACTCGCCCGCTCGGCCGGTGCCTCCGCTCAGTTGCTGGCGCGTGAAGGGACCTACGCCCAGGTTCGCCTGCGCTCCGGCGAAGTTCGCCGCGTGCATGTCGAGTGTCGTGCCACCATCGGTGAAGTCGGTAACGAAGAGCACAACCTACGCAAGTTCGGCAAGGCCGGTGCGATGCGTTGGCGTGGTATTCGTCCGACCGTTCGCGGTACGGCGATGAACCCGGTCGACCACCCGCATGGCGGCGGCGAAGGCCGTACCGGCGAAGGTCGCGTTCCGGTCAATCCGTGGGGTCAGCCGACCAAGGGTTACCGCACCCGCAGCAACAAGCGCACGAACAGCATGATCGTTCAGCGCCGTCACAAGCGTTAAGGGGTAGGAAATGGGACGTTCTCTCAAAAAGGGCCCGTTTGTTGATGCGTATCTGATCGACAAGGTCGAAGCAGTCCGCGCTACGAGCGACAAGCGCCCGATCAAGACCTGGTCGCGTCGTTCGACGATCCTCCCCGAGTTCATCGGTCTGACGATCGCGGTCCACAATGGCAAGCAGCATATTCCGGTGTTCGTCACCGAAAATATGGTCGGTCACAAGCTCGGCGAGTTTTCGCTGACCCGGACGTTCAAGGGTCACACCGCC
>PHCU01000146.1 GCA_002842345.1 Betaproteobacteria bacterium HGW-Betaproteobacteria-12 | reverse complement strand
CGCAGCAGTTCGGCCAGCGCCATCGACGAGGCGACCGCCGGTGTCTTGACCCCGCCGGCCTCGACGATGCGCGACAGGGCGACGCGCAGCATGCGGGCGCTGTCGTCGAAACGTTCGGAATAGCGGCCGAACCAGAACAGGTTCTCGACCACCCGCGAGGTCAGGTTGGCGCCCGCCCGCACCAGGTCGCGGACGCCGACCGAGGGCTTGAGCAGGGTGAAGTCGCTGACCGGGCCGTTGGTCAGCACCCAGGCATCCTTCGACGAGCCGCCGCGCTGCATCGAGATGATGCGTGCATTGGCGCCGGTGGCGACGCGCGCCAGACCGCCCGGCATCACCGAGTAACCGTCGCCGCTGGCCACCGCGTAGGCGCGCAGGCCGACCGGGCGGGCCAACAGGCGGCGCTCGTGCGCCCGGCTCCAGGTCGGCGCCTGCGACAGTTCGACCATTTCCTGGGCGACGTAGGCATGCGGCCGGGCTTCGATGCGGCGCAGCATCTCGACCCGCGCCTCGCCTTCCAGCTCGTAGCCGAACACCGGCTCCATGCGCTGGGTCGGATAGGCCGGCTTGATCACCAGCTCGTCGAAGTTTTCCTTGACGTAGTCGAGTGCCGGCTTCTCGCCGCACCACCAGGTGGCGACCGAGGGCATGGCCAGCTTCTCGCCGAGCAGGCGGCGGCAGATGGCGGGCAGGAAGCCCATCAGCGCGCCGGAACCGAGCAGGCCGCTGCCCAGGGCATTGGCGATGACCACCCGGCCCGCACGGGCGACATTGAGCAGGCCGGGGATGCCGAGTGCCGAATCGCCGCGCAGCTCGAGCGGATCGCAGTAGTCGTCGTCCTGCCGGCGGAGGATCACATGCACCCGCTTCAGGCCGCGCAGGGTCTTCAGATAGACGCTGTCGCCGCGGACCGTCAGGTCCTGGCCCTCGACCAGCGGGAAGCCGAGGTAACGGGCCAGGTAGGCATGTTCGAAATAGGTTTCGTTGTACGGCCCCGGAGTCAGCAGCACGATGTGCGGCGGTTCGTCGCCGTCGACCGGGGCGTGGGCGGCCAGACCCTCGAGCTGGTCGCGGAAGAAGTCGGCGAGGTGCTGGACGTGCAGGTCGCGGAACATCTCCGGGAAAACGCGCGAGACGACCAGCCGGTTCTCCAGCGCATAGCCGGCCCCTGAAGGCGCCTGGGTGCGATCGGCGATGACCCACCAGCGGCCGTTCGGCGAGCGCGCCACATCGACGGCGTAGTTATGCAGCCAGACGCCGCCGGGCGGCTTGATGCCCTGGCAGGGCCACAGGTAGCCATGCTGGCCATAGACCAGCGCCGGCGGCAGGAGGCCTTCGGCGAGTAGCTTCTGCTCTCCGTACAGGTCGGCCAGGATGGCGTTGAGCAGGGTCGCCCGCTGGGCCACGGCGGAGGCCAGCTCGGCCCATTCGTCGGGCGGAATGATCAGCGGCAGTGGATCGAGTGCCCAGGGTCGGTCGGAACCGTTGGCGTCGGCGTAGACGTTGTAGGTGACGCCGTTTTCCTGGATGCGCCGGTCAACAAAGTCGAGCCGGCGCCGCATCTCTTCCGGCGCGACCGAATCGAGATGGCTGAAGAACTGCCGCCAGTGCCCGCGCACGGCGCCATCGGCCGTCAACATTTCGTCGTAGCGGCGGGCGCTATGCGGATAGATTGCCAGGAGGGTGCGGGCCATTCTGCCAGTGGTGCAATGCGGTCAGGCCAGTGATGGCCAACGGTCGCGGCCGTTGGGCCGCGACCCGCTGTCGGGGGTTAGAAACGCCGCAAGTCTAGCGTAAACGGGTGCTCGGCGCTGACCGACGGGACCGCGACCTGCAGCTTGCCCGGCGTGTGACCGAAGCGGAAGAAGCGCGCCAGACGGCGGCTTTCGGCCTCGAAGGCATTGACCGGGAAGGTGTCGAAACTGCGCCCGCCGGGATGCGCCACGTGGTACTGGCAACCACCCAGCGAACGCTGCATCCAGGTGTCGACGAGGTCGAACACCAGCGGCGCCTGGACGCCGATGGTCGGATGCAGACAAGAGGCCGGCTGCCAGGCGCGGTAGCGGACGCCGGCGACGAATTCGCCGTTGGTGCCGGTGTTCTGCAGCGGCACCGGGACGCCGTTGCAGGTCAGCACGTAGCGATCCGGTGCCATGCCCTTGACCTTGACCTGGACGCGCTCGACCGAGGAATCGACATAGCGCACCGTGGTGCCGGCGCTGCCCTCCTCGCCCATGACGTGCCAGGGTTCCAGGGCGTGGCGCAGTTCGAACTCGATGCCCTTGACGGCGAAATCGCCGTATTTCGGGAAGCGGAATTCGAAGTGCGGGGCGAACCATTCGGCCTTGAACGGGAAGCCGGCGGCGGCCATTTCTTCCATGACGTCCTTGAAATCCTGCTCGGCATAGAACGGCAACATGAAACGGTCGTGCAACTCGGTCCCCCAGCGCGCCAGCCGGGCCGGCGCGTAGGGTTCTTCCCAGAAGCGGGCGATCATCGCCCGCAGCAGCAGTTGCTGGGCCAGCGACATGCGCGAATGCGGCGGCATTTCGAAGGCGCGCAGCTCGAGCAGGCCGAGGCGGCCGGTCGGGCCATCCGGCGAATACAGCTTGTCGATGCAGAACTCGGAACGGTGGGTGTTGCCGGTGACATCGGTGAGCAGGTTGCGCAGGATGCGGTCGATCAGCCAGGGTGGCACCTGGCCGCCCGGCTGGGGAATCTGGGCAAAGGCAATTTCCAGTTCGTAGAGACTGTCGTTGCGTGCCTCGTCGACGCGCGGCGCCTGGCTGGTCGGCCCGATGAACAGACCGGAGAACAGGTAGGACAGGCTCGGATGGTTGTGCCAGTAGGCGATCAGGCTCTTCAGCAGGTCCGGCCGGCGGAGGAAGGGCGAGTCGTTTGGCGTCGCACCGCCGAGCACGAAATGGTTGCCGCCGCCGGTACCGGTATGGCGGCCGTCGACCATGAACTTCTCGGTGGTCAGGCGCGAGTAATGGGCCGACTCGTAGAGATGGGTGGTCTGGTCGACCAGTTGTTCCCAGCTCTTCGCCGGGTGGATGTTGACCTCAATGACGCCGGGGTCGGGGGTGACGCGGAAATGCGTCAGCCGCGGATCGGACGGCGGCTCATAGCCTTCCATGATCACCGGCAGACGCATCTCGTCGGCGGTGGCTTCGACGGCGGCGACGATTTCCAGGTAGTCGTCGAGCTTCTCGGTCGGCGGCATGAAGATGTAGAGCTTGCCATCGCGCGGCTCGGCGCACATCGCCAGGCGGGTGATCCAGCCGGCCGATTCCTTGAAGCCGGGGCGGGTGTCGGTCGGCTTGTCCCAGGGATGGCCCTTGCCGTCCGGGCCGCCCTTGCCGTGCGCCTCGGCGAAGCTGCTGCGGCGGTCCTGCATCTGCGGGACGCTAGCTTCGCGCTCGCCGCTGACGCGGGCGCGCAGCGCGGCGTAGCTGGCCAGCGGATCGGTCGCCGTTTCGGCATCGGGCGGATTGACGTAGGGATAGTCGCTCTGCGCTGTCCACGGCTGCGAGTCGATCGGCAGACGATAGCCCATGGCCGAATCGCCGGGGAACAGGTAGCAGCGCTCGGCACGCAGGAACCACGGGCCGGTCTGCCACTGACCCCAGACATTCTTCATGATCGGCAGGGTATGGCCGACGGTATGGGTCATGCCCTGGGTGAACACTTTCATCAGGCGTTCGCGCTCCAGGGCATCGTCAACCCGCGAATCGAAGGGATCGACATTGCCCGGCAGGCGGCGCTCGCGCCACAGGTAGTAATAGACGTCCTCGTAGGCCGGGAAGACGTATTCGTCGGTCACCCCCAGACGCAGCGCGACGCGCTTGAGGAAGTCACCAGCCTGCTCGGCGGTGACGCCGTAATTGACGCTTTCGTTGGCATACAGCGCCGGCGAATTCCAGATCGGCTCACCATCCTTGCGCCAGAAGCAGTTCAGCGACCAGCGCGGCAGTTGTTCGCCGGGGTACCACTTGCCCTGGCCGAAGTGCATCAGGCCGTTCGGCGCGTATTTCTCGCGCAGGCGGTGGAACAGGTCGGCAGCGAACAGGCGCTTGGTCGGACCGAGGGCAGCAGTATTCCATTCGGCGCCATCGGGATCGTCGACGGCGACGAAAGTCGGCTCGCCGCCCTGGGTCAGGCGAACATCCAGCCGACCGAGCGTGTGGTCGATCTGCTGGCCGAGATTTTCGATTTCCAGCCATTGTTCATCGGTATACGGCTTGGTGACGCGCGGCGCTTCCCAGATCCGGCTGACCCCCATGTGGTGGCTGAATTCGGTTTCACATTCGTCAATGCCGCCGCTGATTGGTGCGGCCGATGATGGCTCCGGGGTGCAGGCGAGCGGAATGTGGCCTTCCCCGGCGAAAAGACCGGAGGTCGGATCGAGGCCGATCCAGCCGGCGCCCGGCAGATAGACTTCGGTCCAGGCATGCAGGTCGGTGAAGTCGGCTTCCGGCCCCGACGGGCCGTCCAGCGACTTGACGTCGGCGGTGAGCTGGATCAGGTAGCCGGACACGAAACGGGCGGCCAGTCCAAGGTGGCGCAAAACCTGGACAAGCAGCCAGGCCGAGTCGCGGCAGGAACCAGAACGCTTGGTCAGTGTTTCTTCAGGCGTCTGGACACCGGGTTCCATGCGGATGGTGTAGCTGATGTCACGCTGCAACTGTGCGTTGACAGCCACCAGGAAATCGACGCTGCGCAACGGCTCGCGCGAGATGGCAGCGACGTACTTGTCAAACAGCGGGCCGTAATTGACCTTGTAAAGATAAGGCGCCAGTTCATGGCGCTCGCCCGCCTCGTAGGCGAAGGGAATCTTCTCGGCATGCGGCTCGAGGAAGAAGTCGAAGGGATTGATGACCGACATCTCGGCCACCATGTCGACCTCGACGCGGAATTCGCGCGTCTGCTCCGGGAAAACCAGGCGAGCCAGGTAATTGCCCTGCGGGTCCTGCTGCCAGTTGATGAAATGCTTGTCCGGTCCGATCTTCAGCGAATAGGACAGGATGCGCGTCCGCGAATGGGCGCAGGGGCGCAGGCGAACCACCTGTGGCCCTAGGTTGATCAGGCGATCGTAGGAATAGTGCGTGACGTGATTTAGGGCAACGTGGATGGACACGAGCATGCTCCGGTCAAATGAACTGTCATGTTAAAAGCAAGACCCGAACCAAGTGCTAAGTGACTGTTTTCTCGGCCTGGCCAAAGGCCGGAGAAGCCGGTCATGCCGCCAAATCGGGCGCAACGCACCATATTCGTGCGACCGTCGCACCCCGGTCAGGGACGGTCGAGCCAATACAGGGCGCTGATGGTCTTGCCGTCAGTGATCCGGCCGTCCCACACAGCCTGCCGGGCCGCCGCCGGCGTGAGCTCAAGTACGTCGAGAAATTCGTTGTGGTCGAGTTGCTGTTCTCCTGCCAGATGCAGGCCGCGCGCTGCGAAAATCTCGATCCGCTCGTCGGAATAGCCGATGCACGGATGCATGACGCCGAGATGTTGCCACTCGCTGGCGACGTAACCGGTCTCTTCCTTCAACTCGCGCCGGGCGGTGTCGAGGATCGACTCGCCCGCATCGATCTTGCCAGCCGGCAATTCGAGGAAAACGCGGCGCAAGGGGTAACGGAACTGGCGCTCGAACAGCAGACTGCCGTTGTCGAGAAAAGCCAGGACGACGACGGCGCCAGGATGCACGATGTACTCGCGCAGCGACTCCTGGCCGTTCGGCAGGCGTACCCGGTCCTTGCGAACCTCGAGCAGCTTGCCCTTGAAGACGGTCTCGCCGGCGACTTCCGCTTCGATCAGGTGTGCATCGTCTGACATTGGCTTCTCCTGAAAAGGAAAACGCCCCGACCGGCGGGGCGTTCTGACTGTTGTCGCTGGCTTCGCTCAGAGCGAGCGCAGCAACGAGTAGGCACAGAGCGACATGATGACCTGCGGGAACAGGCCGAGAGCGGCGACCGCCAGGCCATTGGCCGAGATCAGCAGGCGCATGTCGGTTCCGGCGGCGATCGGCGTTTCGTCGACCGGCGCATCGAAGTACATCAGCTTGACGACGCGCAGGTAGTAGTAGGCGCCGATCAGCGAGAACAGTACGGCGACGATGGCCAGCCAGATATAACCGGCGGCGATGACGGCCTGCAGCACCGAGAACTTGGCGAAGAAACCGATGAAGAACGGGACGCCGGCCATCGAGAACATCAGCATCATCATGATGCTGGCGAACCACGGACTGCGCTTGTTCAGCCCCTTGAAATCGTCGATGTTGTCGGCCTCGAAGCCGGCGCGGGCCATCAGCAGGATCATGCCGAAGGTACCGAGGCTCATCAGCACATAGGAAATCACGTAGAACATCGCCGAGCTGTAGGCATTCAGGGCATAGCGCGCATCGCCGCTGACGACGCCGGTGACGATACCGAGCAGCATGAAACCCATGTGCGAGATCGCCGAATAGGCCAGCATGCGCTTCAGGTTGCTTTGGGCGATGGCGGCCAGATTGCCGATGGCCATCGACAGTACCGCCAGGATGATCAGCATGTTTTGCCAGTCGGCGGCCATGGTGATCAGGCCATTGACCAACAGACGCATGACGATGGCGAAGGCGGCCAGCTTCGGGGCGGTACTGATCAACAGCGTGACCGAAGTCGGGGCGCCGTGATAGACGTCGGGAATCCACATGTGGAAGGGTACGACGCCGAGCTTGAAGGCCAGACCGGCGACCAGGAAGACCAGGCCGAAGACCAGCACGGTGTTGTTCACGCCGCCGCCGTACAGGCGCTCGGCGATGGCGGTGATTTCCAGGCTGCCGGTGGCACCGTAGATCATCGACATGCCGTAGAGCAGCAGACCGGAGGCCAGCGCACCGAGGACGAAATACTTCATCGCCGCCTCGGTCGCGGTGACCGAGTCGCGGTTCATCGCCACCATCGCGTAGAGCGACAGCGACAGCAGTTCGATCCCGATATAGACGGTGACGAAATTGTTGGCCGAGATCATCACCATCATGCCGAGCGTGGCGAACAGCGTCAGCACGTAGTACTCACCCTTGTTCATCTCGGCACGGTCGAGGATGTAGGCGCGCGAGTAGAACAGCACGATGACCACGGTCATGTACAGGAACAGTTTCAGCAGGTCGGACATCAGGTCGTCGACGAACATGTTGCTGAAGGTGTAGGTGATTTCGCCCGTACTGGTCCAGAACTGGATCGCGGCGCAGCCTATCAAGGTTAGCTGGCTCAGCGCGAAGGTCACGGTGCGCCGGCTGTCCTTGACGAGAAGATCGATCATCAGAATGGCCAGGGCCATCACCACCAGAAAAATTTCCGGTGCGGCCGGCTGGAGATTGGGGACAACGAAATTGTCGAACATGTCGGCTACCGTTTATTGAATCTTGCTGATGTTGACGTGATTCAGCAGCTCGTTGACCGAGGCGTGCATGACTTCGGTAAAGGGTTGCGGATAGAGGCCCATCCACAGCGTGCAGATAGCCAGGACACCGAGAATGGCGAACTCGCGGTTGTTGACGTCGGTCAGTTCGGCAACGTGGTCGTTGGCGACATCGCCGAAGATCACCCGCTTGTACATCCACAACGTGTAGGCGGCGCCGACCACCATCGTGCTGGCGGCAGCGAAGGCAATCCAGAAGTTGAACTTGACCGCGGCCAGGATAACCATGAATTCACCGACAAAACCGGATGTTGCCGGCAGGCCGGCATTGGCCATCGAGAACAGCATGAACAGCGCGGCGAACTTCGGCATGGTATTGACCACACCGCCGTAGTCAGCGATCTGGCGGCTGTGCAGGCGGTCGTACATGACGCCGATGCAGAAAAACATGGCGCCGGAGACGAAGCCGTGCGAGATCATCTGCACCAGGGCGCCTTCGACGGCCAGCGCGCTGAACATGAAGAAGCCCAGCGTCACGAAGCCCATGTGGGCGATCGAGGAATAGGCCACCAGCTTCTTCATGTCGGCCTGGACCAAGGCGACAAAGCCGATATAAACCACGGCGATCAGCGACAGGGCGATGACCAGGCCGGACAGTTCATGCGAGGCATCCGGCGCGATCGGCAGCGAGAAGCGCAGGAAACCGTAGGCACCGAGCTTCAGCGCGATGGCGGCGAGCACGATGGAACCGCCGGTCGGGGCTTCGACGTGGGCGTCCGGCAACCAGGTATGCACCGGCCACATCGGCACCTTGACGGCGAAGGCGATCAGGAAGGCGAGGAACAGCCAGATCTGCGGGCCGAGTGCGATCGGCAGCTTGTGCCAGTCGAGGATCGAGAAGCTGCCACCGGAATGGATAAACAGGTAGAGCAGCGCCAGCAGGAACAGCAGCGAGCCGAACAGCGTATAGAGGAAGAACTTGAAGGCCGCGTAGACCCGGTTCGGACCACCCCAAACGCCAATGATCAGGTACATCGGGATCAGGGAGGCCTCGAAGAAGACATAGAACAGCACACCGTCGAGCGAGGTGAAGATGCCGTTCATCAGACCGGACATGATCAGAAAGGCAGCGTTGTACTGGGCGACCTTTTCCTTGATGACTTCCCAGCCGGCGGCGACGACGATGATGGTGATGAAGGCGTTGAGGATGACGAACAGCATGGAGATGCCATCGACGCCGAGGTGATAGTTGATGTTGAAGCGGGGAATCCAGCTCCCCAGTTCGACGAACTGCATGCCACCGTTGGCGACATCGAAACCGGTCCACAACGGGATCGTCACCAGGAAGCCGAGGATCGCACCGAACAGGGAAAGCATCCGGGCCAGCGGCGCGTTCCTTTCGGAACCGACGACAAGCACCCCCAGACCGGCGGCGATCGGAATCCAGATGGCGAGAGAGAGCAGGTAATTCGACATGTTATTCCTTGCTTTTCTGCGAACTGATCACGCTAGGCGCGATTGATCCACAGGGTCATCAGCACAAAGACGCCGATGATCATGGTGAAAGCGTAGTGATAGACGTAGCCTGTCTGGAACAGGCGGGTGATGGCGGAGATCCAGCCGACGAGCTTGGCCGAACCGTCGACGAACACGCCATCGATGATGGCGACGTCGCCGCCGCGCCACAGGGACTTGCCCAGCACGCGGGCGCCGCCGGCGAAGACGAACTCGTTGATCTTGTCGAAGTAGTACTTGTTCTCGAACAGCGTGTGGATAACCGAGAAGCGACGCTGGATGGCCGCAGGGATATCCGGGCGCTTCATGTAGAAGAACCAGGACAGCAGCACGCCGCCCAGGGCCAGGTAGAACGGCAACGTCGAGAAGGCATGCAGGCCCATCGCTGCGGCACCGTGGAAGTGCTCAAGGAAGGTGGCCAGCGCCGGGTGCGCCACGCTATCGACGTGGATAACGCCCTTGAAGTAGTCGCCGGCGACCAGCGGCCCCATGGTCAGGTAGCCGATGACGACCGACGGGATGGCCAGCAGCACCAGCGGCAGGGTCACCACCCAGGGGGTCTCGTGCGGCTTCTGGCCAGGTGCCAGACCATGATGGTGGTCGGCGGAAACCTCTTCGTCGTCGTGGTCTCCCTCGTGGTCGTGATGCGCACCGTGGTCCTTGCCGAAGCGCTCCTCGCCGTGGAAGACCAGGAAGTACATACGGAAGGAATAGAAGGCGGTAACGAAGACCCCGGCCATGACGGCAAAGTAGGCGAAGCCGGAACCCGGGATGTCGGAGAACTTGACCGCCTCGATGATCGAGTCCTTGGAATAGAAGCCGGACAGGAAGGGCGTGCCGATCAGGGCCAGCGAACCGATCAGCGAGGTGATCCAGGTGATCGGCATGTATTTGCGCAGGCCACCCATGTTGCGGATGTCCTGGTCATGGTGCATGCCGATGATCACCGAGCCGGCGGCAAGGAACAGCAGCGCCTTGAAGAAGGCGTGTGTCATCAGGTGGAAGATGGCCACCGAGTAGGCCGAGGCGCCCAGGGCGACGGTCATGTAGCCAAGTTGCGACAGCGTCGAGTAGGCAACCACCCGCTTGATGTCGTTCTGGATGATGCCGAGGAAGCCCATGAACAGCGCAGTGATCGCGCCGATAACGATGACGAAGGACAGGGCCGTGGTCGACAGCTCAAACAGCGGCGACATCCGGGCGACCATGAAGATGCCGGCAGTGACCATGGTCGCAGCGTGGATCAGCGCCGAAATCGGCGTCGGGCCTTCCATCGAGTCGGGTAGCCAGACGTGCAGCGGCACTTGCGCCGACTTGCCCATGGCGCCGATAAACAGGCAGATGCAGGTCGCGGTCATCAGCGAGACGGCCGAACCTTCACCGAACAGCGCGATGGTGGTGCTGGCGAATTCCGGCGCCTTGGCGAACACGGTGGCGTAGTCGAGCGAGCCAAAATGCGCGAGGACCAGACCGATGCCGAGGATGAAGCCGAAGTCGCCGACACGGTTGACCAGGAAGGCCTTCATGTTGGCGAAGATGGCCGTCGGCCGGGTGTACCAGAAGCCGATCAGCAGGTAGGAGACGAGACCGACCGCTTCC
>PHCU01000309.1 GCA_002842345.1 Betaproteobacteria bacterium HGW-Betaproteobacteria-12 | reverse complement strand
GTGCAGATGATTGCTCATCACTGCATATGCCCACAACGACACCGCGAACACCTCTGCCAGTTGCTGAAGACGATCTTCGATCCACTGCCGGCGATGCTCGAACGAGTGACCGCTGTAACGATCCTTACCGCACAAAAACGCACGACGAACACAACGTGAAACGCAGTGGTAAGTGCCGGGCGAACCTGGTGGAACGAGTTGGTTGCGCGGATACGTCATGGCCACAGCATGACGTGCTCACCGCTATGCGTCAGTCAGCAAACTGCGCATGGGCGTGTAGGAAATTTCGTAATCTTGGGTGTCCGGGGCTTTCATCACTCGCCGCCGTCCGGAGAGTGAGCCAGCGCGATCGACAACAAGCCGTGTTGGCGTGATTGGGAGATTGTGGGTGTCCCGCTTCGCGCGCTTCGCGGCATGTCTGAGTTTTCTGAGGCCTTGGCGTGTTCGGAAAAGATGGCCAAATAGCGTTTCCGAATTTGGGCTACTAACTCATCGATATCAGGCATCTTTTCACCATGTAACGCTGGAGTTAAGCCGAGCCGCGAAGCGGCTTCGGCTTGAATGAATTGTTGGACGAAGCCGCTACGCGGAGGAAGCCCCATTGCGGCTGCTGTGAAGTCAAGATAGTACCTCGCCCCTCGGCCGAGGGATATCCACGACCAACACGAGGTTACCGCAAGATGGAATCCAATGCCGCAGTCGCCGCCGCGACCTTTGCCCGCAACTACCAGTTGCATTTGAACCACCTCACCCTCAAGGGCTTGCAACCCAAAACGGTGGAGGCCTACTCGCGCGCCATCCGCCGGCTCGGCGCGTACTTCGATCACCGCATCGATGCGTTGAGTGAGGCGCAACTGGTCGAGTATTTCACCGACCTGATCGAGAGCCACTCCTGGAGCACGGTGAAGCTCGATCTGTACGGGCTCAAGTTCTAACATGAGCACGTGCTGAAGACTCCGCGGCGGGCACCGGGGCTGATCAAGCCGCCGCGCTCGCAGCGCTTGCCGGATATCGTGACTGTCGCCGAGGCCGACCGCCTGTTTCTCGCCACGCGCGTGCTCAGTTATCGCGTGTTCTTCTTCACCCTGTACAGCCTCGGCCTGCGCCTGGGCGAGGGGCTGCGGCTGCGCGTCGGCGACATCGATGCGGCGCGGCAACGGGTACACATCCGCGATGCCAAGGGCAACAAGGATCGTCTGGTGCCGTTGCCGCAGGCCACCCATCGCTTGCTGCAAATATTCTGGCAGCGGCATCGCAATCGCATGCTGCTGTTTCCCAATCGTGCCGGCGGCCTGGCCGGTGCGCGCACGGCCACCACGCCGCTCGATCGTGGCGGCGTGCAGACCACCTTGCGCAAGGTGACGGCGGCGTGCGGGCTAAAAAAAACATCTCGCCGCACAGCCTGCGCCACAGTTACGCCACGCACCTGATCGAGGCTGGCGTCGATCTCATCGCGGTCCAGA
>PHCU01000308.1 GCA_002842345.1 Betaproteobacteria bacterium HGW-Betaproteobacteria-12 | reverse complement strand
ATCGCGGCATCACGCAGCGCCTTCTCTACCTTTTCTGCCAGCACTGCCGGCCGCCGCTCACCCATTACCCGCAGGCCATAAGCCACGTTCTCGAAGATCGACTTCGGAAACGGGTTAGGCTTCTGGAACACCATGCCAATACGCAGCCGGGTCTCGATCGGATCGACATCCGCCGCCAGCAGGTTGACATCATCGGGATACAAGCGGATTTCACCCTCGTAGCGGCTGCCAGGATACAGATCGTGCATGCGGTTGAAGCAGCGCAACAGCGTTGACTTGCCGCAACCCGATGGGCCGATCAATGCCGTGACTTGCTTGTCCACCACCCGCAAGCTGACATCTTTCAGCGCCTGGAAGGCACCATAGTAAAAGCTCAGGTTGCGGACTTCCGCTTTGTTGTTTTCAGGGTTCATCGAGTCACCATTTAATGCGCTGGCGCGCGCGATAGCGCAGCCAGATGGCGCACGCGTTCATCATCAAAGTCATTGCCACCAGCACCACACCGGCAGCAGCGGCATTGATATGGAATTGTGGATCAGGACGTGAAATCCAGTTGAACATCTGGATTGGCATCACGGTAAACGGCGAGGAAAGCCAGTCGAAGTTGATGAATGGCGGCGCACCGGTAACCATCGGCGGCGGCAGGAACGCAATGAAGGTCAATGCGCCGATGGTGATGATCGGCGCGGTCTCGCCGATGGCGCGCGACAGCCCGATAATCACGCCAGTCATGATGCCGGCCGAGGAATAAGGCAGCACGTGGTCACGCACCGTTTGCCAGCGCGTTGCGCCAAGCGCATACGCCGCCTCGCGGATGGCGTTGGGCACTGCACGAATCGACTCGCGGGTGGATACGATCACGATCGGCAAGATCAGCATCGCCAGAGTCAGGCCGGCGGTGAGGATGCTTTCGCCAAGACCGATTTGATACACCAGCAAGCCCAATGCCAGCAAGCCATAAATGATCGACGGCACACCAGCGAGATTGGAGACGTTGATTTCGATGAACTGCGCCAACAATCCCTTGCCCGAGTATTCCTCAAGGTAGATGCCCGCAGCTACGCCCACCGGTACGGCCGCCAACGCGGTAACAAACATGACTGCCACGCTGCCCACCCATGCCGACAAAATGCCTGCCTGCGCCGCGTGGCGCGACGGGAAATGCGTGAAAAAATCCAGGTTCAAACGCGATGCGCCGTCAATCACCAACTGCGCAAACAGGGCAAACAACACCAGGATTGCCAGCAGCATGACGGCCAGCCCGAGCATATCGAACAACATATCGCGGCGCTTGTGCTGGCGTATCAATGCCTGTATTTGTTGCGGATTCAAGGCCATCAGTAGGCCTCCCGATAATGCTTGCGTATCCAGTGACCGAACAGGTTGAACACCATGGTCATGACGAACAACACCAATCCGGCAGCAAAAATGCTCTGGTAGCCAATCGAACCATGCGGCAAGTCGCC
>PHCU01000307.1 GCA_002842345.1 Betaproteobacteria bacterium HGW-Betaproteobacteria-12 | reverse complement strand
CGACGCGCTGCTGCGCGAGCATCTTGACGGTGCGGCAGATCGCAGCGAAGCGTTATGGCAGGTGTTGTGCCTTGAACTTTGGGCGCAGCGGTTTGTTGACGCGACAAGCGTGGCAGCCTAGTCATGTTCCGTCGCGGCCTGTTGGCCCTGTTGATTGTCTACCTTCCCAACGCATTGCATTTTCCTCTGGAAACCGGCATTCCAGGGCTGAACCCGTCAAACGTTCTGTTCCTGATCGCGGTGCTGGTGATAACCCTCGCCGGCAGGGACCATGCATATCCCAAGTCCTCACAGGCTGTACTTGCCTCGGCATTCGTCGGTTGGTTCTTTGCCCTGAGTATCGGCTTTGCGATAGCGCTGTTGATGATGCCAATGGACTTCATGGCCGATTTTACCTACTGGAAAAACGCACTGTTTTACCCGCTTTTTTATTTCGTGTTCCGCAATTGCCGTGAAGATATCAAAGGCACCAGACAGCTCATTATTCTTGTTCTGGTGGTGGCGGTGATTGCGGGTCTGGAGGCGGTGCGCGAAGGGCTCGACTACGGAATCACGAGCTATGCCGAGACGCGTCGTGCCTCGGGGCCGTTCGGTGTCGACTATCGCAACGCAAACCGGGCGGGGGTTTTCTACGCGATGTTTCTGCCGATGTTCGTGGCACTCGCCTTGTTTCTGAAAAAGCAACGTCTTTGGCGCATCGCTGCAATCATTTCATGCGGGATTCTGGCGATGGCGATCATGGTGACGTTTTCGCGGCAGTCATATCTGATCGGCATTCTGGGGCTGTGCGTGCTGCTGCTCCGGCGCAACATCCTCATCGCGCTGTTGACGTCGGCTGTAATGTTTTCGTCGTTGTCGTTTTTGCCGGATAGTGTTACCCAGCGTGTCGAGGAGACTGAACAAAGCACCGCTGCCGGCGGCGAAGAGCTCGACGCCAGCACTGCGAGTCGATTCGAAATCTGGGGCGGCGCAGCGCAAATGTGGGTGGAGCATCCTTTGGGTGTCGGCATCAACCGATTCAAGCAACACATCGGCGACTACTCGAATTACGCTGGCTACGATGCACACAACTTCTACGTGCTCACCGTAGCAGAGCTTGGGCCATTGGGCCTGTTCGCGTTGCTATGGGTGTTCTGGGGCCTTTGGCGCCTGGCCGCGAAATTTCGCCATCAGGCAGCAATCTCGCGTAGCCCAGAGGCTATTGCCCTATCTCTGGGTTTCAGCGTCACCGTGATCGCCATGGCATTGAGCAACGTTTACGGCAGCCCATTTCTGGAGGGTGCGGTAATGGGCAACATCTGGATTCTTTGCGGCTTGCTCGAGCGTTATTCCGCGTTGACCGCAACAAATAGCGGCATGCATTTTCCCGGAAAGAGCAACTTGCCCGGCCGTGTTGGAAAGCGCTTTCCACTGTCCGCTCAAGCATTGCCTGGTCGTTATCGCCGTGATGAAACCGAGCGTAGCCATACCAACTC
>PHCU01000145.1 GCA_002842345.1 Betaproteobacteria bacterium HGW-Betaproteobacteria-12 | reverse complement strand
CCATTTGCGCCAGATCAACGGTATCCGCCAGTTCCTCGGTGATCAACGCCCCACGCACGAAGCGGCCGGCGCAGCGTTCCAGTCCATAAGCCGCCAGCCGGGCGGTGGGGATGCCCCAGGTCTGGAAGGCAAGCAGGTTTTCCCACTCCTTCTGCACCGGCGGTTTCAGCAGCCGGCTGCGTAGGCCGAACCAATTGCGCCAGGGATTGCCCCGGTCGCCGACATAGCGTTTGACGTAGTAGCGGCGTCCATCGAGGGTGAGGCGCAGCACGCTGCTCAGCGGCGACTTGGCGATCAGCTCGCCGTCCAGCGCAAAAACCGCCTCGAGGCTGGCGAAAGCCCGACCGGCCGCGGGCGGCAAGGCCGGATCGATCCACCACGAACTCATTTGGCCGCCCCCGGGGCGTATTTGCGCCGGTAGCGTTCCTGCAGGCGCTCGCCTTCGCTGGCCAGGTGGCGCAGCAACGGCGCCTCATCACGCAGGATGTCGCGCAGCGGCCGCTCAAAATAACCGCGCAGGAAGCGCAGGAAATCACGCTGCGTCAGCCCGATTTCCAGGGCCGAGAAATACAGCGCCGCCAGATCCTTGTCGCGCCAGCGGCGTGGTGTCGCCGCCCGGCACTGGGCCCGGTGCAGATCGATGATCGACAGACGGAAGGCCGCCGCCGTCGGCGCCGGATCGAGATGCAGCAGGAAATGGCAGATGTAGAAATCGCGGTGATTGACGCCGGCCCGGTGCATGCGCCCGGCCATCTCGGCGACGCGGGCGAGCAGCGCCCGCTTCAGCGCCAGCGCTGGCGGCTGTTGCGGCCAGTCGCGGCAGAAGTCCTCGAGGCTGATGGTCGGCGCCAGTTCCTCGGTGACGATGAAGGAATGCTGGCGTGCCGGGTTCCAGCCGCGCCGGCCGTAGGCGACGGCATGCATGGTGGCGACGCCGGCCGCCGTCAGACGGCGGATCGCCTGCCATTCGTTGGCCGCGCCGAGCACCGGCAGGCGCAGCGAGAACAGGTTCTTGAAAATCTCGCCCCAGCCGATGCCGCGGTGGATCTTGACGAAATAGCCGCGCCCGGCGACCTCGGTACGCAGCGTCCGGCGTCCTTCCAGTTCGCGAAAAACCTCACCCTGCAGCGCCTCGACCGCAACAAACGGGTCCTGGCCGGCCCAGCGGTCGGCGAAAGGTGATTCGAGCAGCAGTTCCGCGGCCATCAGCGGCGCTCCGCCAGGATCACGTCAGCCGCCCGCTCAGCGTTGCTGTAGATGTCGGCCGTCTCGGCGAAGGCCAGGGCCTTGGTCTGCCAGCGCCGGCGCGCGTCGTCGTCACGCAGCATGCGCTGCAGCAACGGGTCCATCTCTGCCTGGGCGAAGGGTTCGGGAATCACCAGGCCGCCGTCCGCCTCGGCAATGTAATGGGCGTAGCCGCAGACCGCCGAGCACAGCACCGGCAGGCCGGCGACCACGGCTTCGAGCAGCACCGTGCCGGTATTCTCGTTGTAGGCCGGATGCACCAGCAGGTCGGCGCCGAGCAGGAAGCGCGGGATGTCGCTGCGCCCCTGCAGGATGCTGACCTGCTCGGCCAGCCCCAACGAACGCGCCAGGCGCAGGAAGCCGCTCGGCTCGTCCTGGCCGATGGCGATCAGCCGCGTCCGCCGGCGGAGCTCGTCCGGCAGATGGGCCATGGCCTGCAGCGAACGGTCCAGGCCCTTGGTCTTGAAGCCGGAGCCGACCTGCAGCAATAACAGGTCATCAGCCGCCAGCCCGAACTCGGCGCGGAATTCGCCGCGGATCCGCGGCGCCTCCGGCGGCGCCCGCCGGTCCAGGGCGATTCCCGGCGGCAGCAGGTGAAAGCGCTCCTTCGGCGTGGCGTAGTGCTTCTCGAAAAATGGCTGCTGCACTTCGGAAATCATCAGGATCTGCGTCGGACTGGCCGGCGCGAATACCGCCCGCTCGTAGGCGGCAAAATGCCGGTAACGGCCGGACAGGCGGTAGAAGGGATTGCGCAGCGTCTGCGCCTTCTCCTCGTAGCACGGGTCGGCGGCGAAATAGACATCGAGCCCCGGCATCTTGTTGAAGCCAACGACGCGCGCCGCCGGCCGGGCCGCCAGGTCGCGTTGGACCCAGGCGCTGAATTTTTCGTAGCGACTGGCATTGGTCAGTGCCTGGACCGGCACCTGAACCACTTCAAAACCGTAGGGAATGTCGCCCTCCCAGCTCAGGGTATAGACCCGCACCGCATGGCCGCGCGTCTGGCAGGCCAGGGCGATGCGCAGGAAATCGCGCTGCAGGCCACCGAAGGGGAAGTATTTATAGAGGCAGAAGGCAAGCTGCATCGTGCATCCAGTCGACATCCGGCGCGGGGAAGAGGCTTGGTCCGCCTGTCACCCGGGGCTCGGCGAAGGGTGCCGGTGACGACACGGGAGCCAACAGGTGAAAAGTGGTGGTGATGGGCAGAATCGAACTGCCGACCTATGGGTTATGAATCCATCGCTCTAACCGACTGAGCTACATCACCACGCTAGAGGGCGCGGATTATAGTGGAGCGGCAGCGAGCGGGTCAACCGCGTTATAATCGCCGACTTTTCCGCAGTCCGGTTGTCCAACGGCAACCCCGTTCCCCAGAAGTCACCCCATGCCCAAGAAATTGTTCATCCGCACCTTCGGGTGCCAGATGAATGAGTACGATTCGGACAAGATGGCCGACGTGCTCAACGCCTCCGAAGGGATCGTCAAGACCGACAATCCCGAAGACGCCGACATCATCCTGTTCAATACCTGTTCGGTGCGCGAAAAGGCGCAGGAGAAGGTGTTCCACGACCTCGGCCGGATCAAGCATCTGAAGAAGCTCAAACCGGATCTGGTGATCGGCGTCGGCGGCTGCGTCGCCAGCCAGGAGGGCGAGGCCATCGTCGCCCGCGCGCCGTACGTCGACGTGGTGTTCGGGCCGCAGACGCTGCACCGGCTGCCGCAACTGATCGCCGAGCGCAAAGCCGGCGGCAAGGCGGCGGTCGACGTCTCCTTCCCGGAAATCGAGAAGTTCGATTCGATGCCGCCGGCCGACGTCAAGGGCGCCTCGGCCTTCGTCTCGATCATGGAAGGCTGCTCCAAGTTCTGCACCTTCTGCATCGTGCCCTACACCCGCGGCGGCGAAGTCTCGCGGCCGTTTACCGACGTGCTGACCGAAGTCGCCGACCTCGCCGCGCAAGGCGTCGGCGAGGTGACGCTGCTCGGCCAGAACGTCAATGCCTATCGTGGCGATCTGGATGGCAGCGAAGAGAAGGCCGACCTGGCGATGCTCATCGAGTACCTCGCCGAAGTGCCGGGCATCGAGCGCATCCGCTACACCACCTCGCATCCGCGTGAGATGAGCCAGCGCCTGATCGACACCTACGCCACGCAGCCGAAGCTGGTCTCGCACCTGCACCTGCCGGTGCAGGCCGGCTCCGACCGCGTGCTGGCGGCGATGAAGCGCGGCTACACGACGCTCGAATACAAGTCGATCGTCCGCAAGCTGCGCGCCGCCCGCCCCGATATCTCGCTGTCCACCGACTTCATCGTCGGCTTCCCCGGCGAGACGGACGAGGATTTCGAGAAGACCATGAAGCTGATCGACGACGTCGGCTTCGACGCTTCCTTCTCTTTCGTCTACAGCCCGCGCCCCGGCACGCCGGCGCTGGAACTGGCCGACGACACGCCGGCCGAGGTCAAGTCGGCGCGCCTCTCCCGGCTGCAGAAGCGCATCGATGAGCAGGCGCAGGTGATCAGCCAGGCGATGGTCGGCAGCACCCAGCGCGTACTGGTCGAGAGCCTGTCGAAGAAGGACGCGCTCGAACTGGCTGGACGCACCGACAACAACCGCATCGTCAATTTCGTCGGCAACCCGCGGCTGATCAACACTTTCGTCGACGTACGCATCACCTCGGCCCTCCCGCACAGCCTGCGAGGCGAAATTGTCATCCGCGAAGACTAGCAAGCCAGCGCCGAAAAGCCGGCCGGTCGAGTTCGCCCTCACCCCGGTCGACAACACGCTGCTGGCCAATCTGTGCGGCCCGCTGGACGAAAACATCCGGCAGATCGAAACCGGCTTCGATGTCGTCATCCGCCGGCGCAACGAGCGCTTCGCGATCACCGGCGAGAAAGCCCAGCTGACCGCCGACGCGCTGCGCCACTTCTATGCCATGGCGCGGGCGCCGCTGTCGGTCGATGAAATCCAGCTCGGCCTGATCGAACTGACCAACGCCCCGGTGCGTCGTGTCAATGCCGGCAGCGGCCTGACCGACGGGCCGCAGCTGATCACCCGCAAGACCGAGCTGCACGGCCGCACGCCGCGCCAGGTAGCCTACCTGAAGGCGATCCAGGAACACGACATCACCTTCGGTATCGGTCCGGCCGGCACCGGCAAGACCTATCTCGCGGTTGCCTCCGCCGTCGATGCCTTCGAACGCGACCTGGTCGAACGCATCATCCTGACCCGGCCGGCGGTCGAGGCCGGCGAACGCCTCGGCTTCCTGCCCGGCGACCTGACGCAGAAGATCGATCCCTACCTGCGCCCGCTGTACGACGCGCTGTACGACCTGATGGGCCACGACCGCGTCAGCAAGCTGTACGAGAAGCACGCCATCGAGATCGCGCCGCTGGCTTTCATGCGCGGCCGGACGCTGAACCACGCCTTCATCATTCTCGACGAGGCGCAGAACACGACGCCGGAACAGATGAAGATGTTCCTGACCCGCATCGGCATCGGCGCCAAGGCCGTGGTCACCGGCGACATCACCCAGGACGACCTGCCCAAGGGGCACAAGAGCGGCCTCAAGGAAGCCATGGAGATCCTCGACGGGGTGCGCGGCCTGGCCTTTACCCAATTCAAGAAGGAAGACGTGGTCCGCCACCCGCTGGTCGCCCGCATCGTCGAAGCCTATGAAAAACGCAGCCAGTAAGCGTCTTAACCTGTCCGTGCAATATGTCTGTAACCGGGAAGGCGTACCCTTGCGGGCGGATTTCGTGCGCTGGGCCCGCGCCGCATTGGCCGGCGGCGGCGAGATCGCCATCCGCCTGGTCGACGCCGACGAAGGCCAGGCGCTGAACAAGGAGTACCGCGGCAAGGACTATGCGACCAACGTATTGTCCTTTCCGTATGACACCGAACCGGTGGTGCTGGGCGATCTGGTCATCTGCCCGAGCGTCGTGGCGCAGGAAGCGGCGGAGCAGAACAAGCCGCTGGCCGCGCATTACGCCCACCTGACGGTGCATGGTATGCTGCATTTGCAAGGCCGGGATCATGACAACGACCAAGATGCCCAGGCCATGGAAGACGAAGAAAGGGAGATTCTCGCCGCCCTGGGTTATCCAGACCCCTATGCGGTTTAAACATCATGGACAGTGACAGTAAACCCGGTTTCATCGAACGCCTGACTTCCCTGCTGCTGCGCGAACCCGAGGATCGCCAGCAGCTGATACAGATTCTGCACAGCGCCTACGAGCGCAACCTGATGGACGCCGACGCGCTGACCATCATCGAAGGCGCCCTGGCCGCCTCGGAAACCCGGGTCACCGACGTGATGATTCCGCGCGCCCAGATGGGCGTCATCGACATCGATGATCCGCTCAGCGAGATCGTCCCGGTGGTCATCGAGGCCGCCCACTCGCGCTTCCCGGTGGTCGACGGCGACCGCGACAACGTCCTTGGCATCCTGCTGGCCAAGGACCTGCTGCGCATCCATACGGAAAAGGATTTCACATTGCGCGACTGGCTGCGCCCGGCGGTCTTCATTCCCGAATCGAAGCGCCTCAACGTGCTGCTGCGCGAATTCCGCGTCTCGCGCAACCACATGGCCATCGTCGTCAACGAATACGGCGGCGTCGCCGGCCTGGTCACCATCGAGGACGTGCTCGAGCAGATCGTCGGCGACATCGAGGATGAATACGACTTCGACGAGGCACACGACAACATCCGCCTCGACTCCGCCGGCCGTTATCGGGTCAAGGCCCGCACCGAGATCGAAGACTTCAACACCGCCTTCTCGACGAAATTCTCCGACGACGAATTCGACACCGTCGGCGGCCTGATCCTGCGCCATCTCGGCCGCGTGCCGAAGCGCAACGAGAGCGTCGACATCGACGGCATGCGCTTCCAGGTGCTGCGTGCCGACAGCCGCCGGCTGTACACGCTGCTGGTCGACCCACTGCCCAAGCCCGAGGCCGGTGCTGAAAACGCTGCTGGCTAGGCAACGCCCGGCCCGCTACCTGATCGCCGCCGGGCTCGGCGCGGCCGGCGTGCTGGCCTACGCGCCGTTCGACCTGTTCTGGCTGGCGCCGGCGCTCTGGCTCGGCCTGTTGCTGCTGTTGCGCAACGCCACCGGCGTCCGCCAGGCAGCCCTGAGCGGTTTCGCCTTCGGCCTCGGCTTCTTCCTCTGCGGCGTCTCCTGGGTCTACGTCAGCCTCTCGGTCTTCGGCGGCATGCCGTGGTGGCTGGCCGGCATCGCCGCTTTCCTGTTCTGCACCGTGATGGCGCTGTTCCCGCTGCTCGCCGGTGCCGCCTTCAAACGCTGGCAGCCGGCCGCCGACTGGCGCCAGGCCGTCTTCTTCGCTGTCCTGATCGCCGCCGGCGACTGGCTGCGCAGTTGGGTCTTCACCGGCTTTCCCTGGCTGGCCGCCGGTTACTCGCAGACGCCGCCCAGCCCGCTGGCCGGCTTCGCCCCGCTGCTCGGCGTCCATGGCCTGTCGCTGCTGGTCGTCCTGGTCGGCGCCCTGCTCGTCTGCCGCTGGCGCGGCACGCTGGTGGTCGTCGCCATCCTGGCTGCCGGCTTCGGCCTGCGCCAGGTGGAATGGACGACGCCCGACGGCGAACCGATCCGCGTCGCACTGATCCAGGGCAATGTGCCGCAGGAAATGAAATTCCGCCCGGAAGCGCTGATCCGCACCCTGAACCTGTACCGCGAACTGATCGAGGCGCATCCGGCGCAATTGACGCTGCTGCCGGAAACCGCCATCCCGGTCTTTTTCGAGCAACTGCCGCCGGATTACATCGCCGCACTGAAAACCGCCGTCGCCCGCCACGGCGGCGACCTGATCCTCGGCACCCTGACCGGCGACAACCAGCGCTACTGGAACAGCGCCCTGAGCATCGGCAGTTCGCCGCTGCAGATCTACAGCAAGACACATCTGGTACCGTTCGGCGAGACCATCCCGCCCGGCTTCTCGTGGTTCATGCAGCTGGCCACCATCCCGATGTCGTCGTTCGACCGCGGCCCGGCGCAGCAGCCGCCGCTGGCCGTCGCCGGCCGCCAGGTGGCGATCAACATCTGCTACGAGGATGCCTTCGGCGAGGAGATCATCGCCGCCCTGCCGCAGGCCGGCATCCTCGCCAACCTGTCCAACACCGCCTGGTTCGGCCGTTCGCTGGCCCAGCCGCAGCATCTGCAGATCGCCCGGATGCGCGCCATCGAAACCGGCCGGCCGATGCTGCGCGCGACCAACACCGGGATGACCGCGGTGATCGCCCCGGACGGCGCGGTGACGGCGCTCCTGCCGCCATTCACGCAAGCCGTGCTGCAGGCCGAGGTGACCGCCTACCAGGGCCTGACGCCCTATGCCCGCTTCGGCAACGGGCCGGCGCTGCTGCTGATGGTGCTGCTACTCGGCCTGGCTAGCCGCCGCGAGCGAGTCTGACTACCTCGCGCTGAACCAGCGTATCCATGTAGCGGTGGGCCGCGTCGCTCACTTCCCGGCCATCGTGATAGAGCAGGGCAACGGCGAACGGCCCCTCGCCGGTGGCGAGCACGGCGATGTTGTCCGGGCTGACCGTGGACCGGCCGAGATGCCGGGCGGTCGGCCAGCGGATGTCGCCGTAGGCGTGATAGACCAATTCCGAACAGACGATACGGTCGGTCGACTCGACGTCGAAATTGAAGTCGTAGGCCTTGCCGACCTGACGCAGTGCCTGCAGCACCACCTTGATCCGCTCCGCCGGCGTAGCCGTGCGCGGACGCAGCACAGCCAGATCATCGACATTGACGAAATGCGCCAGCGTATTCATCTTGACCCCGCCGCGCAGCGCCTCGATTACCCCGCGTCCCTCGCGAATGCGCGCCTGATGCGGGCGGACCACCGGATGCTCCCAGATGCCCAGGTCGCGCAGTTCGGCCTCGCTGCCGACCCAGACGGCGGCATGACCCCAGTGGCCGGGGATGAAGGCATCGGTCAGGCGGAATGGTGTCTTTTCCAGCAGGATGTCGCCGGCCTGCACCGCTCCGGCGACTTTCTCGATCACCTGCGGCTGGGCATCGAGCTTGCCGCGCCGCGATTCGACCAGGCCGACGGCATTGCCGAAGAGCATGCTGTAGAAATTGACGCCCTCGTTCTTCAGCTGGTTCAGCGTATCGATCGACAGCACGCCGAAAAAGCCCATCAGGCTTTCCGCATAACCGACCGGCCGGACCCGACGCACCATGTTGTAGGACGGACTCTGGGTGATCAGGGCGGCGACGTAGCGCTCGTCCTGATTGGCGGAATCGGCCAGCCGGCGACCGTTCTTCTCGTACCAGAGCAGCCCGCGGCGTACCCGCGAACGATTGACCGCCGAGGCAAACGACGCGGCAATCCGCGTCAACTCGCCGCGCGGAATGGCGAAGCCGGTGTCCTTGCGGTTCAGATGCTGGCGCAGCGACGGCGTCGCCCGGTAGAGACCGACCGCGGTCAGGTAGTTGTCGTAGAGGATCAGCGCCGCCGACAGCGACATGGCGATGCCGGTCGCCTGCACCCGCGCCGCCGCCTCGTCGGCCGGCACCGGCTGATCGAGCCAGCATTCGTAACGGGTGGCGACGGAGAGCAGCGCCCGCCGCTGTTCCAGCAGTTGCGCCGCGCCCTGATTCAGGCGGCGCAGATCGCCGCCGGACAGCGGTTCGCCGCGGGAATCGCTGGCCTTCAGTTCGGCGAAAAAGGCGATGGCCTGCGCGCGCAGGCTCAGTGCCTCCTCGGTCAACACCTGATATGACTTGATCCGGGCGGCCATGTCGACGCGCGCGAAATCGCCGGGCGACTCGCCGGCGCACACTGCGGCGCTGGCCGGTGCCGCCGGAACTTCATCAGCCCTGACGGACGGTGCCACCAGGAACAGCAACCCCAGCAGGCAGCAGGATGCAAGGTGTTTCATCGGCGGATCCACGGAAAAATCGTGGCGCGATATTACAGCGCGCTATCCGCTGGCGGAAGCGGCCGCGCCGCCGCCGGATCAGGTCGTGCGCAAGCGCAGCGCGGCCTGCTCCAACCGCTGCTTCTCGGCCAGCACCTTGCTCGAATAGCGCCGGGCCGGATCGTTGGCGGCACCGCCGAACTGCTGCAGCCCTTCCTCCAGCCCCCCCATGCGGGTGATCGATTCACGCAGCACGCGGGCGCCGACCTGAACGTTGATCAGGGGATCGAGGAAAGCGGACGGAGCGGACTCTTCCGGCAGCTTGTCGGTGTGGAAGCGCGGCACGACCTGCATCAACCCCTGGGCGCCGTAGCCGCTCTGGGAAAAGGGATTGAAACCGGATTCGACACCGATCACGGCAATGATCAGCAGCGGATCGAGTTGCAACTCGCGGCCGACCGCCTGGGCGGTGGCAAAAATCGGCATCAGCGCATCGCCGGCGACGCGATAGCGTCGCGAGACGAAATCGAGTGCGCCCTGCATGCGCGGCGTCAGCGCCGTCGTATCGGCGACTTCGGCCGGCACTTCCGGCACTTCGGCAATCGATGCCGCGACCGGCGAGACCAGCAGTTTCAGGGTATCGGTCAGGCCGCTGTGGCCGGTTTGCAGGCCGACCAGGCCAATGACCAGGATCAGACCGGCGACCATCAAGGCCTTGCGGAACAGATCACCAATCAGTAGGGAAATCCGCTGGAGAGCGGGGGCGAGAATAGTCGTAGCGAACATGCGACCTCCTTCACAGTTGCCACCGGCACAAGACTGCTGCATCGGCGAACGGTTACAGGGGGTACGACATCGGCAGCCCGGCAGAGGAAGGGCCGGAATCCCTTGCCACTCCGCCGTGGGCGGAGCCGGGAACCGATGTTGCACCGCAACACAAATCGCATTCTATTGATTTTATTGAACTTCGTCAATCCGTACGACTTGCGCAGCGGAAAATGTGTTGCGTCGCAACAACAGTTGGGCGCATGCGGCGGCCGGCAAGATGAGCTCGCCGGGCGCCTGCCGTAGCATGGCGAAAGCTAGTAAAATTCAAGGCTTTCCGCCATTCCGAGTGCGTCCGATGACGACCAGCAACAAACCCACGTTTCAGCAGATCATCCTGCGTCTGCAGCAATACTGGAGCAACAAGGGCTGCGCCCTGCTCCAGCCCTACGACATGGAAGTCGGCGCCGGGACCAGCCACACCGCCACCTTCCTCCGCGCCATCGGCCCCGAGCCGTGGAAAGCCGCCTACGTCCAGCCGTCGCGCCGGCCCAAGGACGGGCGCTACGGCGAGAACCCGAACCGCATGCAGCACTACTACCAGTACCAGGTGGTGCTGAAACCGGCGCCGGACAACATTCTCGAGCTCTATCTCGGCTCGCTCGAAGCCCTCGGCTTCGACCTGAAGAAGAACGACGTGCGCTTCGTCGAGGACGACTGGGAAAACCCGACCCTGGGCGCCTGGGGCCTCGGTTGGGAAGTCTGGATGAACGGCATGGAAGTGACGCAATTCACCTACTTCCAGCAGGTCGGCGGCATCGACTGCAAGCCGATC